>NZ_JBVVQS010000099.1:0-346954 GCF_055811575.1 Mesorhizobium sp. WSM4815 | reverse complement strand
GGGCGCGCGGGCAGGCGTGAAGGACGGCGCCGAATTCGTCATCCCGACGATGAATTAGCCGGTCGACAAACAGCTCCAGATTTTATGATTGAAGACGAAAAAGGCCCGGCCAGAAACCGGGCCTTTTTGCTGACTGGTCGCGGCCGCGTGTATGCCTGAACGCTAATGTGATGGAACCAGGCGGACTGCAGAAGCCTTAACTTGCAATCCTGCCGCAAAGGAGATGCGGCAGATCGACCAACGGCGCTGACGACAGCTTCGGGGGGTACGGCCGGCGCAAGGAGGTGTGAGATGACACGTCTCATGGTGTCGATACTTGGCGCGGCGGCTGCCGCGTTTTCCGCGGCCCCGGCAACAGCGGCCGAACAATGCGCGCCACGAGCCGACATGATCAAGGCGCTCGGCGAGAAGTTCCGGGAAAATCCAACCGCGATCGGCGTCGTCAATCCGAATGTGATTGTTGAAGTCTTCGTTTCCGATCAGGGCACCTGGACCATCCTCGCCAGTGACACACGCGGTCAAAGCTGCGTGGTTTCGGTGGGTGAAGGCTGGGAGAGCGCGGTGAAGACAGCGGCGCTGCCAGGGACCTGAGCCGCCTAGCGGGTGGCAGCCGCCTTAGCATAGCCGCGCGCAGGCCGCGGTTCTCGGCGACGACCATGAAACGATCCACAGGCGCCCCAGCGGGCGCCTGCTTGCGCTTTTTTGTTGCCGACACCATATATGGAACATAGTGGGAACATTTTGATTCGTCCCCGCTGATGACAGACCGGAACACGGAAAGGAACGACGCGATGATGATGACGTCGGGACCGGCCTGGATCGTTCCGGCAAAATGAGGGCTCTTCCTTTGCCGGACGTGATGGCAAAGGAGATGCCCTATGGCGCGCAAATCGCTGTTGGTTGGGTTGAAAACCCTCATTCTTGCTGGCGCATCGGCGGTGGGTACGAACGCCGCAAGCGCCCAATATCAATACTGCGTTGAACATCGCGATCTCGTCGCCCACCTGAGCGAGCAGTTCCAGGAAAGACAGTTTGCTTTCGGGCTGATCGGTCAGATGGCGATTATGGAAGTCTATGTCGCCGACAGCGGAAGCTGGACGATCATCGTCACCGACGTCGCCGGCAGAAGCTGCATTGTCGCGGCCGGCGAACATTGGGAAAACGTGGTGATCCCGACCGACCAGGACGCCTGACGAATTGAGCGATGCTCAGCGCCTGTGGGCGGAACTCAAAGAGCCTGCCGAAGCTTGCTGCCGATCTCTATCGCGTAGCGGCCGCCGCGGCATGGCAGCGCAGCAGCGCCATCAGACGCTTGGCATCCTTGGCGGCGGCGTCCTCGTCGCCGTCGAGGATCGAGCGGATCAGCGCGACATGGTGCTCGGCCGATTCGGCAAGCCCGGTGTCGGCCTTGTAGCGGAACCAGAAGCGGCGGCTGTGGGTCTGCAACGGGGCCGCCAGCCGCGCGGCGAAGGGATTGTCGGCCGCCAGCGCCAGCGCCTCGTCGAGCGCCTTGTCGGCCTGAATGAAGGCCAGCACATTGCCCGATATCACCGCCCTCTGCATGGCCAGTGCCGCGTCGTGAAACAGGTCGGCCGCCTCGCGGGTGACGAAGCGGGCGGCCGAGCGGGCAAGAACCACCTCGACGCCACGTCGTGCATCGAGAACGCGCAACCAGTCGCCGGGATGCAGCGGGGCAATGGCGATGCCGGCACGCGGCCGGACATCCAGCAGTCCCTCCCACGCCAGCCGCTGGATCGCCTCGCGCACCGGCGTGCGGCCGAGCCCCAGCCTGTCGATCAGCGCGCCTTCGGTGATGAAGCTTGCAGGCGCCAGTTCGAGCGTCACGATCATGTGCTCGAGCACGCGGTAGGCTTTCGCCGCCACTGGCTCGAATGCCGGGCTTGTTCCATTGAATATCAAAGGCGAGCTCCTGATATATTTTTGGTATATCATAGCGAAATCCGTGTTGACAGTCCGTTTCCTAACAAATATACGACTGATATATCAGATGGAGCACCGCTATGTGGACCGGAGTTTTCCCCGCCGTCACAACCAAATTCACTGAGGACGACCGCCTCGACCATGCCGAGATGGAACGCTGCTTTGCGCTGCAGATGGAGGCTGGCTGCGACGGCATCATCGTCTGCGGCTCGCTCGGCGAGGGGCCGATGCTCTCGCATGACGAGAAGATCGACGTGCTGAAGACCGCGCAGAAGATCGCCGGCGGCAAGCCGGTTCTGCTGACTGTCAACGAACCCGGCACCCGCGAGGCGGCGGCGATCGCGCGCCGCGCCGCCAGAGAGGGCGCCAACGGGCTGATGGTGGTGCCGAGCCCGATCTATCACACCAATGCGGAGGAGACGGTTGCCGCACTGCGCGCCGTCGCCGAGGCCGGCGACCTGCCGGTGATGATCTACTCCAACCGGCTTGCCTACCGCGTCGACGTCACCGTCGATCAGATGGAGGAACTGGCGAAGGACAAGCGCTTCGTCGCCATCAAGGAATCCTCCGACGACATCCGCCGCTCGACCGAAATCATCAACCGCTTCGGCGACCGCTACGATTTGTTCACCGGCGTCGACAATCTGGCGTTCGAGGCGCTGTCGGTCGGCGCCATCGGCTGGGTGGCGGGGCTGGTCACCGCGTTCCCGCGCGAGACGGTCGCGATCTACCAATTGATGAAGCAGGGCCGCCGCGAGGAGGCGCTGACAATCTACCGCTGGTTCCGGCCGCTGCTCGACCTCGACGTGTCGACCTATCTGGTGCAGAACATCAAGCTCGCCGAAGTCCTGGCGATCAACACCAACGACCGCGTGCGCATGCC
Organism: Mesorhizobium sp. WSM4815; assembly: GCF_055811575.1. NCBI lineage: Bacteria > Pseudomonadati > Pseudomonadota > Alphaproteobacteria > Hyphomicrobiales > Phyllobacteriaceae > Mesorhizobium > Mesorhizobium sp. WSM4815. Next base: position 344,130 of record NZ_JBVVQS010000099.1, on the reverse strand, counting down.
GCGCCAGCCGCTGTCGGGCGAGCGCCGCAAGATGGTCGAGAAGATCGTCCGGGATGCGCTGGCGGCGCGGCCGGAGCTGCCGAGGTTTTGAGGCAGGCTCTCTTCTCCCCGTTTACGGGGAGAGATGGCGGCAGCCAGATGAGGGGCAGCGCCCACGTGCAAGGAATTTCCAAGTCGGCAAAAGCGGGGCGCCGCCCCTCATCCGCCCTTCGGGCACCTTCTCCCCGTGAACGGGGAGAAGGTGAGGACATCGCCATTATCGGCGGCGGCATCATCGGCATCTGTGTCGCCGCCTATCTGGCCGAGGCGGGGCGAAACGTCACGATCTTCGATCGGACGGGGATCTGCGAGGAAACGAGTTCCGGCAATGCCGCCGCCCTGGCGTTTTCCGATGTGCTGCCGCTGGCCCACAAGGGCATGATCAGGCATCTGCCGAAATGGCTTGCCGATCCGCTCGGCCCGCTCAGCATCCCGCCCACCTACCTGCCGAAGTTGCTGCCCTGGCTTGTTCGCTTCTGGCGCGCCGGACGAAGCGACCGCTACGCGGCCAGCCTCGCGGCGCAGGCCGGGATGATGCGGCTCGCCGAGGCCGAATGGGCCGGGCTGATGGCGCGCTCAGGCACCGAAAATATGCTGCGCGAGGACGGCTCGCTCGAACTTTACGAGAGCGAGGCCGAGTTCAAGGCGTCGCTGCCCGGCTGGGCGGCGAGGCAACGCTTCGGCATCGGCTTCAGCCAAGCCGAGGGCGATGCGCTCGCCGCCTTGCAGCCGGGCCTGTCGCCGCGGTTCGTCAAGGGCACTTTCGTGCCGGGATGGAAGACTGTTACGGATCCGAAATTATTGGGCAAAGCGATCTGGGCCTATGCCGAAACCAAGGGCGCGCGTTTCGAAAAGGCTCGGATCGACCACGTCGGGGCGGGACAGGACGGCGCGACATTGACGCTGGCCGACGGCACGGTGCGGCAGGCAAAATGCCTCGTCATCGCCGCCGGCGCCTGGTCGCATCTCCTGGCGAAACATATCGGCGACCGCATCCCGCTCGAAACCGAGCGCGGCTACAACACGACGCTGCCGAAGACCGCATTCGACGTGAAGCGGCAACTTATTTTCTCCGGCCACGGCTTCGTCGTCACGCCGCTTGAAACCGGCGTGCGCGTCGGCGGCGCGGTCGAGCTCGGCGGCATCGAGCGGCCGCCCAACTACGCCCGCTCGAAAGCGCTGCTCGACAAGGCGCAGAAATTCCTGCCGGGGCTTGACCCGGCCGGCGGCCGCGAATGGATGGGATTGCGGCCATCGCTGCCGGATTCGCTGCCGGTGATCGGTGGCGCCAGGCAGGCCGGCACGATAGTCTATGCCTTCGGCCACGGCCATCTCGGCCTCACCCAGGCGGCTGCCACCGGACGCCTGGTTCGCGATCTCATTCTCGGCCAAAATCCGGTGTTTGATCTGTCACCGTTTTCTCCGAACCGCTTCTGACGGGATCTAGAAATGGCGCGCCACTCCTTCTTCTGCATCGACGGTCACACCTGCGGCAATCCGGTGCGGCTGGTCGCCGGGGGCGGACCGCTGCTCAACGGCGCGACGATGATGGAGCGGCGCGCGCATTTCCTGGCCGAATATGACTGGATCCGAACAGGGCTGATGTTCGAGCCGCGCGGCCATGACGTGATGTCCGGCTCGATCCTCTATCCGCCGACGCGGCCCGATTGCGATATCGCCATCCTGTTCATCGAAACCTCGGGCTGCCTGCCAATGTGCGGTCACGGCACCATCGGCACGGTGACGATGGCCATCGAGCAAGGGCTGGTCAAGCCGAAGACACCGGGCTTGCTCAGGCTGGACACGCCGGCCGGCCTGGTCACCGCCGAGTACAGGCAGGTCGGCGAATATGTCGAGGAGGTGCGCATCACCAACGTGCCGTCCTTCCTCCATGCGGAGGGTCTGACTGTCGAATGTCCGCAGCTCGGCGAGATCAGCGTCGATGTCGCCTATGGCGGCAATTTCTACGCCATCGTCGAGCCGCAGAAGACCTATCGCGACATGGCCGACCACTCTGCCGGCGACCTCATCGCCTGGAGCCCGGTGGTGCGGCAGCGGCTCAACGAAAAATACGCCTTCGTGCATCCCGAGAATCCCGGCATCGGCCGGCTGTCGCACATAATGTGGACGGGTACGCCGACCGACAGCCAGGCGGATGCGCGCAACGCCGTCTTCTACGGCGACAAGGCGATCGACCGCTCGCCTTGCGGCACCGGCACCTCGGCGCGGATGGCGCAGCTTCACGCCAAGGGCAAGCTTGGGACCGGTGACGAATTCGTCCACGAATCGATCATCGGCTCGCTGTTCAAGGGCAGGGTCGAGAAGGAAGTCACGGTGGCGGGCAAGCCGGCGATCGTCCCCTCGATCGGCGGCTGGGCGCGCATGACCGGATTGAACACGATCTTCATCGACGATCGCGATCCGTTCGCGCACGGATTCGTCGTCAAATAGAAAGAGAATCCTGACGCAGGGGAATCGAACAGAATGCAAGGATCGATTGCCCAGACGGCGCAACGATCCCGCTCATCAACTTATTTTTACGGCGATTCCTTCGAAGCAGCGTGCATTTTGACGACGAATCGCCAAAGACATTGCGTTAGGCCAATGATAGGGTCGGCGATAGTCCAGAGGCCGGGAAGGGAAGAACGGGCAATCCGATTGCGTGCTTCAAAATCACGCATGCCGATTAAAGAATGACGTTGCAATCCGGGCTCGAAACTTTACGACTAGGGGAAATACGAAAAGGAATGCGTCTGCATGGGCGACATTCCAGGGGAGCCACGACAGCATGCAGTATTTTGTCCAGCAGCTTATCAACGGGCTGACGCTGGGATCGATCTATGGACTGATCGCGATCGGCTACACGATGGTCTACGGCATCATCGGCATGATCAATTTCGCCCATGGCGACATCTTCATGGTCGGCGCCTTCGCCGCCCTCATCGTTTTCCTCATCCTCGGCGCGATGTTCTATTCGGTGCCGGTGGTGATCGCGCTGCTGGTCATGATGATCGTCGCGATGCTGTTGACCAGCCTGTACAACTGGACGATCGAAAAGGTAGCCTACCGGCCGTTGCGCGGGTCGTTCCGGCTGGCGCCGCTGATCACCGCGATCGGCATGTCGATCGCGCTGTCGAACTTCGTCCAGGTGACGCAGGGGCCGCGCAACAAGCCGATCCCGCCGATGGTGTCCAAGGTCTATAATATCGAGGGCGTCAGCGTGTCGCTGAAGCAAATCGTCATCGTCATCGTCACCGCGCTGCTGCTGGCGCTGTTCTGGTACCTGGTCAACAAGACCTCGCTGGGTCGAGCCCAAAGGGCTTGCGAGCAGGATCGCAAGATGGCGGCGTTGCTCGGCATCGACGTCGACCGCACCATCTCGATCACCTTCGTCATGGGTGCGGCCCTTGCCGCCGTCGCCGGCACGCTGTTCCTGATGTATTATGGCGTCATCGCCTTCTCCGACGGTTTCACGCCGGGCGTGAAGGCGTTCACCGCGGCCGTGCTCGGCGGCATCGGCTCGTTGCCCGGCGCCGTGCTCGGCGGGCTCATGATCGGCTTCATCGAAAGCATGTGGTCGGCTTATTTCTCGATCGACTACAAGGACGTCGCGGCCTTTTCCATCCTGGCGATCGTGCTGATCTTCCTGCCTTCCGGCATTCTCGGCCGGCCAGAAGTCGAAAAGGTCTGAGTTCATGGCGGTCACCACGTCTCCGGAGCGCGACATCGTCGCCACTCCCATGCAGCGCGCTACCCGCGAAGCGCTTTATGCCGGCGCCATCGCGCTCGGCCTGTTCGTGCTGTTCATCGGCCTGAGGACCGATCAGAACATCTCCAACGAGCTGATCCTTGTACAGCGCTGGTGGCTTCTTGCAGTCGTGGTCGTGCTGACCATGGCCGGCCGTTTTCTCTATGTCGCCTACGGACAGCCTTTCCTGGCAAATCAGAAGATCGTCGACGTCGCCACCGGCCTGCTGCCGCAGAGCATGGCGGCGCGGTTCTTCCGCTTGCCGTATTTCATCGCCGCCATCGTCACAGTGGCCGTGCTGGCTTTCCTTGCCGGCTCCCTTGACGGATTGCTGGGGCCCGGCCTGGCCGGTTATGCACGGTTCCTGAGAGCGCTGGCGACCATCTACGCCCTGGCCTCGGTGATGTTTTATTTCCGAACCTTCATCCATGCCCATTTCTCGGCATTGGGCATAACCGCACTGGCGCTCTACCCGATCATCGTTGTGCTGGTGCTTGCTCTGTACGGAGGATCGGTGGCCGCCGGGTTCCAGGGTTCTCTGAAATGGGTCGACAATTACGGCATTCAGATCCTGATCTATGTCATGCTGGCCTGGGGGCTGAACATCGTCGTTGGCCTCGCCGGCCTGCTCGACCTTGGTTATGTCGCCTTCTATGCCGTCGGCGCCTATGCCTATGCGCTGCTCGGCACGCAATACGGCCTGTCGTTCTGGATCCTGCTGCCTGCCGCCGGCGCCATGGCCGCCTTCTGGGGAGTGCTGCTGGGCTTTCCGGTGCTGCGCCTGCGCGGCGACTACCTGGCGATCGTGACGCTGGCCTTCGGCGAGATCATTCGTCTCGTGCTGATCAATTGGCGTGAGGTTACCAACGGCTCGGCCGGTATCTCCGGCATTCCCAAGGTCACGTTTTTCGGGCTGATGTCGTTCAACGTCTCGGATCCGAACTATATCGCCAAGGTCTTGGACATCGCCACGTCGAGCGCCTATTACAAGATCTTCCTCTACTACCTGATCCTCGGGCTCTGCCTGCTCACCGCCTTCGTCACCATAAGGCTTAGGCGCATGCCCGTCGGCCGCGCCTGGGAAGCGCTGCGCGAGGACGAGATCGCCTGCCGCTCGCTCGGCATCAACACCACCACCACCAAGCTCACCGCCTTTGCCACCGGCGCCATGTTCGGCGGCTTCGCCGGCTCGTTCTTCGCCGCGCGGCAAGGTTTCGTCAGCCCCGAATCCTTCATCTTCCTGGAATCGGCCATCATCCTCGCCATCGTCGTGCTCGGCGGGATGGGTTCGCTGGTTGGCATCGCCGTCGCCGCCATGGTGATGATCGGTGGCACCGAGGTGCTGCGCGAACTCGATTTCCTGAAGCAGGTCTTCGGTCCCGACTTCACGCCGGAACTCTACCGCATGCTGCTGTTCGGCATGGCCATGGTCATCGTCATGCTGTGGAAGCCGCGCGGCTTCGTCGGCAGTCGTGAACCGACAGCCTTTCTCAAGGAGAGGAGGGCTGTATCCGGCTCCTTCACCAAGGAGGGCCACGGCTGATGAGCGATGCGAACCCATCCGTGAACGATGCCATCCTGCAGGTCGAACATCTGTCGATGAAGTTCGGCGGTCTGGTCGCCATCGGCGACCTGTCCTTCCAGGCCAGGCGCGGCGAGATCACCGCGCTGATCGGGCCGAACGGCGCCGGCAAGACCACCGTGTTCAACTGCATCACCGGCTTCTACAAGCCGTCTGAGGGCATGCTCACACTCAACCGGCGCGACGGCTCGAGCTATCTGCTCGAACGGCTGCCGAACCATGAGATTCCGGCGCGAGCCAAGGTGGCGCGCACCTTCCAGAATATCCGCCTGTTTTCCGGCATGACGCTGCTGGAGAATCTGCTGGTGGCGCAGCACAACAAGCTGATGAAGGCGTCCGGCTACACTGTCCTCGGCCTGTTTGGCTTCAGCGGCTACCGGACGGCGTCGGCCGAGTCGATCGACCTCGCCAGGCACTGGCTGGAAAAGGCCGACCTCGTCGATCGAGCCGACGATCCGGCCGGCGACTTGCCCTACGGCGCGCAGCGGCGCCTGGAGATCGCGCGGGCCATGTGCACGGGTCCGGAACTGCTCTGCCTCGACGAACCGGCGGCAGGGCTCAATCCGAAGGAATCAATGGCGCTCAACGCGCTCCTTATGGACATCAAGGACAACACCGGCACCTCGATCCTGCTGATCGAGCACGACATGGCGGTGGTCATGCAGATTTCCGACCATGTCGTGGTGCTCGAATACGGGCGCAAGATCTCGGACGGCAGTCCGCATGCGGTGCGCACCGACCCGCGTGTCATCGCCGCCTATCTTGGGGTCGAAGACGAGGACGTCGAGACGGTGCTGATCGAGGTCGGCGACGAAGACGTCATCGAGCAACTCGACACCGGCCCGGATTCGACGCACGGTCCGGACTCGTCGTCCTCGTATTTCGCCGGGCCAGTGATCGACACCGTCGCACACAGTGAGGGCGAACGCGTCACGGTGTCGAAGGGCGCGTCGAAAGCCGGGCAGGTCGATGCAAGGTCGGGCGCGGCGGCAAGGCCCGCATCGCCGGCCGAAGCCAAACCGACGGAGAAACCTTCCGCGACAAAGCCGGCCGCCAAGGCTCCGGCAAAACCCAAGACACCGGGCGACTCCAACCGGGGCGGAGGGGATGAATGATGACCGGCACAACGCTGCTCGACATCAAGGGCGTCCAGACCTATTACGGCAACATCAGGGCCCTGAACGGCGTGGATGTCACCGTCAAGCAGGGCGAGATCGTGGCGCTGATCGGCGCCAATGGCGCCGGCAAGTCGACGCTGATGATGACCATTTTTGGTGCACCACGGGCGCGGGCGGGCACCATCACCTTCGCCGGCACCGACATCACCCAGTTGCCGACCCATGAGATCGCGCGCATGCGCATCGCCCAGTCGCCGGAGGGCCGGCGCATCTTCCCGCGCATGACGGTGATGGAAAACCTGCAGATGGGCGCCAGCCTCGACGACCTCAAGCACTACGACGAGGACGTCGAGAAGGTGTTCACGCTGTTTCCACGCCTGAGGGAACGCATTGCCCAGCGCGGCGGCACGCTGTCGGGCGGCGAGCAGCAGATGCTTTCGATCGGACGTGCGCTGATGGCGCGGCCGAAACTGCTCTTGCTCGACGAGCCGTCGCTGGGCCTGGCGCCGCTGATCGTCAAGCAGATCTTCAACGCCATCCGCGAGTTGAACCGCACGCAGGGGCTGACCGTGTTCCTGGTCGAGCAGAACGCCTTCGGCGCGCTGAAGCTCGCCACGCGCGGCTATGTCATGGTCAACGGCAACGTGACGATGAGCGGCACCGGCAAGGAGCTGCTCGCCGATCCGGACGTGCGCGCCGCCTATCTCGAAGGCGGCCATCACTGAGTTCAGGAGTCTTCATCATGCAGGGCATTCTCTATGAGGAACCCTCGGTCTGGCAGTTCTTCTTCGTCACCTGCCTGCTTGGCGGCTGGGCGGCGTGGATGACGGGCAAGGCCTGCGCCCAGACATGGCGCAGCGTCGTCCAATTGTTCGCCTATTTGCTCGGCCTCGGTATAGCCGTAAGGTTCATCCATCACGCGCTGTTCGGCGGCACGATGTTTTCGCTGCACTACTACATCGTCGACACCATCGTCCTGATGATATTGGGCTTCATCGGCTATCAATACACGCGCACCAACCAGATGGTGACACAGTATAGCTGGCTCTACGAAAGAGCATCGCTTTTGAGTTGGAAACCAAAAGGTTGACGTTCATCATTAACGCCTTTTCGCCGATGAATCGGCGTGACAAGTGCCTGAAAATCGGCAAAGTACGCTTTCTGCGAGTAAAGGTGGGCATCGCATGAAAGCATCATCCACGCCCACTCTGTAAATGGGAGCGTTTTACATGAGAAAATCACTTTTGTCCGCCGTCGCCCTGACCGCGCTCGTCGCGTTCAGCGGAAGCGCGTGGGCTGACGTCCTGATCGGCGTTGCCGGTCCGATCACCGGCCCGAATGCCGCCTTCGGCGCGCAGCTGCAGAAGGGCGCCGAACAGGCTGTCGCCGACATCAACGCGGCCGGCGGCATCAACGGCGAGCAGGTCAAGCTCACGGTCGGCGACGACGTCTCCGATCCGAAGCAGGGGATTTCGGTCGCCAACAAGTTCGTCGGCGACGGCGTCAAGTTCGTGGTCGGCCACTTCAACTCGGGCGTTTCGATCCCGGCATCGGAAGTCTACGCGGAGAACGGCATCCTCGAGATCACGCCGGCCGCGACCAACCCGCAGTTCACCGAGCGCGGCCTGTGGAACACGTTCCGTACCTGCGGACGCGACGACCAGCAGGGCAGCATCGCCGGCGCCTATCTCGCGGAGAACTTCAAGGATGCCAAGATCGCGGTCGTCCACGACAAGACGACCTATGGTCAGGGCCTTGCCGACGAGACCAAGAAGGCGATGAACGCTGCCGGCGTGACGGAAGTCATGTATGAAGGCGTAAATATCGGCGACAAGGACTTCTCGGCGTTGATCGCCAAGATGAAACAAGCCGGCGTTTCCATCATCTATTGGGGTGGCCTGCACACCGAAGCCGGACTGATCATCCGCCAGGTGGCTGACCAGGGCCTCGAGGCCACGCTGGTTTCCGGCGACGGCATCGTGTCGAACGAACTGGCCTCAATCGCCGGTGACGCGGTTGCGGGCACGCTGAACACGTTCGGCCCGGATCCGCGTCTGATCCCGGCGAACAAGGAACTGGTCGAGAAGTTCCGCGCGCAGGGCTTCGAGCCGGAGGCCTACACGCTTTATTCCTACGCCGCCATGCAGGCGATCGTGGGAGCCGCCACAGCCGCCAAGTCGAACGATCCGATGGAAGTTGCCAAGGCTCTCAAGGCCAACGGCCCGTTCAAGACCGTGCTGGGCGATCTTTCCTACGACGAGAAGGGCGATCCGACGCTGCCTGGCTACGTCATGTACGAATGGAAGAAGGGCGACGACGGCAAATACACCTACGTCCAGAAGATGTAAGCCTGTCGACGACGACGACAATTCCGGAATGCCCGGCGCCTCGCGCCGGGCATTTTTCGTGTGTGCCGTTTTACCTTTCGTCGGAGCACCCTTTGCGCATTCGAGGGAATGCGCGGCGCTCTACCCAATGATTGGATTTAAATCGGTTTAATCGTCGCCGCCCGATTTTGTTTGCGCTGCAGCATTTTCGCGTTAATCATGGCGCAGTCCCCCTTCCGTCAGCGTCCGGAGCCTTGTCCTTGGCAATCACGAAGATCCTTGTCGCCAACCGGTCCGAAATCGCCATCCGCGTCTTCCGCGCGGCCAACGAACTCGGCCTCAAAACCGTGGCGATCTGGGCCGAGGAGGACAAGTACTCGCTGCACCGCTTCAAGGCGGATGAAAGCTATCAGGTCGGGCGCGGGCCGCATCTGACCAGGGATATGGGGCCGATCGAAAGCTATCTGTCGATCGAGGAAGTGATCCGCGTCGCCAGGCTTTCCGGCGCCGATGCCATCCATCCGGGCTATGGGCTGTTGTCGGAAAGCCCTGAATTCGCCGAAGCCTGTGTCAAGGCCGGCATTATTTTCATTGGACCCAAGCCGGATACGATGCGCAGGCTCGGCAACAAGGTCGCCGCACGCAACCTGGCGATCGAGGTCGGCGTGCCGGTAATTCCCGCCACCGATCCCTTGCCGGACGACATCGAGACGGTGAAGGCGCTCGCCGGGACGATCGGCTATCCGGTGATGCTGAAGGCGTCGTGGGGCGGCGGCGGCCGCGGCATGCGCGCCATCCGCTCGGAAGCCGATCTCGCCCGCGAGGTGACGGAGGGCAAGCGCGAAGCGAAAGCTGCCTTCGGCAAGGACGAGGTCTATCTCGAAAAGCTGATCGAGCGCGCCCGCCATGTTGAGGTGCAGGTGCTGGGCGACACACACGGTAACGCCGTGCACCTGTTCGAGCGCGATTGCTCGATCCAGCGCCGCAACCAGAAGGTGGTCGAGCGCGCGCCGGCGCCCTATCTCGAAATGTCGCAGCGCGAAGAGCTTTGCGGCTACGCGCTCAAGATCGCGCGCGAGACGAGCTATATCGGCGCCGGCACGGTCGAGTTCCTGCAGGATGCCGACAGTGGCAAATTCTACTTCATCGAGGTGAATCCGCGCATCCAGGTCGAGCACACGGTCACCGAACAGGTGACCGGCATCGACATCGTCAAGGCGCAGATCCACATCCTCGATGGCTTTGCCATCGGCACGCCGGAATCGGGCGTGCCGGCGCAGAAGGATATCAGGCTCAACGGCCACGCGCTGCAGTGCCGCATCACCACGGAAGATCCCGAGCATAATTTCATCCCCGACTATGGCCGCATCACCGCCTATCGCGGCGCCACCGGTTTCGGCATCCGCCTCGATGGCGGCACCGCTTATTCGGGCGCGGTCATCACCCGCTTTTACGATCCGCTGCTGGAGAAGGTGACGGCCTGGGCGCCGACGCCGGCCGAGACCATCGCCCGCATGAACCGGGCGCTGCGCGAGTTCCGTATTCGCGGGGTGGCGACCAACCTCACCTTCCTCGAGGCGATCATCAATCACCCGAGTTTCGCCGAAAATTCCTATACGACCAAGTTCATAGATACGACACCGGAACTGTTCGCGAGCGTGAAGCGGCAGGATCGCGCGACCAAGCTGCTCAACTACCTGGCCGATGTCAGCGTCAACGGTCATCCCGAAACCCGCGGCCGGCCGCAGCCGAAGGCCGATGCGGCGGCGCCCATGGTGCCCTATCTCAACGGCAATGTGCCCGATGGCAGCAAGCAGAAGCTCGACGCGCTTGGGCCGGAGAAATTCGCGGCCTGGATGCGCGCATGCAAAGAAGTGCTGGTCACCGACACGACGATGCGCGACGGACACCAATCCCTGCTGGCGACGCGCGTGCGCACCTATGACATCGCCGGCATTGCCGGCACCTATGCGCGCGCACTGCCGCAGCTTTTGTCGCTCGAATGCTGGGGCGGGGCGACCTTCGACGTCGCCATGCGCTTCCTCACCGAAGACCCGTGGGAGCGGCTGGCGCTGGTGCGCGAGGCAGCGCCCAATCTGTTATTGCAGATGCTTTTGCGCGGCGCCAACGGCGTTGGCTACACCAACTATCCGGACAATGTCGTCCAGCATTTCGTCAAACAGGCAGCAAGTGGCGGCGTCGACCTGTTCCGAGTCTTTGACTGTTTGAACTGGGTCGACAACATGCGCGTCGCCATGGACGCTGTCGGCGCCGAAGGCAAGCTGATCGAAGCAGCGATCTGCTACACCGGCGACATACTCGACCCGGCCCGAGCCAAGTACGACCTCAAATACTACGTCGCGCTGGCCAGGGAGTTGCAGGCGGCTGGCGCCCATATCATCGCGGTCAAGGACATGGCCGGGCTCTTGAAGCCGAACGCCGCCCGCGCTCTGTTCAAGGCGCTGCGCGAGGCGACCGACCTGCCGATCCACTTTCATACGCACGACACGTCAGGCCTGTCGGCGGCGACGGTGCTGGCGGCGGTGGACAGCGGTGTCGACGCCATCGATGCGGCGATGGATGCCCTGTCCGGCAACACCTCGCAGCCTTGCCTGGGCTCCATCGTCGAGGCGCTGAAGGGCACCGAGCGGGATCCGGGCCTCGACCCGCAATGGATCAGGAACATCTCGTTCTACTGGGAGGCGGTGCGCAACCAGTATGCTGCCTTCGAAAGCGACCTGAAGGGGCCGGCCTCGGAAGTCTACCTGCACGAAATGCCGGGTGGGCAGTTCACCAACCTCAAGGAGCAGGCGCGCTCGCTCGGGCTGGAGACGCGCTGGCACGAAGTGGCGCAGACCTATCACGACGTCAATCTGATGTTCGGTGACATCGTCAAGGTGACGCCGTCGTCCAAGGTCGTCGGCGACATGGCGCTGATGATGGTGAGCCAGGACCTGACGGTTGCCGATGTCGAAAATCCGGCCAGGGATATCGCCTTCCCCGACTCGGTCGTGTCGATGCTGCGCGGCGACCTCGGCCAGTCGCCCGGCGGCTGGCCGGAGGCACTGCAGAAGAAGGTGCTGAAAGGCGACAAACCGATCACCGTGCGGCCCGGTTCGCTGCTGAAAGCAGCCAATCTCAAGGCCAGCCGCAAGGAGATCGAAGACAAGCTCGAGCGCAAGCTCAGCGAATTCGAATTCGCCTCGTGGCTGATGTACCCGAAGGTCTTCTCCGACTTTACCGCAGCGCAGGAAACCTATGGGCCGGTCAGCGTGCTGCCGACGCCGACCTATTTCTACGGCATGAAGCCGGAGGACGAGATCTTTGTCGACATCGAGAAGGGCAAGACGCTGGTGGTGCGCTGCCTGGCCATCGGCGATGTCGACGAGAAGGGCATGGTCACCGTGTTCTTCGAGCTCAACGGCCAGCCGCGCCGGGTCAAAGTGCCGGATCGGGCCCACGGCGCTTCCGCCGCCAGGGCGCGGCGCAAGGCCGAGCCCGGCAACGAGGCGCATGTCGGCGCACCGATGCCGGGCGTCGTCTCGGCGCTCGCCGTTGCCGCCGGCCAAGCGGTCAAGGCCGGCGACGTGCTTTTGTCCATCGAGGCGATGAAGATGGAGACGGCATTGCATGCCGAGCGCGACGGCACGATAGCCGAAGTGCTGGTCAAGGCCGGCGATCAGATCGACGCCAAGGATCTGCTGATCGCCTTCGGATGAGACAGAAATGTTGCCCGGGCAGAGTAGTCTGTGTCTGGCGGCAGCCCTTCATGCCGCATCGATAACAGCTTGACCGGTCGCCTCCGGTCGGGCATCGAACCGCTGCAAATTCGCCGCGACGGTTCGTGAGTCGCGGCATGGAAAACGACGCGGAGAAAAAATGGCCGACGACATCACCGAGACCAGCCAGACTGTTGCCGCCGGCCAGCTGCGAGCCTTCATCGAGCGCATCGAGCGGCTCGAGGAAGAGAAGAAGACGATCGCCGACGATATCAAGGAAGTGTTCGCCGAGGCCAAGGGCACCGGCTTCGACACCAAGGCGATGCGGTCGATCATCCGGCTGCGCAAGAAGGATCAGGCTGAGCGGCAAGAGGAGGAAACCATCCTCGATCTCTACAAAGCCGCACTCGGCATGGTGTAAGGCTGGTAACAGCCCTGGGCGCCGGTTGCGCCCGCAACGGGTCGAACCATGAGCGAATTCGACTTTGGCGGCCGCCGCGCCTCTGAGTTCCGCCAACGCGGCTTCTGGACGCTGTTCGCGGAACGGCATCCGGAAGAAAGGCCTCTGATGGCGCGGCGCGGACCCTGGTTCTGGCAGCGCGGGCTGCCCGACTTCGCTTTGGTCCTTTCCATGTATGTCGCGCCGGCGCAGAACCATGTCGGCGTTTTCTTCGGCCGCAACGAGAAGTTCGGTGCCACGCAAGCCTGGTCGCGGTTGAAGCCGTTCCAGCCGGCGATCGAAGACAGGTTGAAGCTCAGACCGGAACAGAGTTGCGAGGGCCTTGGCATCAATTCGCTGTGGCGCGTGAACTGTTTTGCCGAGGACAATTGGCCGGCCATGGCCGACTGGCTGGTGACGGAAGCATCGCGTTTCGAGCGCGCCGTTACCGAGGTGCTGGGCGAGGGTGGCGAAGCCGGTTCGTGAATTCGCGTCGCAGTGGCTTGAGTTAGTTCGGCTTCGCCGTGTCGCGGCCAATCCGATCGAGATGCTGTTGCAGCGCCAGATGGTCGAGCGCATCCATCCGCAGATTGGTGAACAGCGAGATGCGGTTGTTGAGCATGCGATAGGCATCGGCAAAGGCAAGATGCAGTTCGGCTTCGGTGCCGTCTGCCTTGGCTGGGTCCGGTATCGACCAGAGCGCGGTCATCGGATGACCCGGCCAGATCGGACAGGATTCATTCGCGGTGCTGTCGCAAAGCGTGAAGATGAAATTCATTTCCGGCGCGTCGGGCTCGGCAAACTCGTCCCAGCCTTTCGAACGGGCGAAGCTCGTATCGTAGCCGAGGCTTTCGAGCAGCTGCAGTGCGTAGGGATTGACCTCGCCCTTCGGTTGCGAACCGGCGGAAAACGCCTTGAACCTGCCGCCACCGATCCGGCTGAGAATGGCTTCCGCCATGATCGATCGCGCCGAATTGGCGTTGCAAAGAAACAGCACGTTGTAGACATTATCGCTCATCTCAAGACCTCCCTTGGCAGGCGACTGGATGATGGGGGCGGCAGAGTCCGGCAAGGTGTCTTTGCCGAAACGCCAACAACGGCGACGTAGAAAGGTTTCACGACCGTTTGATGACAATTTGTCAAATCATACGCTTGCGTGGCGATGATCGATTTGCGTTGACAGGCTTGCTGCTTTGGAAATCTCTGCGGCTGTCGAATGAGGGAAAGCCGTATCGATGAGTGCGCCAGAGACTTTCGAAGGCGAAGACGGCAAGGCAGGCCGTGCGGCGGGTTTCTTCCGCTCGCGCTGGCAAGGCACGGCGCCGCTAGACCGGCTGTTCTGGCGCGATCTTGTCCTTGTCGGCACGGCGATCAACATCGCCGTGTCGGTGCTGGCGCTGATCCTGCTCGGGCTGAAGCTGCCGCTCGCTCTCGTTCTGGCGGTGCATTTCGCACCGGTGCCGTACAATTTCTTCCTGACTTTTGCGGTGTGGCGGACCGCCGAGAAAACCGGCGGCGTCAAGGCTTCGCTGATGACGCTGGGGGCTGTGCTGTGGCTGATCCTGGTGGTTGTGATCTGACGGACAGTGCTGCCGGCAAAGGCCGGCGGAAGCCGTTGTTTGACAACGTCTGGATTCCAGTCAGGCAGCCGGCTCGAATTTCAGCGCGACCCCGTTGATGCAATAGCGCAGGCCGGCCGGCGGCGGGCCGTCCTCGAAGACGTGGCCGAGATGGCTGCCGCAGCGGGCGCAGTGGCATTCGGTGCGAACCATGCCGTAGCTGCGGTCGACGGTCGTCTCGACCGAACCGGGCACCGGATCGTTGAAACTTGGCCAGCCGGTACCGCTCTCGAACTTCAGCTTGGATTCGAACAAGGGCTGGTCGCAGCCGGCGCAGGAAAATGTGCCGGCGCGCTTCTCGTGAAGCAGGGCGCAACTGCCCGGCCGCTCGGTGCCGTGGTTGCGCATCACCGCATATTGCTCCGGCGTCAGCCGGGCGCGCCATTCGGCATCGGTGCGGGTAACAGGGTAGGTGTGACTATCCATTTTTGCCTCTTGGCTCATGCTGCTATTGGGCTGCTTTTCCCAAGTTCGCCTAAAATAGGCATTTGTTACGGCGTTTGCCCGTATTTCCAATCCTGCGGCGAAGAATTCCTCAGGCGATCGCTGCCAGATAGCGCGCAACAGATCTTGCAAATGCCGTCTTTGCATCGCCGATGACGTTCTGATTCCACCATGCGCCATAGATATGGTCGAACGCGAAAGGCTCCAGTGCCGACGCGATGCGGAGCACCTTCGGCGCATTGAGCGGGATGTAGTTCGGGTAGCTGTACATGAAGCTGACATGGCGGCGGGTTGGCGTCACCTGCAAGATGTCGCCGGCCAGGATGGCGTTGCCGCCGTCGCGCTTCCAGTGCAGCACCTGGCCACCGGCAAAGTGACCGCCGCAACGGATAAGTGTCAGCGACGGGTTCAGGGCGCGCGTCTCACCCTGCCAACTGACAACAGCCGAATGCGGCCGCATGATCCACTTGCGGTCATCGGCATGCAGATAGATTGGCACGCCGCCAAAGGCTTCGCTCCACTCGACCATCGCCGAATAATAATGGCAGTGCGAAATGGCGATCGCGGCCAGGCCGCCTCGTCGGTTGATTTCGGCCGCCGCCTCGTCGCTGACCATCGAGATGCAGTCCCACAGCACATTGCCGTGCGGCGTCTGTGCCAGCAGCGCCCGCTGACCGATGGCGAAGCGCGGCTCGATTCCGAAGGCGAGCACGCCGGCGTCGTCTTTCATCACGACCCGATGACCGGCGGCGAGCTCTTCCGGCGTGATCCAGGCCTGGCCCTCCCAGCGCACATATTGCCGCTCGTCCTCGCAGATCGGGCAATGGTCCGGCGGCGCGGCTGCCGCCGCGAACTGGACGCCACATTGCAGGCAGAGGAAGCAGGTCGGCCGTCCTGTTTTGTGTGGATCCATTCAGTGCTTCCTTGAAAGCTGCTTCGTCGCGGCCTCGAGCCCGGCCAGCGTAAGCGGAAACATGCGGCCGCCGAAGATGTCGCGGACCATGGCGATCGAATGGGTAAAACCCCAGTGCTTTTCGCTTTCGGGGTTCAGCCATACCGCGTTCGGCCATTGCTGCAGCAGACGGCTGAGCCAGACGACGCCGGCCTCCGGATTCCAGTGCTCGACCGAGCCGCCGGGATGCGCAATCTCATAGGGGCTCATCGAGGCATCGCCGACGACGATCACCTTGTAGTCCGGACCGTATTTGTGGAGGAGATCGAAAGTTGGAATCACCTCCGCATGGCGACGGCGATTGTCCTTCCACACACTCTCATAAAGGCAGTTGTGGAAATAAAAATATTCGAGCTGGCGGAATTCGGCGCGGGCGGCCGAAAACAGCTCCTCGACGCTTCTGATGTGATCGTCCATCGAGCCGCCGACATCGAAGAACATCAGCAGCTTCACGGCGTTGCGCCGCTCGGGCCGTGTCTGCACGTCGAGATAGCCGTGCTCGGCCGTGGCGTGGATGGTGCCGGGCAGGTCGAACTCCTCCTCGGCGCCTTCGCGCACCCAGCGGCGCAATCGCTTCAGCGCGATCTTGATGTTGCGGGTGCCGAGCTCGACGGCATCGTCGAAATTCCTGAATTCACGCTTGTCCCAGACTTTCACCGCACGGCGGTTGCGGCTCTCATGCTGGCCGATGCGAACGCCCTCGGGATTGTAGCCATAGGCGCCGAAGGGTGAGGTGCCGCCGGTGCCGATCCATTTCGACCCGCCCTGATGGCGGCCCTTCTGCTCCTCCAGCCGCTTTTTCAGCGTTTCCATCAGCTTTTCGAAACCGCCCAGCGCCTCGACCAGCTTTTTCTCCTCATCGGTCAGGTGCTTTTCGGCAAGCCGCCGCAGCCATTCCTCCGGGATGTTTTCGACGTCGACCGGGTTTTCGCCAGCCAGCGCTTCGACACCCCTAAAGACGTGCGAAAAGACCTGGTCGAAACGATCGATGTGGCGCTCGTCCTTCACCAATGCCGAGCGGGCGAGATAGTAAAAACCCTCGACGTCATAGTCGACCAGCCCCGCCTCCAGCCCTTCCAGCAGCGACAGATATTCCCGGAGCGAGACCGGAACCCGCGCAGCCTTCAGTTCGAGGAAGAAAGGGATGAACAATTGCTATCTGTGCCTCACGATCACGACGGATTCACGCCCGGGCCTGTCGATTTCGCCGGATCGCAGCAAATCCGCTACCGTCCTTGGGTTGGGTATTGGGTAAGTGCTTTGCAATACGTGCTTCGATCCATTCGCGGGTGGCGGACGTCGCGTCGGCAATTGCTTCCTCGGGGCTCGCGCCGCCGCAGCCGGGAAGATCGGGCACCCGCACCCCCCAGACGTCATCGGTGCTATCCAGAATTCCGACATAGTGCATCATCATTCCTCCTCAAATCCTTCCGGCAAGCCGGGTGATCGATCGTTCATCACATCAGATCATATTCGATGAAGCCGGTCCTGCGTGCCACGTGGTCGTAGAGCTTGCGCGCGGTGGTGTTGGTCTCGTGCGTCATCCAGTAGACGTTCTTGACGCCGATCTTGCCGGCTCCCTGCTTGACCGCCTCGATCAGGGCGGCGCCAACGCCTTTGCCGCGCACATCCGGGTCGGCGAACAGGTCCTGCAGATAGCAGTTGTTTTTTTCGGACCAGCAGGAGCGGTGGTAGAGATAGTGCGTCAGGCCGACCGCCTTGCCGCCGAACGTGGCGATGAACCCTTTTGGTTCGAACTCACCCGCCGTGAACAGGCGCTTCCAGGTGACGGCGTAGACGTCTTCCGGCAGCTTGGTTTCGTAGAAGGCGAGGTAAGCAGTCCACAGACGCTGCCAGTCGGCATGGTCGGATTGTGCGAGTGGGCGGACGGTGATCTCGGTCATTTCATTTCCTTCCGAAGTTTCGGGCCAAGGCTGCCCCGGTGCCCGGACGGCGGCAACGGTCCAGCAACGGGAAAGCGCTGTCCGCCGCATGCCCGGCCCTGCGCTATGGCTTCGGGCGTGAGTCGCTCGAAAAGCCCAAATCGTTGGCTTTTCGTCGGCCTTTGGCCGACCGCTCCTCACCCCTGCCTTCTCGCCATAAAGGCCAGCCGCTCGAACAGATGCACGTCCTGTTCGTTCTTCAACAGCGCGCCGTGCAGCTTGGGCAGTGCGTTTTTCGGGTCGCCGCGCAAATCCTCGGGCGCGATATCGTCGGTCACGAGCAGGCGGATCCAGTCCAGTGCCTCGGAGGTCGACGGCTTCTTCTTCAGGCCCGGCACGTCGCGGATTTCGTAGAACTGGGTGAGTGCGGCGCGCACCAGGTTCTGCTTGATGCCGGGATAGTGCACGTCGACAATCCGATGCAGCGTCTCGACGTCGGGAAAGCGGATATAGTGGAAGAAGCAGCGGCGCAGGAAAGCGTCCGGCAGTTCCTTCTCGTTGTTGGAGGTGATGATGACGATCGGGCGCACAGCGGCGCGGATCGTCTCGCCGGTCTCGTAGACGAAGAACTCCATTCGATCGAGTTCCTGCAGCAAATCGTTGGGGAACTCGATGTCAGCCTTGTCGATCTCATCGATCAGAAGCACGACCTTCTTGGCCGTCGCGAAGGCATCCCACAGCTTGCCACGCTTGATATAATTGCTGATGTCGTTGAAGCGCTCGTCGCCGAGTTGGCTGTCGCGCAGCCGCGACACGGCGTCATACTCGTAGAGGCCCTGCTGCGCCCTTGTCGTCGACTTGACATGCCATTCGATCAGCTCGAGGCCAAGCGCGGCCGCCACTTGCCTGGCCAGTTCGGTCTTGCCGGTGCCGGGCTCGCCCTTGACCAGCAGTGGCCGCTCCAGCGCGATCGCCGCATTGACCGCCACCATCAGATCCTTGTCGGCGACATAAGCCGCCGTGCCTTCGAAACGCATTTTTGCTCCTCGGTTTTCATGGCAACCGTAAGGAGACAGCCCAGCCCATGCAAGGCGCAGCGGCGAGCGCGCGGTGACCCCATGTGCCGCGCAGCTCCCAGGCAGGGCCTTGCGACGAATAAAGCCGCCGAACATGGCCGTCTCTCTGGCGCTTGGCCTGCCATCGGCCTATATTGGGCGTGACGGTCTGCGCTTCCCGGCAGGAGAACATTTTCCCCGGGGCCTTAATGATCCCTAGGGAGCTGTCCCTGGGAAGACCCGTGGGTTTTCTCATACGGCGCCCACCTACTTTGTAGGTTCCCGGGATCGCTCTCTCCACCGGTTGTGTGGATCGTCACTTGACGCAAAGGATCCACGCTTCGGTGGATCATGCGGTGGAAAACGTCGCTCCTAAAACTCCATCCAAATCTGACCTTTTCTATCGTCGGCGCATGACATCCTCGAAAGACCTGAAAAGACAGTTGCGACGCGAAGCACTCGGGCGCCGCGACGCGCTCGATCCGTTCTGGCGGGTGGAGGCAGCGCTCGAAGTGGCCGAGACGGCGCGGGACAGCATTGCGATGGAGCCGGGCCAGATCGTCTCCGGCTTCTGGCCGATGCGCTCGGAAGTCGACGTCCGGCCGTTGATGTTCGCCTTGCGCGAAAAAGGTGCACGGCTTTGCCTGCCGGCGATTCTCGACAAGACCACCATCGTCTTTCGCGAACTGGTGCGCGGCGCGCCGATGATCGACATGGGGTTCGGCACCGTCGGGCCGCATGAGGAGGCCGAGGTGCTCGATCCCCAGGTAATGCTGGTGCCGCTCGCGGCTTTCGACGCGCGCGGCCACCGCATCGGCTATGGCGCCGGCTACTACGACCGTGCCATCGCGCGGCTGGTCGACAAGGGGCAGCCGCCCAGGCTGATCGGCATTGCTTTCGACTGCCAGCAGGTGGCGCTGGTGCCGGACGAGCCGCATGACGTGACCATTCCGGAAATACTCACCGAGAGCGGGTTGCGCCGGTTCGCGCCGAAATTGTAGATAAGTTCCTGGACGCATGGTCTTTTCCGGAAGTCATGCAGCTTTTTGCTTCGCTGACCTCCGGTTCGGGATCATGTTTAGATGAGACTTCTCTTCCTCGGCGATATGGTCGGCAAGACGGGACGCACGGCGGTGTGGGAACAACTGCCCGGCCTGATCTCAGATTTCAAACTCGACTTCGTCATCGTCAATGGCGAGAACGCCGCCGGCGGCTTCGGCATCACCGAAGAGATCTTTCGCGAGACGATCTCGGCGGGCGCCGATGTCGTCACCACCGGAAACCATGTCTGGGACCAGCGCGATGCGCTGGCTTTTGCCCCGCGCGAGGAACGGTTCCTGCGTCCGTCCAATTTCCCCAAGGGCACGCCAGGGCGGGGCTCGGGCGTCTACATCGCCAGGAACGGCGCGCGCGTTCTGGTCGCCAACATCATGGGCCGGGTGTTCATGCATCCCGAACTCGACGATCCATTTCAGGCCGGCGAGCGCGAGCTTGCCGCCTGCCCGCTCGGCGAGCAGGCCGATGCGGTGGTCATCGATTTCCATGCCGAGGCGACCTCTGAAAAAATGTGCTTTGCGCACTTCGTCGACGGCCGCGCCAGCCTGGTCGTCGGCACCCACACGCATCAGCCGACCGGCGACCACCATATCCTCAACGGCGGCACCGGCTATATCTCAGACGCCGGCATGTGCGGCGACTATGATTCTTCGCTCGGCATGGACAAGGAGGAGCCGCTCAACCGCTTTCTGTCGAAGGTGCCGAAAGGGCGCTTCGAGGCGGCGAGCGGCCCGGCGACATTGTGCGGCGTCGGCGTCGACATTTCGGATCGCAGCGGCCTGACCGAGCGGATTGCGCCGTTTCGCCGCGGGCCGCGGCTCGAAGAAACCGCGCCCTCGTTCTGGTCATGACATTGATGTAAGCGATTGCAGTACCTAATTGCCGGCCACGCCTGCTTCAGATCGTAAGAGGGGACGACCTCCATGCAGCTCATCGAATTCCTGGCGCCACATTTCGCCTTTGTCTCCGATCCGACTGCATGGGTCGCGTTGCTGACGCTGATCGTGCTGGAGGTGGTGCTCGGCATCGACAATCTGATCTTCATTTCGATCCTGACCAACAAATTGCCGGAGGCGCAGAGGGCCCGCGCCCGGCGAATCGGTATTTCGGCGGCGCTGATCATGCGGCTGGTGCTGCTTGCCACCATCTCGATCATCGTCCAGTTGACGGCGCCGGTGTTCACCGCTTTCGGCCATGGTTTCTCCTGGCGCGATCTGATCCTGATCGCCGGCGGCCTGTTCCTCGTCTGGAAAGCGACCAAGGAAATCCACCACACGGTCGATCTCGAGGACCATCAGGACACGATGATCGGCGAAACGCTGCAGCTTTCGCTGGGCGGCGCCGTCTTCCAGATCCTGTTGCTCGACCTCGTCTTCTCGATCGATTCGATCATCACCGCAGTCGGCATGACCGACGAGATCGCCATCATGTACATCGCCGTGATCGTGGCAGTCAGCGTGATGATGCTGGCGGCCGGGCCGCTCGCCAACTTCATCGCCAAGAATCCCAGCATCGTCATGCTGGCGCTGAGCTTCCTGCTGATGATCGGCATGACGCTGATCGCCGACGGCATGGGCTTCCATGTGCCGAAGGGCTACATCTACGCCGCCATGGGCTTTTCCGCTCTTGTCGAGGGCCTCAACATGCTGGCGCGACGTCGGAGGAAGGCAAAGGCGGGCGCGGGGCACTGAGGTTGGCGGGGCGAAACGACGGCGCGAAGGCCTGAGCTCTGCCTCAATTGTCGCGGCCATGCAGAACCTTTGACACGTCGGAGGGACAGCACCCCCTCTGTCCTGCCGGACATCTTGGATCGCTGCAGAATGGCTTTTGGCACCCGGCGACTTAAGCGGTCGGCACGCCCTTCGGATGACGGTCGCCGATCAGGCCAAGCGTCAAGCCTTGCTCCAACCAGGCCTTGGCGCCGGCGAGCACCAGCGCGAAGCCCTCGGTCGAGCCGATCGCCTGCCTGACCTGCTCATCGGGTCCGCCGGCAAAACCGTAATTGCGAACCTCGACAAAGGTCGTGCCGCCGGGCATCTCGGTAAAAGTCCAGACCACGGTGATCGGCGGATCGCTCCATTGCATGACGATCTTTTCGTTCGTGACGAACTCGCTGACCGTGACCGGCGTCGAAACGCCATACATCCGCCACTCCCAGCGAACTTCCTTGCCGCTGTCCAACCTGCCGCTGCCGTGGGTGAACCAGAATTTCGTCGTGATCGCCGGATCGACGACGGCTTCGAACACTTCTGCGACCGGCCGCCGGATCAGCATGCCGGCTTCGGCGGTCGGTGTCTCACGGATATCCATTTCGTCCTCCTTCCGAACCGGTCTCCGTCACCAGGCGTCGGGTTCGCGCACCAGGTGAATGATGTTGGCCGGATTGGTGATCCAGCCGCCACGAAAACCTTCGCCGAGCGCCTCGATGGCGTCGCAGCGCACGACACCGGCTTTGGCGAGATGATCGGCGGCGGCCGGAAAATCGTCGGTGAACAGTTCCAGCCAGATCTCGGCCTGGCTCAGCATCGGCGCTTCGTCGATCCACAGGCGATTGGGGCCGAGCTCGAAACCGATGGCCGGCGCCTTGGCCGTGAACGGTTTTAGGCCGACGACATCGCGGTAGAAGGCGATCGTCTCCTGGTGTTGGTGGGGCGGCACTTTCATGGCGATGTTGATGCCGCCGGTGATTTTCGCAGCCATTCTTTCCTCCGTCTTCTCAGATATTGTCTTCATTGGCGGGCTCGCCCTTCATCTCGCTGCGATAATAGCCGTCGCGCAAATTGATGCCGTATTCGACATAGGCCTTCATGCAGGCCAGCATCTGCGACCAGCCCTCGCAATTGAGGTAGGACTTCTTCAGGCCGACCGCGTCCTCGTGCCAGCCGCCCTCGGCGATGGTGACGAAGGTGCCGCCATCGTCCAGCGGCTCGAAATTCATCTCGATGCGGGTCTTGTAGGCCGGCTTGCCGTCGGCGTCGGTGGCGTCCCAGCGCAGCACGATGCGGTTGTCTTTCTCCACCTCGTCGACTTCGACCGGGACCTTGCCCCACCAGACGACCCTGGCGCCGGCCACCAGCGGGGCACTGGCGCCGCCGATGGTGGTGAAATAGCTGCTGAGCTTGTTCGGATTGACGACCGCATCGAAGACTTCGGCGACCGGTTTGCCGATGCGGCCCGAAACTCTGAATCCAAGAGACATATCCACAGCTCCTTCCTTGATCAGAACCGCATTATGTTATAAAAATATAACATGTCAAGCAAAGCGCAGGATGACAATGTTTTCAAGGCGCTGGCGCATCCGCGCCGGCGCGCGCTGCTCGACGAGCTGAAGGACGCGCCCCGGACCACCGGCATGCTGTGCGATGCCTTTCCCGACATGGACCGCTGCACCGTCATGCTGCATCTGAAAGTGCTGGAGGAAGCCGACCTGGTGGTGGCGCGGCGCGAGGGGCGCGAGCGCTGGAACCATCTCAATGCGCTGCCGATCAAGCAGATCCACGACCGCTGGATCAGCCAGTACGCCACGCATGCGATCAGCATTCTCGACCGGCTGAGATCCGATCTGGAGGAGTGAGCGTTCGCAGGAAAGCAGCTGGCGGTTACCTTGCCGCACCATCCTTACGGCGCGGCTGGACGAATTGAGCCGATTTATCTATAAGCCGGCCATTCCGAGATAGAGCGCCGTACGTCCATCCGGACGCAGCAGGGACGTTCTGAAATTTGACTTCGAGCATTTTGGCAAAGGCGAGGTGACTACCTCGCTGCAGGATGCTCTGCCAAGAAGACGACAGGGGTGCCATGGCTGGCCATTCACAGTTCAAGAACATCATGCACCGCAAGGGCCGCCAGGACGCGGTGCGGTCGAAAATGTTTTCCAAGCTGGCGCGCGAAATAACCGTCGCCGCCAAGAGCGGCACGCCGGATCCGTCGATGAACCCGCGCCTGCGTCTTGCCGTGCAAAACGCCAAGGCGGTGTCGATGCCGAAAGACAACATCCAGCGCGCCATCAACAAGGCGTCGATGGGCGACGCCGAGACTTACGAAGCTGTGCGTTACGAAGGCTACGGGCCAGGCGGCGTTGCGCTCATCGTCGAGGCGCTGACCGACAACCGCAACCGCTCGGCGTCGAATGTGCGTGCCGCCTTCACTAAGGCCGGCGGGGCGATGGGGGAAACCGGCTCGGTGTCGTTCATGTGGGACCGTGTCGGCGAAATCTTCTATCCGGCATCGGTTGGCAGCGCGGAGAAGGTCATGGACGCGGCGATCGAGGCCGGGGCCGACGACGTCCAGTCGGACGAGGAAGGCCACACGATCTATTGCGCCTTCGAGAATCTTGGTGAGGTGTCGAAGGCGCTGGAAGGCGCGCTCGGCGAGGCTGAATCAGTGAAGCCGATCTGGAAGCCGCAGACCAACATTGCGGTCGACGAGGAGCGGGCACAGTCGCTGATGAAGTTGGTCGCCACGCTCGAGGACGATGACGACGTGCAGAGCGTCTACGCCAATTTCGAGGTCGACGACGAGACCATGGCGAAGCTCAGCGCGGCATGAGCACAGCTCAGTCCGAGAATATGAGCGGAGCTCAATTTGACATATGAGCGGAGCTCAATCTGACATGACCGAAAAGCCGTTGCCCCAGGTCCGCATCACCTATTGCGCGCAGTGCCACTGGCTGCTGCGGGCCGGCTGGATGGCGCAGGAGCTGCTGTCGACCTTCGCAACGGATCTGGGCGAGGTCACGCTGGTGCCCGGCACCGGCGGCATCTTCACCATTTCCTGCAACGAGACACTGGTCTGGGACCGCAAGCGCGACGGCGGCTTTCCCGATGCCGCAAGGCTCAAGCAACTGGTTCGCGACGTGATCGATCCGGACCGCGATCTCGGCCATGCCGACCGCAAGAGCGACAAGTCAAAAGATACCCCGTCAAAAGACCCTGCCTGACGCAAGGTCTTTTAGACTTCTGCCCTCGTTCACCGCCACGCCACGATGAAGCAGGGCAGCGCGACGATGGCGGTGATGGTACGGACGTGGTTCCACATCACCCAGTCCCTGAGATAGGTGGCCCAAACGGCGGCGCCGTTGGCGCTTGCCGGATCGACGGCGGCCAGCGCGTTGTTGAGCGGCACGTTGAAGATCATCGTCACGATCAGGTTGCCGACGACATAGATCAGGGCGCCGGCGAGAAGCCACAACGAGCCCGGTTGGCCCCAGCCGATGACAGCGCCGACGACGAGGACGAGGCAGATCAGCCCGGTGCCGAAAAGCGCGGTCATGAACAGCGGCGTCACCGCAGTGACGTTGATCGAATTCATGGCGGCGATACCGCCCGCGGCAGGCATGCGGGCGAGGCCCGGCATGACGAAGCTGGAGAAGGCGAAGAAGACACCAGCGACGACGCCCGAGCCGAGCGCGGCGATGAAGGTGAGGCTGGGAAGCAGTTTCATGATCATGTCAGTCACTCCATATGCCCGTACCAGCGGTTTCGGTTGCATAGGCCGAAAAGTCCTTTGGGGCGCGGCCGAGCACGCGCTCGACGCCGTCGGTCAGCGCCTCGTTGCGACCGTCGAGCACCTCGGTGAACAGCTCGTTGAGCAGCCAGGCGAACTCGGCCGGCAAATTGTGCCCGGCTACTGCGGCGGTGAACTCGGCATGCGAAATCCTGACAAAGCGGATGTCGCGGCCGGCCGCCTTGCCGATCTCGGCGACCGCGTCGGCGAAGCTCAGCAGACGCGGCCCGGTCAGCTCGTAAAGCTGGCCGACATGGCCTTGCCGGGTAAGCACCGTCACGGCGGCATCGGCAATGTCGTCGGCATCGACGAACGGTTCTCCGACAGTGCCGACCGGCAAAGCCACCTCACCGGCCAGCAGCGGATCGAGCAAAAAACTCTCGCTGAAATTCTGGGAAAACCAGGCGCAGCGCAGGATCGTCCAGTCGGCGCCTGAGGCTTTCAGCATCTCTTCGGCACGTTGCGCTTCGATCTCGCCGCGCCCCGACAGCAGCACCAGCCGGCGCACACCGCTTGCCACGGCAAGGTTGGCGAAGGCGCCGACCGCTTCGGCCGCGCCGGGCACCGCAAGATCGGGATAGTAGCTGATGTAGGCGGCACCGACACCATCGAGCGCGGGTTCCCAGGTCGTATCGTCTTCCCAGTCGAAGGGCGGGGCGCCCGAGCGCGAGCCGATCCGTACCGGCAGGCCCTGCGCCGTCAGCCTGTCCGCGAGACGACGGCCGGTTTTGCCGGTGCCGCCGAGGATCAAAATCGGTTTTGCTGCTGTATCGATCATGGCGATTTTCCTTTGCTCACAAATATGAGTAATCCTCACATTTGCAAAACGTGATAAACACTCGTATTTTGTGAGTCAAGCCAGTTTGTTGATCATTCGCCAGGAGACAGTGATGGAAGGCTCGAGCGTAGCGGGTTCACAGGATGGCCAGATCGCATCGCCGCGCCGGGCGCCCAGCCAGCAGCGTAGCCGCGAGCGGGTCGAGCGGATGCTGGCCGCCGCCTCTGCGCTGATCGCCGAGCGAGGCAGCGATGTCATGCGCATGGGCGAAGTTGCGGAACGGGCCGGCGTGTCGATCGGCTCGCTCTACCAGTTCTTCCCGGACAAGCGGGCGATCATCTGGACGCTGGCCGAGCGCCACACCGCCGAAAGCCAGGCCTGCATCGCGGCAGCACTTGCCGAGGTCAGCGACGCCGAGGGGCTGCGGCGGGCATTTTCCGAGTTGGTGGATATTTATTATGGGCTGTTCCTGGCGGAGCCGGTGATGCGCGACATCTGGTCGGGCACGCAAGCCGACAAGGCGCTACGCGAACTCGAACTCGCCGACAGCCGGGCCAACGCCGAATTCCTCACCGCAGTGCTGAAGCGGCTGCGGCCTGCCGCCGATCCGGCGGCGCTGGAAACGACGGCGCTTCTCATCTGGCAGATGGGCGAGGCCACCATGCGGCTGGCGATCTCGGTCGGTCGAAAGGAAGGCGACGACCTGGTCGCCGCCTACAAGCGCATGGCGCTGCGCGAACTGGTCGACGAATAGAGCCGCATTCCGGCAAGAAAAAACCCGCCACGAGGGCGGGTTCCTTCTGATCCGAAAAAGGCTTACGGCTTAGAGCCCAAAACCTTCGAAACGCTTCTTGAACTTCGACAGGCGGCCGCCGCGGTCGAGCAGGGTCTGCTGGCCGCCGGTCCAGGCCGGATGGGTGGTCGGGTCGATGTCGAGGTTCATCGTATCGCCTTCCTTGCCCCAGGTCGAACGGGTCATGTATTCGGTGCCGTCGGTCATGACGACCTTGATGGTGTGGTAGTCGGGATGGATATCGGTCTTCATTGTGCTATTCCTGGTTCGCTGGCGCCGCTGACGGGCGTAAAGCCTGCGTCGATGCGCCCCTTTTTAAAACTCGAAGCCGCAGCTATTGAGGAGCCACGGCTTTTAAAAACGGTCGGCGAGCCTATACATCAGCCGGAATTGAATCACAAGGCCGCGGTAAGCGCATATTGAGGCGCATGCCCAGAAGGCGGCCAGAGGAAACGGTCATGGCGCACACCAGCGGCGATGCAGACGAGCGTAGGCGCTCGCTCAAGCCGCTGCGGCGCCTGTTCCCCTACATCACCCGCTACCGGAAAATGGTCATTGGCGCGGTCGTCTCGCTGACCGTTGCTGCGGCGACGACGCTGGCGCTGCCGCTGGCCGTGCGGCGCATGATCGACCATGGCTTTTCCGCTTCCGATTCCATTTTCATCGCCGAGTATTTCGCCATGCTCGTGGTGATGGCTGCCTTGCTCGCTGCGGCGTCGGCCAGCCGCTATTATTTCGTCATCACGCTGGGCGAGCGCGTCGTCGCCGACATCCGCAGCGACGTCTTCCGCCATGTCACGACGCTGTCGCCATCCTTTTTCGATACCGCACAGTCGGGCGAGATCGTCTCGCGGCTCGCCGCCGACACGACGCAGGTCAAGTCGGCGGTCGGTGCCACCGCATCGGTAGCGCTGCGCAACGTCATTCTTGGGCTTGGCGCCGTGGCTATGATGGTCTTCACCAGCCCGAAACTGTCGGGCCTCGTCATCGCCGCCATCCCGGTGATCGTGCTGCCGCTGGTCGCCTTCGGCCGCTCGGTGCGGCGAAAATCGCGGCTGGCGCAGGACACGCTGGCCGACGCCACGGCCTACGCCAGCGAGCAGATCGGCGCGGTGCGCACGCTGCAGGCCTTCACCAATGAGAAGCTGGTCACCGGGCATTTTTCGGCTGCCGTGGAAGCCGCTTTCGCGGCGGCGCGATCCTCGATCTTTGCCCGCTCCTTCCTCACCTTCTTCGCCATCTTCATGATCTTTTCCTCGGTGGTGGCGGTGCTGTGGTTCGGTTCGCGCGACGTGCTCGACGGCACGCTGTCGCCTGGCACGCTCGGCCAGTTCCTGCTCTATTCGGTGTTCGCCGCCGGCGCGCTTGGCGCGCTGTCGGAAGTGTGGGGCGAGCTTTCCCAGGCGGCGGGTGCTGCCGAACGGCTGACCGAGATCCTGGCCGAGAAGCCCGCGATCCAGGCTCCCGCGCATCCGAAACTGCTGCCGGCGACGGCCAGAGGCGCAATCAGTTTCGACGACGTGTCCTTCTCCTATCCGGCCGGGCCCGACCGCGCTGCCGTCCACGGCCTGAGTTTCCAGGTCAAGCCCGGCGAGACGGTGGCGATCGTCGGCCCGTCGGGTGCTGGCAAGAGCACCGTCTTTTCGCTGCTTTTGCGATTCTACGACCCCGAGACCGGCAAGATCATGATCGACGGCGTCAATGTGCGCGAGGCCGACCCCGTCGCCATCCGAGAGCGAATCGCCATCGTGCCGCAGGACGTCACCATCTTCGCGGCCAGCGCGCGCGACAATATCGGCTTCGGCCGTCCGGACGCCAGCCAGGCCGAGATCGAGGCGGCGGCCAGGGATGCGCTTGCCGACGAGTTCATCCTGAAACTCGAGAAAGGCTATGACAGCCAGGTCGGCGAGCGCGGCGTGACCTTGTCAGGCGGCCAGCGCCAGCGCGTGGCGATTGCCCGCGCGATACTGCGCGATGCGCCGATCCTGCTGCTCGACGAGGCAACCTCGGCACTGGACGCCGAAAGCGAGACGCTGGTGCAGACGGCGCTGGAGCGGCTGATGCAGGACCGCACCACGATCGTCATCGCCCACCGGCTGGCGACGGTGCTGAAGGCGGACCGGATCCTGGTCATGGATGGCGGCTGCATCGTCGAGGAAGGCACCCACCAGAGCCTCGTTGGCAAGGGCGGCATCTATGCGCGGCTGGCCAAGCTGCAGTTCGAAACCGGGGCGAACGCTTTCAGGGGCGCCGCGGAGTAGTAGGACGACGCTGCCAAACGGCTTCGTCTTTGCAAAATGGCGCTGGTCGGCGGTGACGAAAGTGCCGCGGCGTTCGATGCGCTTAATGGTATTTCAGGCGCCCTTCAGCACCTCCCCATAGCGCTTGCGCAAATGCTCGGTGAAATGCGTGGCGTTGAGCTTCTCGCCGGTGGCGCTCTCGAGCAGGTCGGGCGTCGACCAGCGTGAGCCTTGCGACCAGATCTTTTGCCGGCGCCAGTCGTTGATCGCCGCGAAATTTCCCTTGGCGAGGTCTTCGTCGGCGGAGGGATGGTCTCTGGTCAGGGCGGCCCATTGCTGCGCCGCCATCATCGCGCCCAGTGTATAAGACGGGAAATAGCCGAAGGCAGCACCCGGCCAGTGCACGTCCTGCATCGGCCCGTCGGCCGGGTTGTCGATGGTCGACAGGCCGAGATAGTCGCGCATCCTGGCGTCCCAGGCCTCGGGCAGGTCGGCGGCCTCCAGCCGCCCCGAGACAAGCTCCTGCTCCAGTTCGTAGCGCAGGATGACGTGCAGCGGATAGGTCACCTCGTCGGCGTCGACGCGGATCAGCCCGCGCTCGACCCGGTGCACATGCGGCAGGATGTCTTCGATCGACCAGGTCTCGCCGAGGTGCTTTTCGACCACCGGCAGCGCCCAGCGCCAGAATTCGGGGTTGCGGCCGATCTGCTTCTCGACGAACAGGCTCTGGCTTTCATGCACAGCCATGCCGCGCGCCTTGCCGAGCGGCCAGTGCGCCCACGCCTGCGGCAGGTTCTGTTCGTAAAGCGCGTGCCCGGTCTCGTGCAGCACGCCCATCAGCGCCGACAGGAAATCGGAGGTCTTGTAGCGGGTGGTGATGCGCACGTCGCTCGGCACGCCGCCGCAGAACGGATGATGCGATACCGACAGCGAGCCGTGGGTGAGATCGAAGCCGACCGCCGCCATCATGGCGAGGCCAAGCTCGCGCTGCTTTTCGATCGCATAGCTGCCCGAAAGCGGCTTCAGCGGATGTTTCGCCAGCCGCTTTTCCTGCACCGCCAGTGCCTCCGGCACGAAATCCCTGAGAAAGGTCTTCAACTCGGCGAAGACCGGCGTAATGTCGGCGGCGCGGTTGCCGGGATCGTACTGCTCCATCAGCGCGTCGTAGGGATCAAGGCCGAGCACGTCGGCGCGAAGGGCTGCTTCCTCGCGCACCAGCGCAACGACGCCTTCGAGCGCCGGCAGGAACCTGGCCCAGTCGTTCTTTGCACGCAAGTCGCGCCACAACTGCTCGGAGCGCATCCGGGCGGTGGTTTGGCGCTCGACGAATTCGACCGGCAGACAGGTCAGGTTGGTGTATTGCCGCCGGAATTCCTTGACCGCTGCCTGCTGTTCTTCGTTCAGCGTTTCCTGTTCGGCCGCTGCGATCCAGTCGGCGATCTCCGGCGCTGTCGCTCTGGCGTGATGCATGCCGGCCAGCGCCGACATCGCCTCGGCGCGCTTTTCGCCGCCGCCGACGGCCATGTGGGTAGCCTCGTCGGCGCCGAGAATGGCGAGCGCATGCTCCAGTGCTTCAAGCTTGTGGCCGAGGTCGTCGAGTTTTTGAAAGGACATGGTGGCTTCCGCTGAATTTGAACGGCGGGAAAAGATACCAATGCGCTGATATTGGCAACCCTGAAAGGCGGTTCGCGATGGGCACATTGGTTGCTGGCCAGGATGCACGCTGCAATGGGTCTTGCGGGAGCGGTGGCGTGCGTGATCAATGTCGCGAGGCGGCGGCGCGTCGCATCGGGGAGACGAAGCATGATCGCCAATGTGCTGGTCGGGTTGGTGGCGCTGATCCACCTTTACATCGTCTATCTGGAGATGGTGCTGTGGGACACGCCGCGCGGCCACAAGGCATTCAAACTGACGCCGGAATTCGCCAGCGCATCGAAAGTGCTTGCGGCCAACCAGGGACTTTACAACGGCTTTCTCGCAGCCGGGCTGACCTGGGGGCTTTGCCTCGGCGCGGCTGGTTTCCAGATCAAGGTGTTTTTCCTGCTCTGCGTCGCCATCGCCGGCCTCTACGGCGCGGCAACGGTCGGCAGGAAAATCCTCTACATCCAGACCGTGCCGGCTGCAGTTGCTCTGGTCGCAGTTTGGCTGGGCGCATAACCCCGAAATCGGACTCGATTTTTGGAAACGCTCCCTGCCTGGGGCTTCGGTGCGGAACGGATCTTGCACAAAATCAACAGATCATGCGCAAAATCAAAGTGCGGCGCTGTAATGGATGATTTCAGCCTTTTGGATAGTTTGGGCCGTAGCCGTTCGGATAGTACCCGCCATCGCCACCGCTGCCGATGAGGAAGGCACTGCCGGTGGCAGCGCGCAGCCTTTGGCTGACATGATCGAGCTCAGCCAGCAATTGATGATATTGCGTGGCCGGCATCGTTCCATCTCGCGCGACCCTCTGCGCGGCCCGATCAAGTCGAGCGACCTGCGTGCGCAAGCCACGCGCTTCGTCCAGCTTGATGCTGTTCGCCTGCATGGCGCCTCGGATACCGGTATCCACGCTCTCTATCTGGTTGATCAAAGATGCCTCATGCGGGCCGGCGTCGGCGCCAGCAAACGGAACGGTGACGAGAAGTGCGGCGAGCGTTGCAGCCCTGAGGGTCTTGGGAGTGAAAGAGCGCATGTTGCGTCTCCTTTTACAGGGGAGGCGGCGATTGGGAGGGCCACCTTCCGGCCGTGGGCCGTCGGTTCCGTCGGGTCGCAATGGACGGCTCCACCGCCAGCGGTTCTCGGCCCCGTGACATAGCTAGGAGCGATCCTCGGCAAAGCGTAATCAAAAAAAGGTAATCTTTTCAGGCCTTGCTTGCCCGCATTGCCGCCCTAAATGCGGCGCCGCCTGGAGTCGGGGCGATCAGCGCTCGGTCAGTTTCAGCTCGATGCGGCGGTTCTTGTTGCGCGCGTCTTCGGTGTCGGCGGGGTCGAGCGGCTGGAATTCGCCGAAGCCAGCGGCAACCAGGCGGTTGGCCGGCACGCCGTTCTCGATCAGGAACTTCACCACCGAGGTCGAGCGCGCCGTCGACAATTCCCAATTGTCGCGGTAGCGGCCGGTGCCCGACAGCGGCTTGTCGTCGGTGTGGCCGTCGACGCGCAGCACCCAGTTGATCTCCGGCGGGATCTCCTTCTGTAGGTCGATGATGGCGTCGGCGAGCTTCTTCATCTCGTCCTTGCCGGCATCGTTGATCACTTCGGAGCCTGTCGGGAAAAGCACTTCCGACTGGAAGACGAAGCGGTCGCCGACGATGCGGATGTTCTCGCGGTCGGCGAGGATTTCGCGCAGGCGCCCGAAGAAGTCGGACCGGTAGCGGTTCAGTTCCTGCACACGTTGCGCCAACGCGACGTTCAGGCGGCGGCCGAGATCGGCGATCTTGGTGTTGGACTCGCGATCGCGCGCTTCCGACACGTTGAGCGCTTCTTCGAGCGCTCCGATCTGTCTGCGCAGCGCCGAGATCTGCTGGTTGAGGATTTCAACCTGGCTCAGCGCCTGCTGGCTGATCTGGCGCTGGTTGTCGAGTTCGCCCGACAGCGCCGTGGCCCGCTGGTTGGCGGCGTCGCCGGCACCGGCGCCCTGCGCCAGCAATTGCTCGAGCCGGCTCTTTTCCGCCTCCGACGCCGACAGCGACGCCTGCAAATTGGCGAGCGAATCTTCCTTGTCCTGCGTTGTCGAACGCTCCAGCGCCAGAAGCTGGGTCAGTTCGTTGATCTGCGAATTGAGGCGGTTGAGCACCGTGTCCTTGCCGGAGATTTCGCGGCCGAGCAGGAACTGCGCCAGCACGAAGACGGTAAGCAGGAACATGATCGCGAGCAGCAACGTCGACAGCGCGTCGACGAAGCCCGGCCAGTAATCGATACGGCGATCGGCACGCCGGCTCCTGGCGAGAGCCATGCTAATGGACTCCAGTCTTCTTCAAGGCGTCGGCGATCTTCTCCAGAGTGTTGCGCATCGCCTTCTGCTCGTCCGACTGGGCCTCGACCCAGTCGCGCATGATCTGCTGCTCCGAGCGCATGTTCTTGACCAGACCCGAAATGCCGTCGGCAAGGTTGGCCATGGCGGTGGCGACACGCGGATTGGCGCCACCGCCGCTCTCCTGCATGCTGCGCAGTCTTTCCGACAGGACGCGGATCTCGTCGGAGGACTCGACCCTGGGCGGTTCGGCGACGACGATGTCGGAGGACAGGTCGGTGACCGAGGACAGCCAGTTTTCGAGCTCGGTGTAGAAGCGTGTCTGGGCGCGGCCAGCCTGCAGGTCGAGGAAGCCGAGCACCAGGGAACCGGACAGGCCGAACAGCGAGGACGAGAAGGCGGTGCCCATGCCGGCCAGCGGCGCGGCAAGCCCGGCCTTCAGCGATTCGAGCACGGCGGCGGCATCACCGGTGCCGGGATCGAGCGAGCCGATGGTTTCGCGGATCGAGCCGATCGTGTTGAGCAGGCCCCAGAAGGTGCCAAGCAGGCCGAGGAACACCAGGAGCCCGACAAGATAGCGCGAGGTGTCGCGGCTTTCGTCGAGGCGGGTGGCGATCGAATCGAGCATGGTGCGCATCGAGCTGGTCGAGAAGGCGATCGTCGGCGAGCGGCCGATCATCGCCTTCATCGGCGCCAGCAGCACCGGTTCGGTGGTTTCGGAGCCGGCCCGAAAAGAGTTGACCCAGCGCACTTCGCGAAACAGCCGGCCGACCTGCGCGAAGGCCAGCAGGATGCCGACCGCAAGCACGCCGACGATCAGGCCGTTGAGCCCGGGATTGGTGGCAAAGGCTGTCGAGATCTGCCGGGTCAGGATGGCGGCGATGAAAGCGACGATCATCAGGAAGATGACCATGGTCAGGAGAAAGACCTGCGGGCTCGACAATTTGTGCGGATCGTACATCAGCACGTCGGAGCGCCTGCCCATGCCGAAGGATTTGAAAAAAGCCATCCGTGCCCCGTTTCCGATGCCGCCGCCG
This sequence comes from Mesorhizobium sp. WSM4815, assembly GCF_055811575.1. Lineage (NCBI taxonomy): Bacteria > Pseudomonadati > Pseudomonadota > Alphaproteobacteria > Hyphomicrobiales > Phyllobacteriaceae > Mesorhizobium > Mesorhizobium sp. WSM4815. The sequence continues at coordinate 309,841 of NZ_JBVVQS010000099.1, read as the reverse complement.
CCAATTCACGTTTGACGGCGACTCTAAACGCAATTGTGACCAAATTGAATGGCGCTTGGCAATATTGCCAAGCGGACCATTGCGTTAGAGCCGCTTGATGATCAGGCAGTCGACCATGGCAGCAAGATGCAAACCGGCGCCGGTGACGACAAAGCCGTGCCACAGCGCATTGTGGAAGCGCAGGCCTTTCCAGGCGAAGAAGATGACGCCGCAGGAATAGACGATGCCGCCGGCAACGATCAGCGCGATCGATGTCGCCGGCAATGTCTGGACGAGCGGCTCGACAAGAACGACGCCGCTCCAGCCGATGGCGAGATAGAAGACGATCGCCAGCCGGTCGAAGCGGCCGGGAAGAAGCACTTTGATGGCGATACCGATCGCTGCCGCGACCCAGACCAGGACGATCATCGAGACGGCCAGCGGCGAGCCGTCGAGCTGGGCGAGGAAAGGCGTGTAGGTCGCGGCGATCAGCAGATAGATCGCGGCATGGTCGAAGCGCCGCAATATCCACTTGGCTGGCGACGACACCGGCCACAGATTGTAGGCCAACGACACCGACAGCACGGTGAGCAGCGAAATCACGTAGAAAGCGGCGGCGATATATTCGCCCGGACCGGTATGGAAGGCAGCCAGCGCCAGCAGTGTCGAGCCAGCAGCAATGGCGAGCACGATGCCTACCGCGTGGACGATGCCGTCGGCGATCATTTCGGAGCGCGAATAGTGCCAGCGCCCCATGAACGGGATTTCGATCTGGGGTTTCGGGCCGAAATGCGTCATGAAGGATCCTGCAACCGCCTATTTGGGCGGATGCCGGACAGCATTTCAAGCTTTCGTTGCGGTTTTGCGACTGCGGCGGTTCAGCGCGCCAAGTCCGGGTTCATGCTTTTTCGGGATCATGGTCTAGCGCGGCGTCACCGGCTTCCTGACGGTCTTCAACAGCGCACGCTGGATGGTCTCGTTGCCGGCGACGATCGAGCCGCCATCCAGCATGTTCTGCCCGCCGGCGAAGTCGGAGATGAAGCCGCCCGCCTCGCGGATCAGCAGGATGCCGGCGGCGACGTCCCAGGCCGACAGGCCGGTTTCCCAGAACCCGTCCATGCGGCCGGCAGCGACGTAGGCGAGATCGAGCGAGGCGGAGCCGAGGCGGCGCACGCCTGAAACTTCGGCCATCACGTTGCGCAGCTCGATCAGGAAATTGCCATGCTGGCCGCGGCCGAGATGCGGCACGCCGCAGCCGATCACCGTGTCGATCAGTTTGGTGCGGCCGGCAACCCGCAGCCGGCGGTCGTTCATGAACGCGCCGCCGCCGCGCTCGGCGGTGTAGAGTTCGTCCATCGCCGGATTGTAGACGACACCGGCGACGATCTGGCCCTGGCGCTCCAGCGCGATCGAGATGGCGAAGAGCGGAATGCCGTGCAGGAAATTGGTGGTGCCGTCGAGCGGGTCGACGATCCAGCGGTGCTGGCTGTCGTCGCCTTCGATCAGGCCGCGCTCCTCCATCAGGAAGGCATAGCCCGGCCGCGCCTTCGACAGCTCGGTGAAGAGGATTTCTTCTGCCTTGCGGTCGGCCTGGCTGACATAGTCGCCCGGCCCCTTCATCGAGACCTGCAGGTTCTGCACTTCGCCGAAATCCCGCGACAGCGAGCGGCCGGCCTTCATAGCGGCCTGGACCATGACATTGAGGATCGCGGAACGCGCCATTGCTCTTCTTCCTGCCGCTGCGCCTATTTGCCTTGAGGCATGATCTTATCCAAAAAGTCTGCAACTTTTTGGGATGATGCTATTTGCTTTGAGAACATGATCTTGTCCAAAAAGTCTGCAACTTTTTGGGATCATGCCTTAGTCGGCGCGGCGCACATAAGTGATTTCGTTGGTGTCGACGATGATACGCTCGCCCGAGCCGATGAAAGGCGGCACCAGCACGCGAATGCCGTTTTCCAGCATCGCCGGCTTATAGGACGAGGCGGCGGTCTGGCCCTTCACCACCGGGTCGGCCTCGGTGATCGTCAGCGTCACCTGGTCGGGCAGCGAAATGCCGATCGGCCTTTCGTCATAGAGCTGGACCGTCACCATCATGCCGTCCTGCAGGAAGGCAGCGCGATCGCCGACGAAATCCTTTTGCAATTCAAGCTGCTCGTAGCTTTCGGTGTCCATGAACACCAGCGCTTCGCCCTGTTCGTAGAGGAAGGAGAAATCCTTCATCTCCAGTCGGATCTGCTCGACTGTCTCGGCCGAGCGGAAACGCTCATTGAGCTTGGTGCCGTTGATCAGGTTCTTCAACTCGACCTGATTATAGGCGCCGCCCTTGCCTGGTTTGACAGCGTTGGTTCTGACCGCCACCCACAAGCCGCCATCGTGCTCGATGACGTTGCCGGGACGGATTTCGTTGCCATTGATCTTGGCCATGATGATGTGATCCGGAATGAGATTTTCGCGACGAAAGCGATTTGGCGCCTCCAAGACCACAAATCGCCAGGAGAGGCAAGCGATTGGGCAAGAGGGGGAGTGGACAGCAGGGGGAGCGGGCAAGGGGTGGCATGAGAGGAGTGGGGGGGGCGGAGCCATTCCCTCGTCAGCATCCGCTGCCCGATATTCACTGTCCGCGACGCTTTACGGCAGGCGGTTGGCCTTCTGCAGCAACCGCTTGGTCTGGTCGTCGGTCAGGCCCTGCAGAAAATCGTCCATCTCCGGATCGATCAGCCCGGCGCGCCGTGCGACGACGTACCAGGCGCCGGCAAGGATCGGATCCGGATCGGTGCCGATGCCGGCCATGTAAAGCTTGGCGAGGCGGTTCTGGGCGGCGACATTGCCGCCCTCGGCGGCCTGTTTCATCCAGCCGAAGCCGGACTTCAGGTCGCGGGCGCCACCGCGTCCCTCGATCATCCAGGCAGCGAGATCGATCTGCGCCGTATCGTAGTTCTGCCTTGCTGCCTGCGCCAGCAGGCCGCGCGCCTGGGCATCGTCGCGCAGCTTGCCGCCGACGCCATTGGCATAGACCTGCGCCAACGCATATTGCGCGTCGGCAAGGCCGGTCGCGGCGGCGCGCTGATAATAGGACACGGCCTTTGCGATGCCGGCATCGCCGGGGTCCTGCCGCACCAGCAGCTGCGCGAAATTGAACTGCGCCAGACGGTTGCCGGCCTCGGCGGCGGCCTGCATCAGCGCGTAAGCCCCTTTCTCGTCCTTCTTGACGTAGCGGCCGTCGAGCAGCATCAGCGCATATTGGAACTGCGATTCCGGTATCCCCTGCTCGGCGGCAAGCGCGTACCACTTGGCCGCCTCCGCCGCGTCGACCGGCACGCCAAGGCCGCGCGACAATATCTCGGCGATCAACGTCTGCGCCGCCGGATCGCCGTTCTGGGCGCGAACCAGAGCGAGGTTGTAGGCCGTCTTGTAAAGGCCGCGCTGGAAGGCGCCATAGGCAGAATCCGACGGCTTTGCACCGAAGCGGTCGGGATTAATGGCGTCGGCCGACGGCAGCGGCGCCGTGGTGGCGGGCTGCGGCAGCGGCGTGGCGATCGGCTTGTCCGTGCTTGCAGCGGTGTCGGGCTTCGGTTGCGGCAATGGGACGGTTTCCGCCACGGCGACCTGCACCGTGAGCTGCGCAAGCAAAGCACCAAAAAGGATTGTCGGCGCGGGCACGTCAGTCCTCGAAACGCGGCGCGGTTTCGTCGAGCAGCGCGTTGGCGCTGGCGACTGCCATCTTTGGGTCGATGCCCTCGGCAAAGACGGCGCTGGACAGCGCCACGAATTCGGCGCCGGTGGCAGCCACCGCTTCCACCGAAGTGATGTCGGACCCGGCCATGACGATGCAAGGGATCTGGATCACATCCGCCCACCATTGCCCCAGCGACAGGTTGCGTGGGTGCGGCTCCGGCTTGTTGTCGTAGCCGAAGCGGCCGAAGAAGATGTAGTCGGGCCTGAGTTCGCCGAGTTCCAGCGCATCGTCGCGAGTCTTGGCGCCGCCGGTGCCGACCATCATTTTTTCCTGGAAACGCTCGATCGTCTCGGCGAGTTCGGCCTTGCCGGCCTCGACATGAAGGCCATCGGCCTGGACGCGGCCGGCGATGCGGGTGTCGCCGGCAATGATGACAGCGATGCCTGCCGCTTGCGCCGCCGGCACGATCTGTTCGGCGAAGGCCTGGAAGGAGGCTTCGTCCATGTCGTTTTCGGGCAGGATCAGCGAGGCGACGTCGCCGCCCTCGAACGCCGCGCCGATGTGCTCAGCCGGCATGCCGGGCGGCGCGATCAGCACGATGCGGCAGCGATTTGGAGGCGTTGCGTCGTTCATTGGTTTTTGACCCCGGTTTTCGCCTATGCCGGGCGAAGATGGTTGCATTGCGGCATAGAGCAAAGTGCCGGCCTTGAACAGGCGGGCGGCCAGGACCGTTGGCGCATGATTGTCGCACGGCGACGTTGTTGCCTCACTTGATTGGCTGGGTGCTCTCGGCTGGGGTCTTCGATTTCCACAGCGTCCAGCCAAGATTCATGCCGGCGGCAGCGATCAGGATGGCGGCGCCGCCGACCATCTGGGCCGGATGCAGCCGGTGGCCGAAGGCGACGACATCGACCAGGATCGCGACCACAGGGTAGATGAAGGACAGCGACCCCTGCAGATAGGTTGGCAGTTTCTGAATGGCGCCGTACATCAGGATGTACATCAGGCCGGTATGGACGACGCCAAGCGTCGCCAGCATGCTCCAGCTCCACACGTCGGCGGGAAGGTGGGAAAGGTTGGCGAAGGGTGCCAGGATGACGACGCCGACGCAGACCTGGATGAGGGCGATCAGGTGCGGCGACGTGCCTTTGAGCTTCTTGGTGACGATGGCGGCGACGGCCCAGAAGAAAGCCGCACCCAGCGCCATCGCGATGCCGATAAAATAATCCGTGCCGACATTACCTGTATTGGGGCCTGCATCGGAGCCGGCATCAGGCGAGCCTTGCACGATCAGCAGCATGCCGGCGAAGGCGATGCCAAGCCAGGCCAGCTTTGTCAGGGTCAGCCGCTCTGGGAAGAAGAGCGCGCCAAAGCCAACCAGCATGAAGGGCTGCGTGTTGTAAACAGCCGTGGCGATCGAGATCGAGGCGCGGGAAAACGAGCTGAACAGCAGCAGCCAGTTGATGACGATGGCCGCGCCGCCAAGGGCCGCAATCGCCACGATGCGCAGTGACAGCGTACCGCGCAGCAGCCCCAGGGCAGCGCAGATGATCAGCAGCGTTATAGCGCCGAAGGCGCAGCGCCAGAAGACGACGTTCATGATGGGCTCGCCCGACATGACGACGAACCATCCGATCGTTCCGAGGATCACCATTGCGGCCGTCATTTCGACCGTGCCACGCACCGTGCTGTCCATGAATACTGCCTCTCGAAACGCTGATGGTTGATAATCCCATGCCACATCAGCGCTTTCAATAATTTGCGCCGGGTGATATGCCCGTTATGCCTAATTAAATAAGGTGAAGATGGCCTTTTCCTTGGAAATGTCAAATGCTGGACGATCTGGACCGACGCCTTCTCGAAAGTCTGATCAAGGATTCGCGAACCTCATTGAAGGAACTGGCCCAGCAGGTTGGACTGTCATCGCCGAGTGTCGCGGAACGCCTGCGTCGGCTGGAGGATCGTGGCGTTATCAGGGCCTTCACCGTCGAAATCGATCCCCAAGCGCTCGGCTACACTTTGCAGGCGATCGTTCGCATCCGGCCCTTGCCGGGCAAGCTGCATATTGTCCAGAAGCTGATCGAGGAGATTCCGGAATTTGGCGAATGCGACAAGGTGACGGGCGACGACTGCTTTGTTGCCCGGCTGTTCGTGCGCTCGATCGGCGACCTCGACAAGCTTCTCGACCGTATCGCCGACAAGGCCGAAACGAGCACAGCCATCATCAAGGCGCAGCCGATCCGCAGGCGCCCGCCGCCACTCGGCGCAACTGCCTCCTCAAAACCGTGACAGACCTCAGCGCGAACGACCACAGCGTCGTGTGCGCATTTGCAGTCGCGGCGCGAAGGTTTATCGGCTATTCCAGCGTCTGCACGCTTTCCCTCCAACTGCTCCCCGCCGATGTCAGGCCTGCTTCTCGATCCGTGGTTCTATGCCGCCGCCATTCCAGCCGTCATCCTGGTCGGTCTGTCCAAGGGCGGCTTTGGCGGTGCGGTCGGATTCGTCGGCGTGCCGCTGATGGCGCTGGCCATGCCGCCGGTGCAGGCAGCCGCCATCCTGCTGCCCATACTGTGCCTGATGGACATCGTCTCGGTTTGGACATGGCGGGGTGTCTACGACCGCAAGATGCTTGCGGACATGATGCCGGGCGCGGTGATCGGCATCGGCCTCGGCTGGCTGACCGCGGCGCTGGTGACAGTGGAAATGGTGCGGCTGATCGTCGGCGCCGTGGCAATCATCTTCGTGCTTCGCTGGGTCTATCTACAAATGCGGCACGGTGCGCGCCACTCAGCCGAGCCCAACCGCGCGGCTGCCGCCTTCTGGGGGACGGTCGCCGGCTTCACCAGCTTCGTCGCCCATGTCGGCGGCCCGCCGTTTCAGGTCTATGCGCTGCCGATCCGGCTCGATCCGAAAGTGCTGTCGGGCACCGCCGCAATCTTCTTTGCTGCCACCAACGCGTTGAAGCTCATCCCCTATTTTGCGCTCGGACAGTTCGACACCACCAACCTGATCGCATCGGCGGTTCTGGTGCCGCTGGCGCCGCTCTCGACCATCGCCGGCGCCTGGCTGGTGCGGCGGATGCGACCGGAACTGTTCTACCCCTTCACCTATGCGACCGTAGCGGTCGTCGCGGTCAAGCTCCTGTGGGACGGGACCGCCGGCCTTTTCTAGATTGCCAGCCGGTTGGAAGCCGCCGGCAGCCGAGCCGTCAGCAGCGTTGTTTCGGAACGATGGTGCGCGGGAGACGGCTTTGCTCGGCGTCCTGTGAGACACGGCCGGAAGGGAACCGCTCGAGGATTGCGCAAGCGCGTCCCGCCGTTTTCGGCTATTGTGGCAGCGCCGGGGAAGGGTCGGGCGCGATGCGACATCGTCCAGAAACATTGCCGATGCTAATGCGCCGATGCCGGGGACCGGTGGCGGGGCGACCGCCTGATCTCAACCCATTCCCATGACGGGAAAAGGCAAATCGGGGCACACAATGCAAAAGGTAGCACGAAACTTCTTCACGCTGGCCGTTGTCTACGCACTGGTCGGAATGGCGCTCGGCCTGCAGATGGCGATCAGCAAAGATCATGCGCAGATGCCAACCCACGCCCACATCATGGTGGCCGGATGGCTGATGTCGGCGGTGTTCGCCTTCTTCTACCATCTGTTTCCGGCAGTCGCGGAAAAGACGCTTGCCACCGTGCATTTCTGGTTGACGGCAATCAGTGGCACCGGCCTGTTGATCGGCCTTTACATCATGCTTGCCGGCAACCCGGCGATCGAGCCGCTGGTGGCAACATCCTCGATGGGCTTTTACGCGGGGCTGCTGCTGTTTGCTTATATCGCGCTGCCGGTGGTGTGGAAGGCAGAGCGGCATGCTGAGACGCAAAAGGCCTGAGTGCAAAGGTCTAGGCCCCCAAAAAGCCTGGAGTTATTGTGCTGTTACGGCACAGGGGGGCGACGCTTGTTCAAAAAATATCCACGCTGTTAAGGCTTCATTAAGCTTTACGGGCGTTTACTATGCGCATCCAGTGATCTGGATTCTTACCGAGTGGTTGGAGCCACTTTGTTTGACGCCTCCCTGTTAAACTCCTGAGAGCCGCCTTATCCGCGGCTCTTTTTTTTCGGCAATCCGGATTGCCGGTCGCCCGTGCCGCTGCGCCGCCGTTAACCGTTTGTTAAACATGTGCTTGCCTTCACCGGCGGCGAAGCGCATTTTCAAGCCTCGGTCATATAGGGTGCAGGCGTGACGGCGATGACGCCGATTCGGCCGGCTGTAAGGCAAGTGCAGGGCGTATCGATGAACGATCCTTCGATGGGAAGCGCGAAAACCATCAAGCTGGCGGAGCGCCGGGTTTTCTCCCAATCTTTCAAGCCGCTCTACCAGGAAGGCATGGGCCTGGTCGAGCAGGCGGCCGAATATCTGGACGGCAAGGGCCGGGCCGAGGCGAAGAAACTGTCCAGGCTGGCGGCGACGCTCTATGCGGCCGAGTCGATGCGACTGACCACGAGGCTGATGCAGGTCGCCTCATGGCTGCTTCTGCAGCGCGCCGCGAATTCCGGCGAGATGACTCGCGATCAGGTTGCTTCCGAAAAATCCAAGGTGCGTCTCGATACCGCTTCCGCCAACAACGATGCCGCAGGCTGGGTCGAGTTGCCCAAGGATTTTCTTGACCTCATCGACCGCTCGCTGCGCCTGCAGGCGCTGGTGCGTCGCATGGACGAGGAAATCTACGGCGGCGCCGTGGCCGAGGCCGCTCCATCCGGCCGCCGCATCAATCCGGTTTCCGACCAGATCACGCTGCTCAACACGGCTTTCGCCCGCGGCTGAGAGACTGCTCGATAATTCTCCGCTAAACGCCAGGAGCGTCCTTTTGTGGGCCAATCCTCAAATCGTGTTTGGGCCGAAATGGGGCCGCAAGCCGCCGGGCTGGTTTCGAGCATAATTGCGCAAACGCGCCATTTACGCGCTCACTAGTCCCCATACTGCCCAGTGGCAGGCTAGACAGGCACTAGATCTTGCATTGCCCGGTAGGATAGCCAAACCTGTGCCCGAGTAGCGCGACCGGTCATCCGTTGAAGGCAAGATCAATAACGACGTCCGGATCCACTCGTCGCAGGATGCGATCGACGCGATCAAAGCATTGCCGAGGCGACGAGCACGGGTAGAATTGACGCGGACAGCATCGAACATCTGCGGCGCTGTTTCAAACCTCTGGTCCAGCCCGCATAAGGGGGTGCAATGACCGAGCATCGAATCTATTCCATGAGCTTTGCCAGCGTCTATCCGCACTATGTCGCCAAGGCGGAAAAGAAAGGACGCACCAAAGCCGAGGTTGATGAGATCATCCGCTGGCTGACGGGCTACACCCAGAAGCGGCTGGACGCCCAGCTGAGGAAGAAAACCAGCCTGAAGGATTTCTTTGATCAGGCGCCTCAACTGAATCCTTCTCGGAATTTGATCACGGGGGTGATCTGCGGTGTCCGGGTGGAAGACATCGAAGACCCGCTGATGAAGGAAATCCGCTACCTCGACAAGCTGATCGACGAGCTTGCCAGGGGCAAGGCGATGGAGAAGATCTTGCGGAAATGACGCGATCGCACGATCGCATCAACCGCGATCCGTTTCAGATCGGATACCTGAAGAACGCCGTTGGCGACGGTCGCGACGGCATCGACAACGATGGACACAACGAAATTCGACATCGACACAGGGCGGCTTCGGCCGCCCCGTTTGATGGCAACGGATGACGTTCACGGCTCTGTAGCACGGCGGCGACGAGCCCGACACGATGTCGCAGGCATATCCACGCGACGGGCAGCAAGGGCCGTCGCCGGCTCTATGTTCCCTTTACGATTCTCGGCTTGATTGGTCGGCGAGGTTGAGCCGCACTTTCAAGGGCCAAGGCCAGCCGTTTCTCGTCTTCGAGGGCGCGATCGACTGCCTCGATTTCCTCTTGGAGCTCCTTTAGCTTGGCTCCGTAGCTGGAGCCGTCGCTGTCCCCGATCTGAAAGCCGCTTGCCCGCATTGCGTCGCGGGTATGGTGCACGTTACGGACTCCTTCGCGTCGAGTCGCGACCAGGATTTCCCTGAACTCTTCAAGACGTTCAACGTGATTGCGAGGCATTGCGTTCTCCTATTTCGTCGTCATCGGCGCTGGCGGCGATTCAGCAGGGTTACAACTTACGGCGCAGAAGGTTTAGGCGACTCTAAGAGATACGCTCGACAAAGCATGAATGCGAAAGCTCAAATTTGATCGTCTTGCCGGTATTGCCACAAAGTGGAGCGGGAGGAGGAAATTGGCTGAAACCCGACCGATCACCGACCAGGTGCCAGACACTTCGGCCGAGCGCGTCAGCTGCTCGGCGCTTGCCGGTTCTGCCCTCTTCCTGCACCCAGCCCTGACCGCTCGTGATGATAAGCATCTGGCCTGCCTGGCCAGACCGTCCGCGCGGCGGCCAGTGGATACGGCATCGCCTACGTCCCGGAGAACATCGTCGAGCAGCACATCGCACGTGGCAAGCTGGTTCAGCTTCTGGACGATTGGTCGCCGCTTTTTGAAGGCTATTTCCTCTACTATCCGAGCCGTCGTCAAAATCTTCCCGCGTTCAAGGTCATCGTCGATGCGCTACGACATCGGAATTGAAGCGAGGGGATCTACGCGCGGCTCACGGACCCAAATGTCCGCTCCGCTTCGGTTCTCGCAAACCACGCCGTCTGTCTCGTCAGAACGAATTCTCAAACAGCCTGTGGGACGCAGCAGAACCTGTTTCTGGTTTGTTCACATTTCGCTGGCATCGCTGTCCGCCACGGGTAGACTTGGCGGATGGGGGAAACGATTCGCATCATCGGCATCGATCCGGGGCTGAGGCGCACCGGCTGGGGCATCGTCGAAAGCCTCGGCAACTCGCTGCGCTTCGTCGCCTCCGGCACCGTGCGTTCAGACGACAAGGCGGCGCTGGCGACACGGCTTTGCCAGTTGCATGACGGGCTTGCCGAGATCCTGCACGCCGCCATGCCGCACGAGGCGGCGGTTGAGCAGACATTCGTCAACAAGGATGCGGCCGCGACCCTGAAGCTCGGCCAGGCGCGCGGCATCGCCATGCTGGTGCCGGCGCTGGCCGGCCTGGTCGTTGCCGAATATGCGCCCAACGCCGTCAAGAAGGCGGTGATCGGCGTCGGCCATGGCGACAAGAAGCAGATCCATTTGATGGTCAAGGTGCTGATGCCGAAGGCGACGTTCGACACCGACGATGCCGCCGACGCGCTGGCCATTGCCATCTGCCACGCGCATCACCGGCAGAGCGTTGTCTACAGGTTGGCGGCGTTGACGGGATAATCTTGTTCTTGACTTGTTCTCGGAGAGGCCGTAAGTAATACCTGTGAGGTATTACCATGCGGGTGACAACCAAAGGACAGGTGACGATCCCGAAAGAGATACGGGATCGCCTGGGCATTGGCCCAGGCTCGGAGGTGGAGTTCTTGCCGACCGAGGACGGCGTCCGTGTTGTTGCGGTCAACGAAAACATTTCCGAAGAAGAGGCCTCTCGCAAATTCAGCCACTTGCTCGATCAAATGGCCGGTACGTTGGATCTGGGAGGGATGACGACGGACGAGTATATGGAGTGGCTGAGGGGTCCACGTGAAGATCTCGACATTGATTGACACGAATGTCCTGATCGACGTTTGGGGTCCGGCCGGACGGGAGACGAAGTGGTCGGCGTCGGCGATCACCGCATGCCGGCGCGAAGGCGCACTCGTTATCAACACAATCGTCTGGTCCGAACTGGCGCCGCTGATAGCGACGGAGGCGGCCCTTCGTAAAGCAGTCGAGACGCTCAAGGTGGAACGCGAACTCCTGCCTTGGGAAGCGGCATTCCTTGCCGGGGTCACGCATTGCCGCTATCGCCACGCCGGCGGTCTACGCGAACGAACGCTGCCGGATTTCTTTATCGGAGCCCATGCGGTTGTCGCTGGACATCGCCTGCTGACGCGCGACGCGGCGCGCTACCGCAGCTATTTTCCGGGTCTCGATATCATGTCTCCGGAAAACTACCCATGAGGCCCCTTTATCCATGAAAATCTTGGCATGATCGGCAAGCTAAAATGATCGGCAAGCTAAAAGGCACGGTGGACGAGATCGATGAGGATTTCTGCATCATCGACGTGCACGGCGTCGGCTATGTCGCCCACTGCTCGACGCGCACGCTGGCCGCCTTGCCGGCCCCCGGCGAGGCGGTGGTGCTGTTTATCGAGACCTATGTCCGCGAAGACATGCTGCGGCTGTACGGTTTCCAGTCGGTGCTGGAGCGTGAATGGTTCCGGCTGTTGATGAACAATGTGCAGGGCGTTGGCGCCAAGGTGGCGCTGGCCATTTTGTCGACGCTGGCGCCGGCCGATCTCGCCAATGCCATCGCATTGCGGGATATTGCCATGGTCAGCCGCGCGCCCGGCGTCGGCAAGAAGGTGGCCGAGCGCATCGTCACCGAACTGAAGAACAAGGCGCCGGCCTTTGCAGGCGCTGCCTCCGGCACCATCGGCCTGAAGCAGGAGCTTGGCGAAGGCGTCGCGCCGGCGCCGATCACCGACGCCGTCTCGGCGCTGGTCAATCTCGGCTATTCGCGCGATACCGCCGCCAATGCGGTGGCGGCGGCGCTGAAAAGCGCCGGCGAGGACGCGGATGCGTCGAAGCTGATCCGCTTCGGGCTGAAGGAACTGGCGCGGTGAGACCGTTGCCCGAGAAATAAATTCCGACTAGGAACAAGAGCATGGGCAGATATGCGGGCTTGACCTCCAGGGGGCAGCTTACGATTCCAAAGAAAGTCCGGGACGCGTTGTCGCTCAAGGCGGGCGATACGGTTGCGTGGACGGTCATGGACGGTCTTCTGATAGGAACGCCGCGCAATCTTAGATTTGCCGACCTTGCCGGATTTCTGGGCAATCCGCCCGGCGGGCCTGCCACGCTGGAGGAAATCGACGCCGCGCTAGGGGATGCCGTCGGTCGCCACGCCGCCGGCGATCGCGATGGAAGTGGGCGCGCCTGATGAGCCTTTCGCCACGCCTCATTGCTCCCGACAAGCGCGGCGAGGACGCCGAGCAGACCTTGCGTCCGCAGACGCTCGGCGATTTTGTCGGCCAGGCGGCGGTGCGGGCCAATCTCAAAGTGTTCATCGAGGCCGCCAAGGGCCGCAGCGAGGCGCTCGACCATGTGCTGTTCGTTGGCCCGCCCGGCCTCGGCAAGACGACGCTGGCGCAGATCATGGCACGCGAGCTCGGCGTCAATTTCCGCTCGACCTCCGGTCCGGTCATCGCCAAGGCCGGCGATCTCGCAGCACTGCTCACCAATCTCGAAGACCGCGACGTGCTGTTCATCGACGAGATCCACCGGCTCAACCCGGCGGTCGAGGAAATACTCTATCCGGCGATGGAGGATTTCCAGCTCGACCTGATCATCGGCGAAGGGCCGGCGGCGCGTTCGGTCAAGATCGATCTTGCCCGCTTTACCCTAGTCGCTGCCACCACCCGGCTCGGCCTTTTGACCAATCCGCTGCGCGACCGCTTCGGCATTCCGGTCCGCCTCAATTTCTACTCGGTCGAGGAACTGGAGCAGATCGTGCGCCGCGGCGCCCGCATCCTTGCCATGCCGCTCGGTGACGATGGCGCGCTGGAGATCGCGCGGCGCGCGCGCGGCACGCCGCGTATCGCCGGCCGGCTGTTGCGCCGCGTGCGCGATTTTGCCTCCGTCGCCGGCGACGGTCACGTCGACCGCCAGATTGCCGACGAGGCGCTGACGCGGCTTGAGGTCGATGCGCTCGGCCTCGACGCGCTCGACCGCCGCTATCTCTCGATGATCGCTCGGAATTTTGGCGGCGGGCCGGTCGGCATCGAGACCATCGCGGCAGGGCTTTCCGAGCCGCGCGACGCCATCGAGGACATCATCGAGCCCTATCTGATCCAGCAGGGTTTTATTCAGCGCACGCCGCGCGGCCGCGTGCTGACCGCCAATGCCTGGCGGCATCTCGGCCTCGATGCGCCGAAGGACCTGGCGCAGCAGCAGATCAGCCTGTTCCAGGAAGAGTAGCCGCGCGGCCTTGCGGCTCCATTCCTGCGCAAAATGTCCTAATCCTGGTCAGCTTGCCGGCGCATTTGCGGGCTCTAACGCTTCGCTGTGGGACTGTCGGTTCCACGAATGACGGGGTTGAGCGATGATCACCAGACGCGGCTTCCTGCGCCTCATCGGCGGTTCCTTCCTATCTGCCGTGTCGCTCAGCGCTTATGCGGTTGGCCTCGAGCCGATGCTGCTGACACATGTAAAGCGCTATTCACTGACCCCGCCAAACTGGCCTGCAGGATTGCGGCTTCGCGTCGTCGCTCTCGCCGATATTCATGCCTGTCGGCCATGGATGACGCCGGAGCGGATCAGGTCGCTTGCCGAACGGGCGAACAGCCTGCAGCCGGATCTGATTGTCCTGCTTGGCGACTATGCAGCCGGCACACGCCTGGTTACGGACTGGGTGGGCTCCTCCGAATGGGCGCCGGCATTGTCAGGCCTGAAGGCGCCACTCGGGGTGTGGTCAATCCTTGGCAATCACGACTGGTGGGAGGACCTTTCCGCGCAGAAGGCCGGGTTGGGGCCGACGGTGGCGCGCCGGGCGCTCGAGAGCGCCGGCATACCGGTCCTGGAAAACGATGTGGTGCGCCTGGAAAAAGACGGGCATGGCTTCTGGGTCGCCGGACTTGCCGACCAACTTGCGCTGCGGCCGGGCAAGGCCTGGAGCCGCAGCAGGTTCAAAGGACTGGACGATCTGCGCGGCACGCTGGCAAAGGTAAGCGACAAGGCTCCTGTTATCCTGCTGGCACATGAGCCGGACATTTTTCCGAAGGTCCCATCACGGGTATCGTTGACCCTTTCGGGTCATACCCATGGTGGACAGGTGCGGTTACTCGGCTATTCTCCGGTCGTGCCATCCCGCTTCGGCAACCGTTTTGCCTATGGCCATGTCGTGGAGGAGAACCGCAACCTGATCGTCTCCGGAGGCCTCGGTTTCAGCATCCTGCCGGTGCGTTTCGGGATGCGCCCAGAGATTCTTTCGATCGACCTGGGTTCAGCACTTCAATGAAGTGACCTGATCGCGTCCATCACATCCGGCTCGGCCTTGTCGCCGTCGAAAGCGTCGACGATGCCGAAGGCGCCGCCATAGCTCCAGACCGACCATGCGAAGCCATGGGCTTCGGCGCGCGCGATCATGTCCCTGGCATAAGCGGCACGGTATTCGGCCGGCATCACGTAGGCATTGCCGTATTCCTGGCGGATCATGCCGAATTCGCCGAGCGTGATGTTCTCCGGCTTTATCCCGTTGGCCTTTGCCCAAGCCTCGACCCTGGTGAACGGCGCATCCATCGTCTCGCGCAGCTCCTCGTCGGTGTCCAGGCTGGCGACCTGCTCGTCGAGATAGGCAAGCAGGCCGCTCTGGCGCGCCCATGGCGCCTCGGCCTTGATCCTTGCGCGGATCGTATCGAGCGCAGTATCCAGCTGGGCGCGCGAGACGGCGCTGAGCGGATAGGGCAGGCCGGTGACATAGGGGATGAAGTCGCCGGCCCAGGTCGCGCCCTGATGGGTCAGCAGGAAGGGGTCGTAGGAGTGAAAGGTCCAGATGATGTTGTCGTCGGGGATCGCCTTCGGATCGATCTTTGCCAGCGATGCCGCATCGGAATAGCAGGCGCCGGTCAGGATCAGGGTGAGCCTGGTGGCTGACGAACGCGCCGCCGCGAACAGTTTCTGCTGGCGCTCCGGCCACAGGCCGGCGCCCTCGGCGTCGCAGTCGATGACCGGCTCGTTCATCAACTCGAAAGCGACCTGGCGCGGATCCTCATCGGCCAGCGTGCGCGCCATCCTGCGCACCATTTCGACATAGGCGTCGAACATTTGTGGATCGTCCATCACCTCGCCCATGCCGATCTTGCGGCTGCTGCCGCTGGGGATCAGATGCATGTCGACGATCACCTTCAGCCCGGCGCGATTGATCATGCGCACCGAGGCCAGCACGCTGGCATAGAGGTCGTCGCGCAGCGCCAGCGTCTCGCCGGACAGGAACGGCGACGGATCGACCGGCATGCGCAGGAAATCGAAGCCGGCGCTCTTCAGCGCCTTGAGGTCGTCGTCGTTGAGGAACTTGCGCCATTCGGGATAGGGCAGGATTGCCCGCCGGTCGCCCCATTTGTCCTCGCCCGGCCATGTCGTCCATTGGTCGAGATTGAGGCCGCGCTTCATCATAAAGCTCGCCGCCTGGCCCGGCGGCACCAGCGCGGCCAGCGCAAGCAGCGCTGCCATCAAGGTCTTGATCATCGCCGTCAACAGTGCCATCGGGTTCATGCGCCAAGTTAATGCGTGTCGCCCAAAACTGTGTAGCGGTTTTGGGACAACGACGCGCCCGGAACCTGAACCGCGTCGCGCTTTAGGTGCCCGGCCAGGCCAAAAAAGGAAAGCGCGATGGACGATCATGGTGAATCGGCGGCGCTCTGCGCCGGGCTTTCCGGCGCGCTGACCGAATTCGGCCACCGGCTGATGGCGCGGGTCTACTATGCCGACACCGATTTCTCCGGCGTCGTCTATCACGCGCGCTATCTCGAATTCTTCGAGCGCGGCCGTTCCGATTATCTCAGGCTTGCCGGCGTCCACCACACCGAGCTTGCCGACGGCAAGCACGGCGAAAGAATAATCTGGGTGGTGCGGCGCATGGAGATCGACTTTCGCGGCTCCGCCCGCATGGACGATGTCTTGACCATCGAGACGCGCACCGAGGACATTTCGGGCGCCCGCATCTTTATGGCGCAGCAGCTGAAGCGCGGCGGCGAGGTGCTGGTCGAGGCGCGGGTCGAGGCGGCGATCATCGGCGAGAACGGCCGGCCAAGGCGCTTTCCGAAGGAATGGATCGCAACCTTCATGCCCAAGACAAATCGGTAGTTCAAATCGGCAAGTTACCGATCCCAATGATCCGCTGACGATGCCAGGTGGCTCGCCCAAGGCGCGGCAATGCGCCGCGCTGTGCGTCCTAACCCATCCTTAACCATAACGGTTCATGAAGAGAGTGGTGAAGATTGGAGGAATCCAGCGCCTTCCTTTCACCAAGATTTGCCCTGAAAAGGCCGCCTACGGTGCATTTTGGGGTTATTCCGCAAGCTTTGCGCGAACGGATTGCAAGGGATGCCTATGGGCCAGCCGCCAGCCGTGCCCGGAAAATTCTTAAGGACGTAACCATGGAAAATATCGCACTCGCCGAACCGGGCGCGCATTTGTCGATTTGGGCGCTGTTCACGCAGGCCGGCTGGGTGGTCAAGCTGGTCATGATCGGGCTGCTCGGCGCCTCGATCTGGACCTGGGCGATCATCGTCGACAAGCTCGTCGCCTATGGCCGCATGCGGCTCGCGCTCAATCGCTTCGAACAGGTGTTCTGGTCCGGGCAGTCGCTGGAAGAGCTCTACCGCACGCTCGCAGACCGCAAGACGTCAGGCATGGGCGCGATCTTCGTCGCCGCCATGCGCGAATGGAAGAAGAGTTTCGAGAAGGGGGCGAAATCGCCGCTGGGCCTGCAGACCCGCATCGACAAGGCGATGGACCTGGCGCTGACCCGCGAAATGGAAAAACTGGAAGGACGGCTTGGCTTTCTCGCCACCACTGGCTCGGCGGCGCCGTTCATCGGCCTGTTCGGCACCGTGATCGGCATCATGACCTCGTTCCAGGCGATCGCGGCATCCAAGAATACCAGCCTGTCGGTGGTCGCACCCGGCATTGCCGAGGCGCTGCTGGCCACGGCAATAGGCCTGCTGGCGGCTATCCCCGCCGTCATCGCCTACAATAAGCTGTCGTCGGACGCGAGCAAGATCGCCGTGCGCATGGAAGGGTTCGCGGACGAGTTCTCCGCCATACTCTCGCGCCAAATCGATGAAAAAGTCGCGCAGAAGGCCTGAGGAACAATCATGGGAATGTCTGTAGGCGCGGGTGGCGGGGGACGCGGTGGTCGCGGCCACAGGCGGCGCGGCCGCCATCACGCCATGATATCGGAAATCAACGTCACGCCGATGGTCGACGTGATGCTGGTGCTGTTGATCATCTTCATGGTCGCCGCGCCCTTGCTGACGGTCGGCGTGCCAATCGACCTGCCGGACACGCAGGCCAAGGCGATGAATGTCGACACGCAGCCGATCACCGTCTCCATCAACTCTGCCGGCCAGATCTATCTCCAGGAGACTGAAATCCCGGTTGACGAACTGGTGGCGAAGCTGCAGGCGATTTCGAAGACCGGCTATGACGAGCGCATCTTCATCCGCGGCGACAAGTCCACCGACTATGGCACGGCAATGAGGGTGATGGCCCGTATCTCGGCCGCCGGCTACAAGAACATCGGCCTGGTCTCGTTGCAGGAACAGGATCAGTAGACGCTAAATGAGAACCGGCCTCACCACATCGGTGATCTTGCATGCGGTCGCGATCGGCTTCGGCCTGTTCACGCTGTCGGCGCCGGCGGCGTTGCCGGCGTCCGATGCCGAGTCGCTGGCGGTCGAAATCGTGCCGATGGAAGCGATCGCGCAGCTACAGCAAGGCGACAAGAAAGCTGCGGTGAGCGAAAAGCCGGCGCCATTGCCGACCCAGCGCCCGGACATCGTGGCCGACGCGAAGACGGTCGGCGACGCCAGCGTCGATACCGACAAGCCGCCGACGCCGGATCCCAAGCCACAGCCCGTCGACAAGGCTGAGGCGCCGCCGCCGGCGCCGACGCCGAAAGAAAAGCCCAAGCCCGAGGACGCGCCGAAGCCGAAGGAGCCGCCGAAGCCTGTTCCGGCGACGGAGGTCGCACCGGTGCCGCAGCCGAAGGAAGAGGTCAAGCCGGAGCCGGTCAAGCAGGCGGAGCCCAAGCCGACGCCGGCCAAGGAGCCGGCGCCGACGCCGCCGCAGGACAAGACCGCCGCCATCGACCCGAAGCCCGAGGTCAAGCCGGACGCCGTCGCCGAAGCGATTGCCCAGGAGCCGCCAAGCGAGGAGACGCAGCTTCCGGACTCGGCGCCCGCCCCGCAGGCGCGGCCGAAGCCGCAGCCGGCCCAGGCCGAAAGCGCCAAGGCGCCCGAGCGCAAGGACGCCGACAAGCCGGTCAAGGAGGCCTCGTCGAAGCCGAAATCGGAAGACAAGCAGTTCAATGCCGACGAGATTTCGGCGCTGCTCGACAAGCGCAAGCCGTCCGGCGGCGGCGCCAAGCGCTCGACCCAGCAGGCATCGCTCGGTGGCGACAAAAACCAGGGTCAGAAGCTTTCGAGATCGGAACAGGGCGCGTTGGAGGCGCAGCTTGGCGGTTGCTGGACCCTGCCGGTGGGGCTCGAGGGTTCGGAGAATTTCATCGTTGTAGTCCGGTTCAACCTCGACGCCTCCGGCAATCTGGACGGACGGCCATCTGTCGAACAGTCGAGCGGCAACCGCCCGTTCGACGAAAGTGCCGTGCGCGCGGTTCAGAAATGCGATGTCGCCGGCCTGCAGGTTCCCGCAGGCAAGCAAGACATCTGGGCCGACGTCCGGGTCACGTTCGATCCGAGGGAGATGCTGGGCTTATGAGCCTGGCGCCCGTAGAAACATTGAAGAGAAGCGAGAAGATATGAAATCCATCCTCAAGCCGCTCCTGATGATCGTAGCGATGGCGCTGGGCATGACTGCCGCCGCCACCTTGCCAGCGCGGGCGCTCGTTGAGCTCAATGTCAACAAAGGCAATGTCGAGCCGCTGCCGATCGCCATCACCGATTTCCAGGGCGGCGATGCGTTGGGCGCGGAGATTTCCGGCATCGTCAGCGCAGACCTGAAACGCTCCGGCCTGTTCGCGCCGATCGACAAGAGCGCCTTCATCGAAAAGATCTCCAACCCGGATGCCGCGCCCCGCTTCGAGGACTGGAAGGTGATCAACGCCCAGGCGCTGGTCACCGGCAGCGTCAGCAAGGAGGCCGATGGCCGCGTCCGTGCCCAGTACCGGTTGTGGGACACCTTTGCCGGCCAGCAGATGTCGGGCGAGCAGTTCTTCGCCAACGACGCCAATACGAGGCGCGTCGCCCACATCATCGCCGACGCTATCTATGAGCGGCTGACCGGCGAGAAAGGCTATTTCGACACGCGCGTCGTCTTCATCGACGAATCGGGCGCAAAGAACGCGCGCAAGAAGCGCCTCGCCATCATGGACCAGGACGGCGCCAATATCCGCTATTTGTCGGATGGCAGGTCGATCGTGCTGACCCCGCGTTTCTCGCCGAACCGGCAGGAAATCACCTACATGTCCTATGAAAGCGGCCAGCCGAAGGTCTATCTGCTGCAGATCGAGACCGGACAGCGCGAACTGGTCGGCGACTTTCCCGGCATGACTTTTGCGCCGCGCTTCTCGCCCGACGGCCAGAAGGTGATCATGAGCCTGCTGCGCGAAGACGGCAATTCCAACATCTTCGCCATGGATTTGAGAAGCCGCTCGACGACCAGGCTCACCAACTCGACGGCCATCGACACCTCGCCGTCCTATTCGCCGGATGGCAGCAAGGTGGTATTCACCTCCGACCGCGGCGGCCGCGCGCAGATCTATGTGATGGGCGCCGACGGTTCGGGCCAGACCCGCATCTCCTTCGGCGACGGCGTCTATTCGACGCCGGTGTGGTCGCCGCGCGGCGACCTCATCGCCTTCACCAAGCAGACTGCCGGCGAGTTCCAGATCGGCGTCATGCGCGTCGACGGTTCGGGCGAGCGCATCCTTTCAACCGGCTTCCAGCAGGAGGGGCCGACCTGGGCGCCCAACGGCCGGGTGCTGATGTTCTTCCGCGATTCAGCCGGCGGCCCGAAACTCGTTTCGGTCGATCTCACCGGCCGCAACGAACAGCCGATCCCGACCGCGAATTTTGCTTCGGACCCGGCCTGGTCGCCGCTGCTCGAGTAAGTGGGAATTGGAGAAATGAGGAATTAAGGAATTGAAGAATTGAAGAGATGGAGAAAAAGGGATTCCTCAACTCTTCAATTCGCTCTTTCCACGGCCTGGTCGCGTTTCAGCCGCATTTCTGCCTACGGTCCGCGCACATTGTGGATCCCTCGGGCGGCGCTCGGCAAACGGTTGCGGACGGCAGCCGAAACCAAATTTTAACCGTGTTTCTTGAACGCCGGTTAACCCAAACGTGGTTACTGGACGATCAACGAAATCACTCGAATTGCGAAGGAGAGGCGGCATGGGCCGTATCGCAGCACTTACCAGAAACCCGGCGATGATCGCGCTGGTGGCGTTGCTCGCCATCGCCGGCTGCGCCTCGAAGAAGAACCTGAACAGCGCCGCCGATCTCGGTCTCAGCGGCGCCGGGGCGGCAACGCCCGGATCGGCCCAGGATTTTACCGTCAACATCGGAGACCGCATCTTCTTCGACACGGATTCGTCCTCGATCCGCGCCGACGCGCAGACGACGCTTTCGCGCCAGGCGCAATGGCTGAATCAGTATCGGCAGTATGCCATCGTCATCGAAGGCCATGCCGACGAGCGCGGCACGCGCGAATACAATCTGGCGCTCGGCGCCCGCCGCGCCGCCGCCACCCGCGATTTTCTCGTCGCCAGGGGTGTTTCCGGCCAGCGCCTGAAGACCATTTCCTACGGCAAGGAGCGTCCGGTCGCGGTTTGCGACGACATCTCCTGCTGGTCGCAGAACCGCCGCGCCGTCACCACGATCAGCGGCGCCGGTTCCTGATCGGCAATTTTCCGATCGGCAGAAATGCAACACCTACGTGTGAAAGGCGGCTGCGGCCGCCTTTTTCATGTCCGGCGCCCGGATGTGGGACTTGAAACAAAATTTGGCCG
Organism: Mesorhizobium sp. WSM4815; assembly: GCF_055811575.1. NCBI lineage: Bacteria > Pseudomonadati > Pseudomonadota > Alphaproteobacteria > Hyphomicrobiales > Phyllobacteriaceae > Mesorhizobium > Mesorhizobium sp. WSM4815. Next base: position 288,345 of record NZ_JBVVQS010000099.1, on the reverse strand, counting down.
AAGTCCTGCGTCCTTGGTAATAACCGAGGCGCCTGACGGTCCACTCCGATCGGAAGGCATGCAACAGGCAAACAATCCACGGCGAGAGGCACATGCATTTCAGATCGGTCTTGAGCGGCACGCTTGCGTTGCTGCTCGTATCAAGCGTCGCTGCCCCGGCAGTAGGCAATGAGCAAGGCACAGAAAAAAGCGGTTTTTCTTTCCGCCTGCCGACGCTCGGCATTTTCGGTGAAAAAAAGAAACCGGATCAGGTGCAATTTGCGCAGGATGGCACCGGCACTACCGCGCTGGAGGAACAACTCCGGCAAATGAACGGCAAGATCGAGGAGCTCAACTTCCAGGTGCTGCAGATGCAGGAGCAGATCCGCAAGCAGCAGGAAGATAACGAGTTCCGTTTCCAGCAGCTGGAAGGCGGCTCACAAGGCGCGCAGCAGCCACGCGAGCAGAAGAAGTCGGACGCCACCACCAACACCGACAGCAGCGTCGCCGAGGCTCCGGCGACGCATGCCCCGGCCGATGCGGGCACACCGCCCGCCGGCGGCCAGAGCGGCGAGGTGATCGTCGAATCACCGACAGGCGAACCCGGCGCGGTGATCCCGGGCACGCCGCCGAAGACGTTCGGCACCATCACGGTCGACAAGAACGGCAATGTGATCGAGGGCAACACGCAGGCACATGCACCGGCGCAGAACACCGCCCCTGTCCCCGGCGACCAGGCCGCTGGCACGCAGGCCGGCAAGTCCGACGATACGGTGGTCGCGGCGCTGCCCGCCACCGACGACCCGGAGGAGCTTTACCGCAATTCCTATCAGTTCGTCCTGTCGGGCGACTACGGCACTGCCGAACAGGGTTTTCGCGACCACATCGCCCGCTTCCCCAAGGACGCCAAGACGGCGGACGCGCATTACTGGCTGGGTGAGTCGCTGCTCGGCCAGCAAAAATACCGCGACGCGGCCGAGACCTTTCTCGCCGCCAGCAAGGACTATCCGAAGGCCAAGAAGGCTCCCGACATGCTGCTGAAGCTCGGTGTGTCGCTGGTCGGATTGAACCAGCGCGACGTGGCCTGCGCCACTTTCGGCGAAATCGGCAAGCGCTATCCGAACGTTTCCGGCGCGCTCAAGGAACGCGTCAAGCAGGAAAGGGCGCTCGCGGCGTGCTAGTTTTTCTCCTGCACGTCGTTGCCCCAAAGCCGGGGCGACTTTTGGGCGACATGCTTTGACGCCCGAAACCGAGCCTGACCGTTCGGTTTTTTCGCAGATCGACTTTACCAGCGGCGCTGTTGCGGCCGTGTCCGGCGGCAGCGACTCGACCGCCCTCCTCCTTCTCCTCAAAGATCACCTCGACCGTACCGCGCCGGCAACGAAATTGCTGGCTGTGACCATCGATCACGCTCTGCGGCCGGGCTCGGCAGCGGAAGCGCAGGCCGTGGCCAGGCTTTGCGCCGGGCGCGGCATTGCCCACCGCATCCTGCTCTGGTCCGGGCGCAAGCCGTCGACCGGTCTGCCGGCTGCCGCGCGAGAGGCACGCTACCGGCTGCTGGCCGAGGCGGCTCAGGCGGAAGGTATCGGCTTGATCCTGACCGGCCACACGGCCGACGACCAGGCCGAGACGGTGCTGATGCGGCAAGCTCGCCAGGAGGGGGCGCGAGAGCCAGAGCGAGGTCTAGCCGGCATGTCACCGGCCACCCTCTATGACTGGCGGATCTGGATCGCACGGCCGCTTCTCGGCACACGGCGTGCGGCGCTGCGCGAAGTCCTGCGGCGCGCGAATGTCGGCTGGGCCGAAGACCCGACCAATGAAGACGAGGCTTTCGAGAGGCCGCGTATCCGCGCAGCGCTTGCCGACCGCAATGGTGCGCGGGAAGAGGCGTTGGCGTTGGCCGCGCGGGCTGCGGTAGAGCGCGAGCAGCTTGGCCATCGCGCCGCCGCGCTGATCCGTGGCTTTGCCCGCAGGCCTGCAGCCGGCCTTGTCCGTCTCGATCCGGGCTTTGCGACAGCCGTCGACGAGGCGGCGGCCGTATACGCGCTGCGCATCCTGCTGGCGACTGTCGGCGGCGTTGCGTTTCTGCCCGGTCAGGCTCGCAGCGAGGCGCTGCTCAACCGGCTGAGGCCCGGACCTCCTGGCACAACCCCAATTTTGGCTGCCCCGTTTTGCGCTACTTTGTCGCGGACGGTGGTCGATGCGCGGCGTGCCGGCATCTTCCTGCGTCGCGAAACCCGCAACCTGCCGCCCGCTGCGCCTGCCGTGAACAATGCCCTCTGGGACGGTCGCCGGAGGATCACATTGGGCGACGAGCCGGGTGCATTTTTGATCGCGCCGCTCGGCGCGGCTGGTGCCGCAAGACTGGCGATTGCCGAAAACGGCACGCAGCCAAGCCTTGTCCGCGCGGCTCTGGCGGCCGAGCCGGTGCTGTGGCGCGCAAGCGAATATCCTGGCGACAGCCCGGTCTTGCCAGGAATGGCGGTATGCCCGGTCGTCGCGCCCTTTGCCCGCTTCCTGCCGTCCTTCGACCTGGCGCCGGCCGGAACTGTCGCCGCGCTGATCGGTGCGCCGCGACTTCCTGCCTCGCCTTTCGGCGGCCACACTGCCGGTTGATCATGGGCGAAAGCTTAACCGCGACATGCTGTTCTGCTTGGCAATGAAGGGCGCCATCCCTATGTTAGACCCAAGTTTCCTCTCACGACGCGTGTCCGCTGGCGGACACCAACGGGACAATTGATGAATCCGAATTATCGCAATCTCGCGCTCTGGGCGATCATAGCGGTCCTGCTCATCGCTCTCTTCAATCTGTTCCAGACGCCGCAGACGCGCGGAGCAGCGAGTGACGTCCCCTATTCGCAGTTCCTGCAGGACGTCGCGGCCGGCCGGGTCAAGACGGTGACCATCGCGGGCGCCCGCATCTCGGGCACCTATACCGACACCTCTACCGGCTTCCAGACCTATTCGCCGGGTGATCCATCGCTGGTTTCGAGACTCCAGGACAAGAACGTCACCATCAACGCGCGCCCCGAATCCGACGGTTCCAATTCGCTGTTCAGCTATCTCATCTCCTGGCTGCCGATGATCCTCATCCTTGGCGTCTGGATATTCTTCATGCGCCAGATGCAGTCCGGCTCCGGCCGCGCCATGGGCTTCGGCAAGTCGAAGGCCAAGCTTTTGACTGAAGCGCATGGCCGCGTCACCTTCCAGGATGTCGCCGGCGTCGACGAAGCCAAGCAGGATTTGGAAGAGATTGTCGAATTCCTGCGTGATCCGCAGAAGTTCCAGCGGCTTGGCGGCAAGATTCCGCGCGGCGTGCTGCTCGTCGGCCCTCCCGGGACCGGCAAGACGCTGCTTGCCCGTTCGGTCGCCGGTGAGGCCAACGTGCCGTTCTTCACCATTTCCGGCTCGGACTTTGTCGAGATGTTCGTCGGCGTTGGCGCTAGCCGCGTCCGCGACATGTTCGACCAGGCCAAGAAGAATGCGCCCTGCATCATCTTCATCGACGAAATCGACGCGGTCGGCCGCCATCGCGGCGCCGGCCTCGGCGGCGGCAACGACGAGCGCGAGCAGACGCTGAACCAGTTGCTGGTCGAAATGGACGGCTTCGAATCCAACGAAAGCATCATCCTGATCGCTGCCACCAACCGGCCGGACGTGCTCGATCCGGCGCTGCTCAGGCCCGGCCGTTTCGACCGCCAGGTGGTAGTGCCGAACCCCGACATCGTCGGCCGCGAGAAGATCCTGAAGGTGCATGTGCGCAACGTGCCGCTGGCCCCCAATGTCGACCTCAAGGTGATCGCACGCGGCACGCCGGGCTTTTCCGGCGCCGACCTGATGAACCTCGTCAACGAATCCGCCCTGATGGCGGCGCGGCGCAACAAGCGCCTTGTCACCATGGCCGAGTTCGAGGACGCCAAGGACAAGATCATGATGGGCGCCGAGCGCCGCTCGTCGGCGATGACCCAGGCCGAGAAGGAACTCACCGCCTATCACGAGGCCGGTCACGCCATCCTGGCGCTGAACGTGCCGTCGGCCGATCCGCTGCACAAGGCGACCATCATCCCGCGCGGCCGGGCGCTTGGCATGGTCATGCAGTTGCCGGAAGGCGACCGCTATTCGATGAGCTACAAATACATGATCTCGCGCCTCGCCATCATGATGGGTGGCCGCGTCGCCGAGGAGTTCAAGTTCGGCAAGGAGAACATCACCTCGGGCGCCTCCTCGGACATCGAGCAGGCAACCAAGCTGGCGCGCGCCATGGTCACGCGCTGGGGTTTTTCCGACAAGCTTGGCCACGTCGCTTATGGCGACAACCAGGAGGAAGTGTTCCTCGGCCATTCGGTGGCGCGCACGCAGAACGTATCGGAAGAGACGGCGCAGATCATCGACGCCGAAGTGCGCCGGCTGATCGACGAGGCCTATTCGACGGCGAAATCCATCCTGACCAAGAAGAAAAAGGAATGGATCGCGCTGGCGGAGGGGCTTTTGGAATATGAGACGCTGTCCGGCGACGAGATCAAGCAGCTGATCGCCGGCCACAAGCCGGCACGCGATCTCGGCGACGACACGCCGCCGAGCCGGGGCTCGGCCGTGCCGAAGTCCGGCAGCCGCCGCAAGAAGGGCCCGGAGCCCGAAGGCGGCATGGAGCCTCAGCCGTCAAGCTAGGGCTCGGCTCAGAAGATTGATTTCGAAAACGCCGCGGCCTGGACCGCGGCGTTTCTGTTTGAAGTTGGAGAGGGCTGCCGGAGTTGTCCGCGGCCTTGCACGCGCAGTTGGCGATTGGCGAAAGCCGCCATGGCGGCTAATCTCCCCACTTGTGGGGGAGATGTCCGGCAGGACAGAGGGGGGCGCTGTCCCGCCGACCTGTCAACGTAGCGCAGCCATGCCCACGCTAACTAATCCCAATCAGCGAGGCGAATAATGGGAAGGTTAGCGATCCTTCGCGCCCCCCCCTCTGCCATGCCGGGCATCTCCCCCACGACGGGGGGATTGGCAGCGTCGATGCTGCTCCTCGCAACGCAGGTAGCCTCTTGGAAAGTCGGCCAACAAAAAAGGCCCGCGAAGCTTGCGGTTCGCGGGCCTTGCTATCTTCGAATGTTGATGCCGATCAGCTCTTCAGTGCGGCATTGCACAGGCTGTAAAAGCCGCCACCGGTCTGGATCCATTTGAGGCCGCCCAGCGTCCCGGCCCCCTTGTTGGCGTGGTACTGGTCGCGGCAGGTGTACATGCGGGCCTTGGCCGGAGTTTCGCTGCTATATTTGGTGGAGATCGCCTTCGGAAACGTCACTCCCTGGGGAGCGGTGACGGTCGGCTTTTCCGGCTGGCTGGTGAGGCTTGCCTGATCGGCTGCCGGCTTGGTGTCTTCGTCGAAGGCACTGGCACCGCACTGGCCCATGCGGAAGTCGTTCCACTTCATGCCGTTCAGCGTGTTGCCGGCCTTGGCCGCCCGATATTTGGCGCCGCACTCCGCCCTGCTGAGGCCGCTGCCTGCATTGGCAGTTGCCGCTGCCTTGGTCGTCGCTGCGGCGGCCGCATCGGGCGTTGCAGCGCTGGTGCTGTTCGCCTTGGCTGGCGTGGCGTCGGTTGCGGCGGCGACGGTGGCGCATTCTGCCTTGCGGAACTGGTTCCAGTTCTGCCCGCCAAGTGTTCCGGCGTCCTTTGCCGCGTTATACTTGGTGCTGCATTCAGCCATGGTCAGCGCATTGGCGGGCGCTGTCAGGAATAAAGTCACGACGGCAAGACCCGTCAAAGTTGCAAGTCGATGGATAAGCATGTGTCTTCTCCCTCTGATGTTCACGTTATGTACCAAGCAAGCAATAGCACTCAACGAATGGTTGCGCCAGAGGCCAAATGGCGTAAAACCCTTCGGAAAATGCATTATTTTGGATGAACTTGTTGCCAGCTCCTGCCCCCAGGCAATTTCCTGGGCGCATATGCACGGAAAACTTGTATAGAGCGGACCACTCTCCGGGAACTGCCTCGCATGACGGGCCGAGCGGGTCGGCCAGTGCGGCGGACCTGACTGCCCGGTCCAGAGCAACACGATTTGTGGGTTCCGAATTCAATGCCTATCGACTGACACTTGAAAGAATCCGGATGCGGACTGAAGTCCCTGAACGCTGCTGCTGCAACCAGGGCAGGCAAAATCACAGCACTGACGTGACACAAAACACACAAGACAACAGTTTTCTAAGGAATGGTGCCCTATAATCATGAATTGTGATGATAGGGCTCGGGCCAATGTGTGGCATGACGTGCCGGCAATGAACAATCGGGAAGCTGACTAGCATGGCAGGAAGTTATTTCGGAACGGACGGCATTCGCGGCCGCGCCAATAGATTTCCAATGACGGCGGAGATCGCCATGAGGGTCGGCATGGCCGCCGGCCTTTCGTTCCAGCGCGGCAACCATCGTCACCGCGTCGTGCTCGGCAAGGATACCAGACTTTCCGGCTACATGATCGAGAATGCGATGGTGTCGGGCCTGTGCGCCGCCGGCATGGATGTGTTCCTGCTCGGCCCGATTCCGACGCCCGCGGTCGCCATGCTGGTGCGCTCATTGCGCGCCGACATCGGCGTGATGATCTCGGCCTCGCACAATCCTTACTACGACAACGGCATCAAGCTGTTCGGTCCCGATGGCTACAAGCTTTCCGACGAGATCGAGGAGCGCATCGAGGGCATGCTCGACAAGGATATCGAACTGGCGCTCGCCGACTCGGACGGGCTCGGCCGCGCCAAGCGCGTCGACGGCGTTCATGACCGCTATATCGAATTTGCCAAGCGCACGCTGCCGCGGTCGATGTCGCTGTCGGGCCTCCGCATCGTCGTCGATTGCGCCAATGGCGCCGCCTACAAGGTGGCACCCGAGGCGCTGTGGGAACTCGGCGCCGAAGTTGTCGCCATCAACGTCGAGCCCAACGGCTTCAACATCAACAAGGAGTGTGGCTCGACCCATCCGGCCGGCCTGCAGAAGAAGGTGCATGAAGTACGCGCCGATATCGGCATCGCGCTCGACGGCGACGCCGACCGCGTCGTCATCGTCGACGAGAACGGCGCGATCGTCGATGGCGACCAGATCATGGCGCTGATTGCCGAGTCCTGGCATCAGAGCGGACGGCTGGCCGGCGGTGGCGTCGTCTCGACGGTGATGTCCAATCTCGGCCTCGAACGCTTCCTCGGCGACATGAACCTGCAGTTGCACCGCACCAAGGTCGGCGACCGCTATGTCGTCGAGCACATGCGCGCGCACGGCCTGAATGTCGGCGGCGAACAGTCGGGCCACATCGTGCTGTCCGATTTTTCCACCACCGGCGACGGCCTCGTCTCGGCGCTTCAGGTGCTCGCCTGCATCAAGCGGCAGAACCGACCGGTCAGCGAATTGTCGAAGAAGTTCGCGCCGGTGCCGCAATTGCTGAAGAACGTTCATATTTCCGGCGGCAAGCCGCTCGAGGAAGCTTTGGTCAAGGCGGCGATCGAAGATGGACGCCACCGCCTGGGCCAGGCTGGCCGCCTCGTCATCCGGCCGTCCGGCACGGAACCGCTGATCCGCGTCATGGCGGAAGGCGACGATCAGCAACTGGTCGAGGCCGTCGTCAACGACATCGTCGAGGTCATTTCGGAAACCCGCAGCGCCGCCTGATCCCCCAGTTTTTGCCAGGTTGAAAAGCCCGCCCTCCGGCGGGCTTTTTCGTGTGTCCGCACGCCAAATCGTTGGCGGACAACGCGAAAATCCTGAAAGATTTAGAGATTCATGGTTAAGCGATAGGGTTAAACGCGTTTTAACTTTTCCAATTCATTATCCACGACTGAAGCCAATCAGATTCGGACGCGTTCGCTGTGCCGAGGGTTCTCAGGGGTGACAAGCATGTTCAATACAGCAAGAATGGCCCTCTTTGCCGCGCTGCTCGCGGGCGTGGCCGGACCAGTGTTCGCCGCCGACTTCGTCGAGCCGCCCGTGGTCGAGCCGGCCCCGCCGCCGCCCGTCTATGAGCAGCCGGTCGAATATGGCGGCTGGTACATTCGCGGCGACATCGACTACCACTGGTCGAAGTTCCGCGGCGGCGACTACATCACTTATAGCGCGGTCGCGCCGCAGAATCCCGGCCGCTTCGACAGCGGCGAGCTGGAGGGCGCCTTCTCGGCCGGCGCCGGCGTAGGTTACCAGATCAACCGGCACTTCCGCACCGACCTGACCGCGGACTGGATGAGCAAATCCGATTTCCGCGGCTCGACCAGCGGCTTCTGCGGCATCAATCAGACGCCCTGCACTTCGACCGACCACTCATCCTATACGGCGCTGCTGCTCCTGGCCAATGCCTATGTCGATATCGGCACCTGGCACGGCGTCACGCCTTATGTCGGCGCCGGCATTGGCGGCGCCTGGGTCAAATGGGACACGCTGCACAACAATGACATCGACGGCGAGTTCGAGCATCATGGCGGCAAGGGCTGGCGCTTTGCCTATGCGGCCATGGCGGGCGCCTCCTACTGCCTGACCGATCGCGTCAAGCTCGATCTCGGCTACCGCTTCAGCCATATCGAGGGCGGCAAGATGTTCGACTACGCTTCAGACAGCAATGTCGGTCCCGGCCGTGACAAGGGCATCAATGTGCACGAAGTGCGCGGCGGCCTGCGCTACCAGTTCGGCAACTCGGACTGCGCCCAGCCGGAGCCGATCGCCTACGAACCCGAACCGGTTTACACCAAGTAATCGCTTCGAGAGCAGGTTTGCGGACCGCCCGGCAGAAGCCGGGCGGTTTTTTTCGTTGTGGCGGCAACGCGCATCAAAATCAATTCGCTAACGCCTTGTTATCCTTAACCGCCACTTAACCACTATGGTTAACAATGCCCTGAAACGGCGCTCGCGATCGCGAATGGCGCCACCTTCGGGAGCCGGGGATCATGACAGTCAAATCGCGCATAGCACTGGCGCTTGCAGCAATCGCCCTGACGCCGTTGTCGCAGGCGCTTGGCGCCGACTACGATCCGCCGATCTATGTCGACCAGGCGCCGGACTATGTGCCGGTCGAAGTCGGTTCGGGATGGTATCTGCGCGGCGATGTCTCCTATCTGGTGCAGAAGAGCTTCGACAATGAGGACTTCGCCTTCGCGCCAGCGAACTTCGACGAAGAAGAGGATCACATCTTTGCCAGCATCGGCTTCGGCTACCATTTCAACGATTATCTGCGCGCCGATCTCAACCTCGGCTATCTGCCGGGCAACGAAATCAGCGTCAGCTATGACAACGGAGCGACCGTGGCATCGGCGGACCTGGAGAACTACGCGTTCTCGGGCATGCTCAACGGCTATGTTGATCTTGGCACCTATGTCGGGATCACACCCTATCTCGGCGCTGGTATCGGTATTGTCCAGACCAGGCGGCGCCTCTCGGCGGACTACTTCACAGCCAACGCCGACCCCGCCGACGATTTCGTCCGGGATGACAACGAGACCCATTACTCTTTCGCCTATACGCTGAACGCCGGCCTTGCCTACCAGGTGTCCAAGAATCTTTCAGTCGATCTGGGCTACCAATATTTTTCCGCACCCGACGCCGAATATACCACCGCACAGGATTTGGATTCCTATCCGATCGACAAAGGGATCAGCAATCATCAGGTGAAGGTGGGGCTGCGCTACGATCTCTGGTAGGCACGGCGAAAGCCTCGGGAATGCCAGCGGCGGACTTCGGTCCGTCGTTCTTTTTTTCGGTGGGACGCGACCAGTATCCCGTCAGCGACAAAAACTTTCCTCTTGACGCCGGAAGCCTGAACGCATATCGCCGTCTGTGGGCCACCCCTCCCCAACGAGGGGCCACTATCTGGAAGGATAGACCACGATGACGATCCATACGAAGCCCGGACTGCGCCCGGCAAATCCCAATTTTTCCTCAGGTCCCTGTGCAAAACGCCCCGGCTGGTCAGTCGAGGCGCTGGCCAATGCCGCGCTCGGACGCTCGCACCGCGCCAAGATCGGCAAGACCAAGCTCGAACAGGCGATCGAGCTGACGCGGGAAATTCTCCAAATTCCGGCGGATTATCGCATCGGCATCGTGCCGGCGTCGGACACCGGCGCGGTCGAGATGGCGCTGTGGTCGCTGCTCGGCGAACGCGGCGTCGACATGGTCGCCTGGGAGAGTTTCGGTTCCGGCTGGGTCACCGATGTGGTCAAGCAGCTGAAGCTCGCCGACGTGCGCAGGATCGAAGCCGGCTACGGTGCGTTGCCCGATCTGACAAAAATCGACTTCGACCGCGACGTGGTCTTCACCTGGAACGGCACGACCTCAGGCGTGCGCGTGCCGAACGGCGATTTCATCCCGGCCGCCCGCAAGGGCCTGACCATCTGCGACGCCACGTCGGCGGCCTTTGCGCAAGAGCTCGATTTTGGCAAGCTCGACGTCGTCACCTTCTCCTGGCAGAAGGTGCTGGGCGGCGAAGGTGCGCATGGCATGCTGATCCTCAGCCCGCGCGCCGTCGAGCGGCTGGAAAGCTACAAGCCTGGCTGGCCGCTGCCGAAAATCTTTCGCCTCACCTCGGGCGGCAAGCTCATCGAAGGCATTTTCAAGGGCGAAACCATCAACACGCCGTCGATGCTGTGCGTCGAGGATTGTCTCGACGCGCTGCGTTGGGCGAAGTCGATCGGCGGTCTCGACGCATTGATTGCCCGCGCCGACGCCAACGCCGCAATTATCGACGGTTTCGTCGGTAAATCCGCATGGCTCGGCCATCTGGCCACCGATCCGGCGACGCGATCGAACACGTCCGTCTGTCTTTCCTTCACCGACCCGGACGTCGCCGCGCTCGATGCCGACGGACAAGCGGCGTTCGCCAAGGGCATCGTCTCGGCGCTCGACAAGGAAGGCGTCGCCTACGATATCGGCGCCTATCGCGATGCGCCGCCGGGCCTGCGCATCTGGTGCGGCGCGACCGTCGAGACTTCCGACCTCGAAGCGCTGCTGCCGTGGCTCGACTGGGCCTTTGCCGCGCAAAAGGCGTCGCTCAAGGCGGCCGCCTGATCCTCGAGGGAAGGGTGGCCGGAAGGGCCGGGTGGGGGCGCCTCCACCAACTCAACGATCCGCATTGCAGGAAGAAAAGATTTTGGCCGCGTCCGGCCGCAACGACCCACCCCGGCGCTTCGCGCCGACCCTCCCGTCAGGGGAGGGGCGCCAATCGCAAAGGATGAAGCCCATGCCCCGCGTTCTCGTCTCAGACAAACTCTCCACCACCGCCGTGCAGATCTTCAGGGATCGCGGCATCGAGGTCGACTACCTGCCCGATCTCGGCAAGGACAAGGAAAAGCTGCTCGAAGTGATCGGCCAGTATGACGGCCTCGCCATCCGTTCGGCGACCAAAGTCACCGAAAAGCTGATCGACGCCGCCACAAGGCTCAAGGTGGTCGGCCGCGCCGGCATCGGCGTCGACAATGTCGACATCCCGGCGGCGAGCCGCAAGGGCATCATCGTGATGAACACGCCCTTCGGCAATTCGATCACCACCGCCGAGCATGCCGTCGCCATGATCTTCGCGCTGGCCCGACAGATACCGGAAGCCAATGCCTCGACCCATGCCGGCAAGTGGGAAAAGAACCGCTTCATGGGCACCGAGATCACCGGCAAGACGCTGGGCATCATCGGCTGCGGCAATATCGGCTCGATCGTCGCTACGCGCGGCGTTGGCCTGAAGATGCACGTCATCGCCTTCGATCCGTTCCTGTCGGACAGTCGCGCCGAGGAGCTCGGCGTCGAGAAGGTGGAACTCGACGAGCTGTTCGCCCGCGCCGATTTCATCACCTTGCACACGCCCTTGACCGACAAGACGCGCAACATCATCGACGCTTCGGCGATCGCCAAAATGAAGACCGGCGTGCGCATCATCAACTGCGCCCGTGGCGGGCTGATCGTCGAGGCCGACCTGATCGCGGCGTTGAAAAGCGGCAAGGTGGCAGGCGCCGGCATCGACGTGTTCGAGGTCGAGCCGGCGGAGAAAAGCGAGCTGTTCGGCATGGAGAATGTGGTGGCGACGCCGCATCTCGGCGCATCGACGATGGAGGCGCAGGAGAATGTCGCTCTGCAGGTCGCCGAGCAGATGGCCGACTACCTGATCAAGGGCGCCGTTTCCAACGCCATCAACATGCCGTCGATCACCGCCGAGGAAGCGCCGCGCCTAAAACCCTTCGTCAAGCTGGCCGAAGTGCTCGGCGCCTTTGTCGGCCAGGTCACCGAGGATCCGATCAAGGAGGTCGAGATCCTGTTCGACGGCTCGACCGCGACGATGAACACGCGCGCGCTGATCAGCGCCACACTTGCCGGGCTGATCCGGCCGCAGGTCTCCGACGTCAACATGGTTTCGGCGCCGATCATGGTCAAGGAGCGCGGCATCATCGTCGCCGAGGTCAAGCGCGACAAATCGGGCGTGTTCGACGGCTATATCAAGCTGACGGTCAAGACCGAGCACAAGACGCGTGCGATCGCCGGCACCTGCTTCTCGGACGGCAAGCCGCGCTTCATCCAGATCAAGGGCATCAACCTCGACGCCGAGGTCGGTCAGCACATGCTGTACACGACGAATGCCGACGCGCCCGGCATCATCGGCCTGCTCGGCACGGTCTGCGGCGAGAACGGCGTCAACATCGCCAACTTCCAGCTCGGCCGAAACCGGCCTGGCGGCGATGCCATTGCCCTGCTCTATCTCGATGCGCCGTTCCCGGAGAAGGTGCTGGAGCAGGTGCGGGCGCACAAGTCGATCGACTCCGCCAAGCGGCTGCATTTCGACGTCGGTGTGGCCTGAATCATGCGCGAGCGCCCCGCGGGCTTTACAAGCCCACGGGGCGTTTCGACAATGGCCCGAATTTCGACAGAGTCCATTCACGGCCCGTTACAGGATCGGGCTGTCAAATCGCCATTTTCCGTCCGCTGTATTCGGCCAGGCTGATGCCGCCGAGCACCAGCGCGAGGGCCACGCCCTGATAGAGCTGGAATGTCTCACCGACGATCAGCACCGACAGCAGCGTGCCGAAGATCGGCACCAGGTTGATGAACAGGCCGGCCCGGTTCGCGCCGATCAGTTCGATGCCCCTGATATAAAAAATCTGCGAGACGACCGAAGCGCCGATCGCAGTGTAGAACGCTATCGCCCAGCCACGCGCATCGGGGACGATGACCTTGCCGGCAGCCACCTCCCAGAGGAAGAAAGGCAGCGAGGTCACCAGTGCGGCAATCGACAGCGCCAGCATCAGGCTTTGCCAGCGTATGGCCGGCTTCAGCCGCAACCCGACCGAGTAGAAGCTGTAGCAAAGCACCGCGATCAGCATGATGGCGTCGCCGAAGTTGAGGTCCAGCTTGAGAAGCTGGCGCAGATCGCCGTGGCTGGCGGTCAGGGCGACGCCGATGATCGTCAGCACGACACCGGCGATCTGCACCCGGTTCACACGCAGGCGAAACAGCACGAAATTGGCGAGGATGATGACGACCGGGATTGCCGCCTGCTCGATCGAGACGTTGATCGCCGTCGTGTAGTTGAGCGCCGTGTAGAAGATCGCGTTGAAAAAGGTGAAGCCGCAAGCGCCGAGCCCGCCAAGCAGCAACCAATGCCTGCGCACCACCGGCCAGTCCTCGCGCAGCGTTCGCCAGCCGATCGGCAGCATGATCAGAACGGCCAGGACCCAGCGCAGGAAGACCAGCGTCATCGGCGAAATATGGTCGACTGCCAGCTTGCCGGCCACGGAGTTGCCGCCCCACAGCAAGGTGGTGAACAGCAGGAACAGATAGGCGGTTCGATGCATCGCGAAATTCCAGCCGGGGTGGGCAGGGTCATTGCCGACCTATTGTGGTGGTTCGCCCAAGTAAATGATGTCAAAGGCGAAAATTGTTGTGCCTGAGGGCGCTTTCGGCGGCAAAGAATGGTCGCGCTCGCCGGGTGTTGACGTTATAGAACGACGTACGTCCACCTGGACGCGCAAAAGTACGAGTCTCAAGGCTTTGAACGTTCGCGTCGTGCTTTCCGAAAATCGATTCCGATTTTCTGGCCGATGCGATAGAAGCCTGTCGTTTCGAACCATTCAAGCCGCTCGGAGCGGCGCCTCAAGGGAAAAGAAACATGGCCAATGTGGTGGTCGTCGGCTCGCAATGGGGCGACGAGGGCAAAGGCAAGATCGTCGACTGGCTGTCGGAACGTGCCGACGTCGTCGTGCGCTTCCAGGGCGGCCACAATGCCGGCCATACGCTGGTCGTCGACGGCAAGGTCTACAAGCTGTCGCTGCTGCCGTCCGGCGTGGTGCGGCAAGGCAAGCTGTCCATCATCGGCAATGGCGTCGTCTTCGATCCGCATGCCTTCGTAGCCGAGGTGACGAAATTGAAGGCGCAAGGCGTCGAGGTGACGCCGGAGCGCCTGAAAATAGCCGAAAACACCGCGCTTATCCTGTCCTTGCACCGGGAGCTGGACGGATTCCGCGAAGACGCCGCCTCCAATTCGGGAACGAAAATCGGCACGACCCGTCGCGGCATCGGCCCCGCTTATGAGGATAAGGTGGGCCGGCGCGCGGTCAGGGTGATGGATTTGGCGGATTTGGAAACGCTGCCCTTGAAGGTCGACAGGCTGCTGACGCATCATAATGCGCTGCGCCGCGGGCTCGGCCACGCCGAAGTCACGCATGAGGCGATCATGAGTGAGCTGATTTCGGTCGCCGACGAGATCCTGCCCTATATGGACCGCGTCTGGAAGATCCTCGACGACAAGCGCCGCGCCGGCGAACGCATCCTGTTCGAGGGCGCGCAGGGCACGCTGCTCGACATCGACCACGGCACCTATCCGTTCGTCACCTCGTCCAACACGGTAGCCGGTCAAGCGGCCGCCGGATCCGGCGTCGGCCCGGGTGCCATCGATTATGTGCTCGGCATCACCAAGGCCTATACGACGCGTGTCGGCGAAGGTCCGTTCCCGACCGAACAGAAGAACGAGATCGGCGAGTTCCTGGGCACGCGCGGCCACGAGTTCGGCGTCGTCACCGGCCGCAAGCGCCGCTGCGGCTGGTTCGATGCCGTGCTGGTTCGCCAAGCCGTCGCCGTAAACGGCATCAAGGGCATCGCCCTGACCAAGCTCGACGTGCTCGACGGGCTGGACGAGATCAAGGTCTGCACCGGCTACCGCCTTGATGGCGAGGCGATCGATTATCTGCCGGCCAGCCAGGGTGCGCAGGCGCGCGTCGAACCGATCTACGAGACGCTGGAGGGCTGGAAAGGCACCAGCGCCGGCGCCAGAAGCTGGAACGATCTGCCGGCCCAGGCAGTCAAATATGTCCGTCACATCGAGGAACTGATCGGCGCGCCGGTCGCACTCCTTTCCACCAGCCCTGAACGGGACGACACAATACTTGTGACCGATCCGTTTCAAGACTAGATTCCAAGCTGTTCCGGGCATCGCGGCCGATTTGCAGGGGCCGGCCCAGAAACGAAATGCAGGTCGACTGAAGCATGGCAGATTTTGTTGGTGCTCTGAAAAAGACGCTCGACGGCCTTGGCAATCCGACGCCGGAGATACGCGCCAGGGTCTATGACAAGGCCCGTTCGACAATCGCGGACAAGCTTGCGAAGAACATACCGCCGCTGGCGCCGTCGGTCGTTGCCCAGCATAAGCGCACTCTGGAAGATGCCATCGCCATCGTCGAGCGGGGCTACGCCAAGCCTGCGCCGGTATCCGATCCGCTGTCGGAGCTGGAAGACATTTTCTCCTCCATCGACCGCAACAAGAACCAACCCAGCCATGTCCGCCAGCCGGCAAAGGCCGAGCCGGCATGGCAACCGGCCAAGACCGAGCCGGAATGGCAGCCGGCACCTGCCGCCAAAGCCGGGCTGAATTGGCAAAAACCGCCTCCAGAGGACACCGATGCGGAGCCTTCGGACGCGGATCCTCCAGCGGCGTACGAGGGCAGCGATAGCTTTAGAGACGATGTCTTCCCCAACGACGAGGAGCCGGCGCCGGACACTTTTCAGCATCCTGCCGAGCGCAGGCGCAGCTATGGCGGGCTGATCGCCGCTGTCGTCGCCTTGCTCGTCATCGCGGGCGGCGGCTACGGCATCTGGCTGAACAAGGACGCGTTCAGCAACATGCTGGGTCTCAACAGCACGACGGTCGCAACCGTAGAACCGCTGGTGAAGCCGAGCCCGGCCGAGCGGCCGGCTGCCGATGCTGCGGCAAGGGCCCCGGCCGCAGCGGCTCCAGCCGATGCCGAGGGCACAAAGTTCACCCAGCGGCTGACACCTGAGGGCGGTGAGGTCGATCCCGGCCCCGCTTCAGGACAAAGTGGCATCGGAGAGGGCGAATCCGTCGCAGCACTGACCACGCCGCCGCCGGCCGCACCTGCGCCTGCAGCGCCTGCCGGCACGCCAGCCACGAATGTGCCCGCACCGGGCGCGGCCCCCGCAACACCGCCTGCCGATGCCGCCACGCTGGCGCCTGCGGCGCCGACCGATAGCGCAGCCGCGCCGGCAGCGCCGGCCCCGGGTGCCGCGCCGGGTGCTGCACCGACAGCCGCGCCTGCGGAAACCGCACTGGCGGTCGGCCAGAAGGCGATCTTCTACGAGGAGCGCACCAGCACCGCGCAAGGCTCGGCCGAGCCCGGCAGCATCGTCTGGTCGCTGGTGCAGGAATCGCCCGGCGGCAATCTGCCGCCCGAGCCGGCAATCCGCGCCGAGGCGAGCATTCCGGGCAAGGACGTGCAGTTGCGCATGACCATCCGCCGCAACACCGACCAGACGCTGCCGGCCAGCCACATCATCGAGATGATTTTCCTGACGCCCGATGGTTTCGACGGCGGCGGTGTCGACAACATCCTGCGCGTCGCCATGAAGGGCTCTGAACAGGATGCCGGCAGTCCGCTGATCGGCATCCCGGCCAAGATCGCCGACGGCTTCTTCCTGGTCGCGCTCAACGACACAAAGCCGGACGAAGACGCCAATCTGACCCTGCTGCGGGGCCAGAAATGGATCGACGTGCCGGTCGTCTACAAGACCGGGCGGCGGGCGCTGCTCACCATGGAAAAGGGCATTCCCGGCGAGAAGGTGTTCGACGAGGCGCTGAAGGCCTGGCAAACAAAAGAGGCGGGCTGAGGCCGGCTCACCAGCCTCCCTTCGGCTCAGAAGCCCTGGAACAGCATGTCGAGCGCGGCCACGATGTCGTCGTGATGCCTGGAGATATTCAGTCGACTTTCGCCCAATTCCTTGGCCGGAACCGTGGCGATCAGATGGGTGGCCACAACCAATTTTCGCCCATTGATCTCGACGAGGGGATGGAGCTTTCGCATCGGCGGTGGCGTCATTGTTGTCGGAAGCAGCGGGATCACCACCCGTGTTTTAAAATCGTCGAGCAGGTCGGATTGGACGTCCAGCAAATAGCTGCCTTCGACCCGACCCGCGAAGACATCATAGCGTGCCATCAGAACTGCCGATGTTCTTCCAACGGAATACCGTGCTTTTCGACGTATTCGTTCCACGCTTCTATTGTGGCGCGATTCTCAAGTTTCCATAGTCGGGCTTTCTCGGCAGCCACCGCCTCTGCGATACCGGCTTCGGCGGCGCGCGAGACATTCACATCAAGTCCCTTGGCTTCCTTCATGAGCTTTGAGTCGATCGACAGATTTGCCGGCTGACGAACCGCATTCATAGCTATCTTTCGCATGATAACCTCCGCAGAATGCGCATAATGTATGCGCATTATCGTGGTGGAGCAACGGCGAAGCGTCTACCCCTCCATCTCCTCGCGCAGCATTTCAAGTTCCAGCCATTCCTCCTCGAGCGCTGCCAGCGTGGCGCGCTCCTTGTCGAGCGCGGCGATGGTCTTCTGGAATGAGGCCGGGTCGCGCTCGTAATAGGCCGGGTCGGCGATATTGTCCTCCAGCCGTGATATCGAGGCGGTCACCGCGTCGATCTTCTTGGGCAGCGATTCCAGCGCGAATTTCTGCTTGAACGACAGTTTTTTCGCCGGGCCCTTCGGCGCAGTTGCCTCGGTCCGGGATGCCGCCGCCACTTCACTCGTCTCCGCCTTCGGCCGTGCCTTGCGGTCGTCCAGCCTGGTGCCGCCGCGCTGCGCCAGCATGTCGGAATAGCCGCCGGCATATTCGATCCAGCGGCCGCCGCCTTCCGGCGCGATCAGGCTGGTCACCGTGCGGTCGAGGAAATCGCGGTCGTGGCTGACCAGGATGACGGTGCCGGCAAAACCGGCGACCAGTTCCTGCAGCAGTTCCAGCGTCTCCATGTCGAGATCGTTGGTCGGCTCGTCCAGCACCAAAAGATTTGCCGGCCGCGCCAGCACACGGGCGAGCAGCAGCCGCGCCCGCTCGCCGCCCGAAAGCTCGCGCACCGGCGTGCGCGCCTGTTCCGGCTTGAACAGGAAGTCCTTCATGTAGGAGACGACGTGGCGCTGCTCGCCGTTGATGACAAGGTTCTCGCCGCGGCCGTCGGTGAGATACTGCGCCAGCGTCTCTTGCGGGTCGACCGCCCCGCGTTTCTGGTCGAGCGTGGCGATCTCCAGATTGGTGCCGAGTCGCACCGTGCCTGAGTCCGGCTTCAATTCGCCGGTCAGCATCTTCAGCAGCGTCGTCTTGCCGACGCCGTTCGGGCCGACCAGGCCAACGCGGTCACCGCGCTGGATGCGGGTCGAGAAACCCCTGACCACGGTGAGGTCGCCAAAGCTCTTCTCGATGTTCCTGGCCTCGATCACCAGCTTGCCGGATTCGGCGGCGTCGCTGGCCACCATGGTCGCCGCACCCTCGGCGCCGCGATGGCCGCGAAAGCGCTGGCGCATGGTCTGCAGTTCGCCAAGCCGGCGCATGTTGCGCTTGCGCCTTGCCGTCACGCCATAGCGCAACCAGTGCTCCTCGCGCACGATCTGGCGGCCAAGCTTGTGCTGCTCGCGCTCTTCTTCTTCCAGAACGGTGTCGCGCCATTCCTCGAAATGGCCAAAGCCCTTGTCCAGCCTGCGGGTCTGGCCCCGATCGAGCCAGACCGTGGCGCGCGACACGCGCTCGAGGAAGCGGCGGTCGTGCGAGATGACGATCAGCGCCGAAGAGGTGCGGGCAAGCTCCTCCTCCAGCCATTCGATGACCGACAGGTCGAGATGGTTGGTCGGCTCATCGAGGAGGAGAATGTCGGGCTCCGGCGCCATGACGCGGGCCAGGGCAGCACGGCGGGCTTCGCCGCCGGAGAGATCGTTCGGCCGTTCCTCGCCGGACAGGCCGAGATGCTCCATCAGATAGGTGGCGCGGTAGGGATCGTCGGCGGGTCCGAGCCCCGCCTCGACATAGGCGCGGACGCTGGCGAAACCATCCATGTCGGGCATTTGCGGCAGGTAGCGCACTGTTGCCGAAGGCTGGCGGAACACCTCGCCATCCTGCGGCTCGATCAATCCCGCAGCGATCTTCAGCAACGTCGACTTGCCCGAGCCGTTGCGGCCGACCAGAGCGATCTTGTCGCCCGCCGACGCCGTCAGTTCCGTCCCGTCGAGCAGCGGCGTGCCACCGAAGGTCAGTTTTATCCCGTCGAGATTGAGAAGCGGCGGCGCCATGTCAGCTTTCAGGTAGGGGGAATGGATGGGCGAGCAACAGCGCGCGGCCGCTGCCCAGCGCGACTTCGAGCCGGCCCTTGACCTCGTTGGAAATGGTCAGCGACGAGCCGAACGCCACCTCGACATGGTTCAGCGGCCATTTGGCGCCGGTCACGGTCAGACCGGCAAGGTCGGAGAAGCCGAGAATCGAAAACAGCGTGCCGTCGGCGTAGTCGAAGCCGGCCTTTCCGGGAAGCAAGGGCACGCCTTCCTGTGCGCCACTGGTCAAAAGCACCTCTGTCCCTGCCTCGGCCAGCCGGACGCCGAGCGCCAGGTGCAGGAAGGCGTGGTCGGTGCGCTTGCCGCCGAACGCGCCGGCGAGCACGAGGCTGGTCGCGCCGCGTTCGAGCGCGGCGGCGATAGCCAGTTCGCCGTCGGTCTTGTCCTTTTCTGCCGGAAACACCTGGCGCGGCACGGCGGCGAGCTCGTCCGGCAAATCCGCCGGCACCGAATCGAAGTCGCCGACCCAGAGTTCCGGCGTCAGGCGCAGAGTCCGGGCATGGCTGATGCCGGCGTCGGCGGCGATGACACGCGTGCCTTCGACCTGGCGGTCGAGCAGCGGCGTGCGGATAAGGTCGCCGCCAAGCAGGATGGTGAATTTGCTCATATGCGTGGCCCTTACCAGCCCTGCTTGCGAAACGGAAGGCCGCGGTCTGGATGCCCGGCAACTTCCGCTTGCGCCGCAGATGGGCCGGGCCTATGTGTCGAAGCGCTCTAACGGGGTGCTGGACGCGATCTTCGCGGACCGGCTGAGAGGCAACCTGCCAACCCGCTGAACCTGATCCGGTTTGTACCGGCGGAGGGATTAGACGTTTCGGACAACCCGACGCCTCAATTCCCTTCAACGCCAACGAAGGAGGCGCCGATGCGCACGTTTTTATACACACTTGTTTCGGCAGTGCTGCTCGCGGCGACCGTTCTCGCCGGCACCGGGCCGGCATCCGCGCAGGAAAAACTCACCGTCTATACCTATGAGAGCTTCACCGCCGAATGGGGTCCAGGCCCGGCGGTCAAGAAGGCGTTCGAGGCCGAATGCGGCTGTATTCTCGAATTCGTCGCGGTCGCCGACGGCGTCGCCCTGCTCAACCGCGTCAGGCTGGAAGGGGCCGCGACCAAGGCCGACATCGTGCTCGGCCTCGACACCAATCTGACGGCGGAAGCCAAGGCCACCGGCCTGTTTTCGCCGCATGGTGCCGTCATCGACGTCAAGGTGCCGGGCGGCTGGAGCGACGATATTTTCGTGCCGTTCGACTATGGTTATTTCGCCGTCGTCTACGACACCGAAAAGCTGAAGACGCCGCCGAAGAGCCTGAAGGAATTGGTCGAGGGCAATGCCGATGAAAAGATCGTCATTCAGGATCCGCGCACCTCGACGCCCGGTCTCGGCCTACTGTTGTGGGTGAAGTCGGTTTATGGCGACAAGGCGCCCGAAGCCTGGGCCAAGCTTAAGGCAAAGGTGCTCACCGTGACTCCGGGCTGGAGCGAGGCCTACGGCCTGTTCACCAAGGGCGAGGCGCCGATGGTGCTGTCCTATACCACGTCGCCGGCCTATCATATGGTCGCCGAAAACACCCAACGCTATCAGGCAGCGCCCTTCGACGAGGGCGCGTATCTGCAGATCGAGGTTGCCGGCATCACCAAATCAGGTGCGAAGAACCCGTTTGCGAAACAGTTCCTGACTTTCATGACCGGGCCGAAATTCCAGGATGTCATTCCCGAGACCAACTGGATGTTCCCTGCCGGCAAGACCGAGAAGCCGCTCAATCCGGCTTTCGACAAGCTCGTCAAGCCGACCAAGACGTTGCTTTTCAGCCCCGAAGAGGTCGCCGCCAACCGCAAGGCCTGGGTCGACGAATGGCTGTCGGTGATGAGCAAGTAGGACTTAGATTTCTGCATGGTGTTCGCTCCACGCCACCCCCCTCTGGCCTGCCGGCCATCTCCCCCTCCAGGGGGGAGATCGGATGTCACTTCCGCTTTCGCCAATCGCAACAGTCGAAGGATTGAGGCGAGGGTGAAGCTTCCAATCTCCCCCCTTGTGGGGGAGATGGCCGGCAGGCCAGAAGGGGGTGGGCGGGAACTCGACCTCAGCCACATCCCATCTTTCAGCGCCCGCCGTTAAGTTGGGCAGCGCGGAATGCACACTGGCCATCGTAGAGATCCCCGCATCACCGCCGGCACCATCGCGCTTGCCGCTGTTGCGCTGCTGATCGGCGGCGCGTTCGCCGGGCTCATCGTCGAAGGCGCACGCGATCCGTCCGGCGCCGCGTCGGCCTTCGATTCCTACCTCTTCCGCGTCGCCCGATTCACACTGTGGCAGGCATTGCTGTCGACGCTGCTCTCCGTCGTGCCGGCGCTGTTCGTGGCGCGGGCGCTGTCGCGGCATCCGCGCTTCTTCGGTCGCGGCCTGATCCTGCAGCTCTTCGCCGTGCCGCTCGCGCTGCCGGCCATCGTCGCAGCACTCGGGATTTTGGCACTCTATGGCCGTGCCGGCTATTTCGCCGGCGTGCTCAGCGCGATCGGCGGTCAGGGCTGGCCGGGCATATACGGCCTGTCCGGCATCCTCGTCGCCCATGTCTTCTTCAATCTGCCGCTGGCCACGCGGCTGTTCCTCGAAGCGCTTGCGACAGTGCCCGCCGACCAGTGGCGGCTGGCGAGCCAGCTCGGCATGGGCGCCAGGCCCGCCTTCCGGCTGATCGAATGGCCAACGCTGCGCGCGGCGCTGCCGGGCGTCGCCGGGCTTGTCTTCATGCTCTGCATCACATCCTTTACCATCGTACTCACGCTGGGCGGCGGGCCGCGTGCGACAACGCTGGAGGTCGCCATCTACCAGGCGCTGCGTTTCGATTTCGATCCTGCCCGCGCGGTGACGCTGACAGTGCTGCAGATCGCGCTGACCTTCGTCGTCGTGCTGGCATTGATGCGGCTCGGCGCCAATACCGTCGGCGACGCCAACCTGCCGGTGGCTTCGCGCCGCTATCTTTCGGCCGGCGCCGCCGAGACCGTGCTGAACACAGCATTGATCATCCTGGCTTTGCTGTTCGTCGCCGGGCCGATGGCGGCCACGGTCACCTCAGGCCTTGGCGCCGATCTCGGCCGGCTGGCGGGCGAGAGCGCGGTGCGGCAAGCGGCGCTGACCAGCGCCGTGCTCGCCTTGCTGGCGGCGCTGCTTGCAGTGGCGCTGTCGCTGTCGCTGGTCATGGCACGCCGGGCGCTGGCCTTGAGGCGTCACGTCGGCGCCAGGACGCCGCTCGAATACGCCACGGATACCGGCGCCGGCTTCGTCCTCGTCGTGCCGCCCGTCGTCATCGGCGCCGGCTGGTTCCTGCTGCTGCGGACCGTCAGCGACGTCTTTGCCATCGCCCCTGTCATGGTCGTCGCCGTCAATGCGGTGATGGCGATGCCGTTTGCCATCCGCGCCATTCGCCCCGGCTATGATGCGGCGAGCGAACGCCACGAACGGCTCTGTTTGCTGCTTGGCATTTCGGGCTGGAACCGTTTCCGGCTGGTCGACTGGCCGTCGCTGCGGCGGCCGCTCGCCACCGGTTTCGCGTTCGCGATGGCTTTGTCGCTCGGCGATCTCGGCGTCATTGCCCTGTTTGGCAGCGACTCCCTGCAGACGCTGCCTTATCTCCTGCTGGCCCGCATGGGCAGCTACCGCACGATGGACGCGGCAGGATTGGCATTGCTGCTCGGCCTGATCTGTCTCGCGCTTGTCCTGGCCGCGGACTGGCTGGGACGGGGAGAAAGATCATGACGCTCAACAGCGAAAACGGTACGGCTGTGCGGCTGGAAAAGGCCTCGTTCAGCTATGGCGAAGCGCCGTTTTTATTCGATGTCGAGTTCGCCGCCTCGAAGATCACCGCCATCATGGGGCCGAGCGGCTCGGGAAAATCGACACTGCTCAATCTGGTGGCCGGCTTCGAGACGCCGCAATCGGGCCGCGTGCTGATCGGCGGCGCCGATGTCGGCGCCAAACCGCCGTCGGCGCGGCCCGTGTCGATGGTGTTCCAGGAAAACAATCTCTTCGCCCATCTTTCGGTCGAACGAAATGTCGGCCTTGGCCGCTCGCCGTCGCTCAGGCTGACCGAGGCCGACCACGCTGCAATCGCCGCGGCGCTCAAGCGCGTCGGCCTTGCCGGCAAGCAACAGCGCCTGCCGCGCGAACTCTCCGGCGGCGAGCGGCAGCGCGTCGCGCTCGCCCGCGTCCTGGTGCGCGACCGGCCGGTTCTCTTGCTCGACGAACCGTTCGCCTCGCTCGGACCGGCGTTGCGCGACGACATGCTCGATCTGGTAGCCGACGTCCATGCGGAGCGGCGCATGACGGTGCTGTTCGTCACCCATCAGCCGGAGGACGCCCACCGTGTCGGCCAGGACATGGTGTTCCTGGACAATGGCACGGTTGCCGCAACCGGGACTGTCGCCGATTTTTTTACCAAGGCTGGACCGGAAGCCTTCCGGCGCTATATCGGTGCAGGTCCCTTTGGCGCAGGATCACGAGATGTTGCCCGGAAGCGGACATAATTTACGGCCAAACCGGCTTCAGGCGATGTGGCGTTTGCTTGCCATGGTCAAAGTAGTGTGGCTAGGTCCTCCGATACTGGTCCGGCATAGGTTGTGATTTGCCACTACGGTGCCATCCGCGCTCGTGGGCTCGAAGGACGCTGTGGCAGTTGATTTTGCGCATGATCTGAAAATCGATGCCCGATTTTCGGGCCATGTGCTGAGAGCCGAAAGGAAGCTGTTCTGCCGACCGGCACAGACAGAGTGAGAAGGAAACCGCTGGCGCGCTTCCTGGCGCTGGCCGGCTTTGCCATGGCGTTGGCAAGCTGCCAGATGTTCACGCCTCCGGACGTTCAGGAATCCGGCTTCCAGCCTTCCAGCAAACCGGTCACCGTCGACAATGTTGCCGCCAACAGCAAGGTCGCCGAAATGGCCAAGGCGCAGCATCCGCGCATCCTCGCGACCTATGGCGGCGAATATTCCGATCCCAAGCTCGAGCGCATGGTCGCCAAGGTCGTCGGCAGCCTGACGGTGGTTTCGGCCAACCCGAGCCAGACCTACCGCATCACGATCCTCAATTCGCCCAACGTCAACGCTTTCGCATTGCCTGGCGGCTATCTCTACATCACGCGCGGCCTGTTGGCGCTGGCCAACGATTCGGCCGAGCTCGCCGCGGTCATCGCGCATGAGATGGGCCATGTCACTGCAAACCACGGCTTGCAGCGCCAGCAGCTCGAGGCCGAGGAAGGCTTTGCGACAAAAGTCGTCTCGGATGTGCTCGGCGACAGCCCGACCGCCAAGGCGGCACTGATCCGCGGCAAGCTGCGGCTTGCCCAGTTCTCGCGCAATCAGGAGCTGGAGGCCGACGGCATCGGCATCAAGTCGATCGGCGAGGCGGGCTTCGATCCGTTTGCCGCCGGCCGCTTCCTGCAGTCCATGTCGGCCTACACCGATTTCCGCTCGATCAGCGGCGCCACCGACGCCAGCCTCGACTTCCTGGCAACGCACCCGAACACGCCGCAACGCATCGATCTGGCGCAGCGCCATGCCCGCCAGTTCGGCGCGCCCGGCGTCGGCACGCGCGACCGCGACGCCTTCCTCGCCGGCATAGACGGGCTGCTTTACGGCGACACGCCGGAGGAAGGCTATGTGCGTGGCGAAACCTTCCTGCATCCGGGGCTCGGCGTGTCGTTCTCGGTGCCCGACGGCTTCATCATCGACAACTCGGCCGCGGCGGTGACGGCAACCGGGCCGGGCGACATAGCGATCCGCTTCGACGGCGTCTCGATCGACAGGAACCGATCGCTGACCGACTACCTCCGCAGCGGCTGGGTGGCCGGTCTCGACGAAAGCAGCGTGCGCCAGGAAACAATCAACGGCAACGAGGCGGCGACGGCGCATGCCAGCGCCGAGGGCTGGCAGTTCGGCATCGCGGTGATCCGCGCCGGCGGCCAGGTCTACCGGCTGCTGACGGCAGCCCCCTCCGCCAGCACCTCGCTGGACGCGGTGGCGCGCTCGGTCAGCGGCTCGTTCCGGATCTTGAGCGCGGCCGAAAAAGCAGCGCTGAAGCCGCTGCATATCCGCGTCGTCACGGTCCGGCCCGGACAGACCATGGGTTCGCTCGCGGCGCAGATGGTCGGCGTCGACCGCAAGCTCGACCTGTTCAGGGTGCTCAATGCAATGTCGCCCGGCGCAGCCGTTTCGGCCGGCGACAAGGTCAAGATCATCACCGACAGATAGGGTGTGTCGATATTCAGGTGATGCCGGCCCGCAAACGGCAATTTCCTGCGCTTCCGACCTTCGCCGGCCGGAGCACTCATGAGCGGTCGCGGCAGTAAGGCTACGGCCGGCGTAGGCCGGTGCTCACGTACTTTATGTACGCTCCGCTCTGGTTCTCGGAAACCACCTGGTTTGGTCGCTTCGCGCCCGTCTTCGACTCCGACTCGTCCTAACCTGAATCGCAACACACCCTAGGCGGCGGTCGCCAGAAACTCGGGGTTTTGCTTCACCAGCGCTATCTTGAGCTTTTCCATGGCGCGTGCCTCGATCTGGCGGACGCGTTCCTTGGAGATGCCAAGCGCCTCGCCGAGGGCTTCGAGCGTCGCGCCCTCGTCGCTCAGCCGGCGTTCCTCGATGATCCTGAGCTCGCGGGCATTGAGCGCGCCGAGCGCGGTTTTCAGCCAGATAGAGCGGCGTTCGACATCGATCGTGTCGCCCACGACTTCGTCCGGCAAAGGATCGTCCGAAACCAGGAAATCCATTCGCTCGGTGGCGCCCGCATCGTCGGCGAGCGGCTGGTTGAGCGAACTGTCCGGGGCCGAAAGGCGCGAGTCCATCATCGCCACGTCGGCCTCGGAGACGCCAAGCGCCACCGACACCTCGCGGTAGAGCGAGGTGTTCGAGATCGGCTCGGCACCGTTCGCCAAGCGGGCGCGCAGGCGCCGCAAATTGAAGAACAGCGCCTTCTGCGCCGAACTGGTGCCGCCGCGCACGATCGACCAGTTGCGCAGGATATAGTCCTGCATCGAGGCACGGATCCACCACGTCGCATAGGTCGAAAACCGCACCTCGCGCTCCGGTTCGAAACGGGCCGCTGCCTCCAGCAGGCCGACATGGCCTTCCTG
The DNA here is from genome assembly GCF_055811575.1 of Mesorhizobium sp. WSM4815. NCBI lineage: Bacteria > Pseudomonadati > Pseudomonadota > Alphaproteobacteria > Hyphomicrobiales > Phyllobacteriaceae > Mesorhizobium > Mesorhizobium sp. WSM4815. Next base: position 261,645 of record NZ_JBVVQS010000099.1, on the reverse strand, counting down.
CACCAGGTCGCCGAGGGGCAGGCCATAATGGCGGAACTTCGAGGCCATGGAAATAACCAGCCGCATATGCGCCATGGCGATTTGGTGCAGTGCCTGCTGGTCGTTGTCTTCCTTCCAGCGCAGCGCGAGAAGATGCTCCTCGTCGCGCTCGAGATAGGGGGCTTTCATCGCCGCGCGGACCATGGTTCGCCCTGCCGTATCTTCCATCATGCCACGCTCCCTGTTCCGGGCGTTGCGGTGCGATCGCTCGCCCCTGAGCTGGCATCGTGGTTGAATTGGCGACGCCGCGCCCTACAACAGCCAACAAACGTGCCACCCGCGCGAATGGTTCCGCCGCTGATGTCGCGTGGATTGCACTGTTCGAAAGCGCGATGCGGCGGTCGCTCCTCGGCCGGTTGGCGTGAGTCGATGTGGTTTTGAGAATTGGATTTCGAAAGTGTCTCATTTTTGAAATCTGGTTCCTTATTTCGCCAGGCTGCATCTGTCAGTTTCCGGCGCTCACAAATGCGCCGGACGCTGGCCCGGACGCCGGCCAATGACGGGATCACAGAAAAATGAAATGGCTCAAATCGCTTATCGTCGCCGCAACACTGCAGGTACTGGCAGGCACATCAGGCCATGCCGGCGCCAATCTCGATCAGATCAAGCAGGCCGGTGTCTTCAAGGTCGGCACCGAAGGCACCTATGCCCCCTTCACCTATCATGATGCCTCGGGCGAACTGGTCGGGTTCGACGTCGAGATTGCCAAGGCGATCGCCGAGCGACTCGGCGTCAAGGCCGAATTCCTCGAAGGCAAATGGGATGGGCTGATCGCCGGCCTCGACGCCGAGCGCTATGACGCTGTTATCAACCAGGTCGGCATCACCGAGGAGCGCAAGGCCAAGTATGATTTCTCCGATCCCTATATCGCTTCCAAGGCGGTGCTGATCGTGCGCGGCGACAATACCGACATCAACAGCTTTGCCGACCTGAAGGGCAAGAAGGCGGCGCAGTCGCTGACCTCGAATTTCGGCAAGCTCGCCGAAGCGAACGGCGCCGAACTCGTCGGTACCGATGGTTTCGACCAATCGATCCAGCTGCTTCTTACCGGCCGCGCCGATGCCACCATCAACGACAGCCTGTCCTTCCTCGATTTCAAGAAGCACAAGCCCGACGCCAACGTGAAGATCGCCGCGCAGGAAGAAAACGCCGACTATTCCGGCGTCCTCGTGCGCAAGGGCGATCCGGAACTGGTCGCCGCCATCAATCGGGCGCTGGCCGATATCAAGTCCGACGGCACCTACCAGAAGATCGCCGACACTTACTTCGGCCAGGACGTTTCGAAGTAAGCGCATTTCACGGAGCGGGCCGGTTGCCGGCCCGCATGGCGAAGTATCGCGGCGAGCCGTCTTTGACGGCCGCCGCTTTTGGCGTGATATGACGACCTATGGTCGCGCCTCGATGCTGCCGGGCCGATTTTTGGGCGGCAATCTCTCAAGGAGAATTTTCGTGCCGCACTGGCTGCAATTGATGCTGGATTCGTTGCCCACGCTGCTATGGGCCGCGCTGATCTTCACGGTGCCGCTAACGCTGCTGTCGTTCGCATTCGGTCTCTTCGTAGGACTGGTTGCGGCGCTCGTCCGGCTGTTCGGCCCGAAGCCGCTGGTCGCGGTGGTCCGCTTCTACGTCTGGATCTTCCGTGGCACGCCGCTTCTGGTGCAGCTCTTCCTGATCTTCTACGGCCTGCCCTCGGTCGGCATCCTGCTCGACGCCTTTTCAGCCGCGTTGATCGGCTTCACACTCAATATCGGCGCCTATACGTCGGAAATCATCCGCGCCGTCATAGGCTCGGTGCCGAAGGGGCAGTGGGAGGCGGCCTATTCGATCGGCATGACCTGGGGCCAGGCGATGCGACGCACTATCCTTCCACAAGCGGGCCGCGTCGCGGTGCCGCCGCTGTCCAACACCTTCATCTCGCTGGTCAAGGATACATCACTGGCCGCCGCCATCACGGTGCCGGAGATGTTCCAGGCGGCGCAGCGCATCGTCGCCACCACCTATGAGCCGCTGATCCTCTATGTCGAGGCGGCGGCTCTCTATCTGGCGCTGAGCTCGGTGCTGTCGGCGTTGCAGACGCGCCTGGAAAAGCGGCTCAATCGCTATGGCGGCTTCCTCGAGGCGCGCTCATGATCGGCCTCACCGACATCGAGAAGCGTTTTGGTGACAACCTCGTGCTGAAGGGCGTGACCGTCACCATCGAGGAAGGCAGCGTCACCGCCCTTGTCGGCCCCTCGGGCGGTGGGAAAAGCACGCTTCTGCGCTGCATCAACCTGCTCGAGATCCCGACCTCGGGCACGGTGCGCATCGGCGACGACGCGCTTGAATTCCACCCCGGCGGCAAGGTTCCCGGCAGGGCCATCCAGCGCCTGCGGCTGCAGACCGGCATGGTGTTCCAGAATTTCCAGCTGTTCCCGCACCGCACGGCGATCGAAAATGTCATGGAGGGGCTGGTGACGGTGCTGAAATGGCCGGCCGGGCGAGCGCGCGAGCGGGCGCTCGCCCTGCTCGAAAAGGTTGGGATGGCGCACAAGGCCGACGCCTGGCCGGCGACGTTGTCAGGCGGCCAGCAGCAACGCGTGGCGATCGCCCGGGCGCTGGCGCCATCGCCGAAAGTGCTGCTGTGCGACGAGCCGACTTCGGCGCTCGATCCGGAACTGGCGCAGGAGGTGGTCGACGTGCTCGGCCAGCTCGCCAGCGAGGGCACCACCATGGTGATGGCGACGCATGATTTGCGCCTCGCCTCCAAAATCGCGCAGGAGGTGGTGTTCCTCGACGCCGGCAGCGTCGTCGAGAAAGGCCCCGCCGCGGTTTTGTTCAGCAATCCGGAGCGCCAGCGAACCAAGCGGTTTATCGCGACGCTGAAGCAGGAGGCAGAGAAGGAAACCGGTGGCGAAATTTAAGGCATGTCGCCCAAAAAGTGCGTAGCGGGGTGACGATCACTAATGCAGGGCGCGCGGTGGTTTTGCGATCACGACATGCATAGCAACAACAACAACCTAAAGCGCGTCGCATGAATCCAGTCAAACGCGACGAGCTTAGGAATAAAAAAACCCGACGCGAGGCCGGGTTTTTCCAAATTAAGGCGAGAAGCGCTCAGGCTGCTTCTTCCTGCTCGGCTTCTTCGTTGTCGGCCTTGGCGCCGCGCTTCGGTCCCTTGTTGAGGTTCACCTCGATGAGGCGCACCGCTTCGGTTTCCGACATGCGGTTGACGGCCGCGATCTCGCGCGCCATGCGGTCGAGTGCCGCCTCATAAAGCTGGCGTTCGGAATAGGACTGCTCCGGCTGATTGTCGGCGCGGTAGAGGTCGCGCACAACTTCCGAGATCGAGATCAGGTCGCCGGAATTGATCTTCGCATCATATTCCTGGGCGCGGCGCGACCACATGGTGCGCTTGACGCGGGCGCGGCCCTGCACGACCTTCAGCGCGCGATCGACGTAATCCTCTTCCGACAGCTTGCGCATGCCGATGGAGGTCGCCTTGGCGACCGGAACCTTCAGACGCATCTTGTCCTTCTGGAAGTCGATGACGAACAGTTCCAGCTTGTGGCCCGCAACTTCCTGCTCGTCGATCGAGACGATCTGGCCGACGCCATGCGCCGGATAGACGATGTACTCGCCGGTCTTAAAACCGTGACGCGCTGCGCTGGACTTCTTCTGCGGGGTGATTGTTGCCATTACGCCATGAACTCCTTGGTGTGGAACCGGCATTCTGCCGGTCGAACTCGCGCGATCGGGTACCGATCGTTAGCCGCACAACTGCGAACCCACCGGAAAAGCCGAGGGCGGCAAATCGCATTGTCGCGACTGCCTGCCCCAGATCACTCTGGTCCGGATTGAAAAATTCACCTTTCAGTGATTTGGGGCGTTTGCGCCATAAATCGACGTCGTGTCACCGGCATGTTTGGTTCGTGTAGCACAAAAAGTCGGAAGAATCAAGGTTTTGCTGCACGCGCGAAGGTCAAGCGCGATCTCCGCCTGTCAAGGCAGTTAACGTGCGGTGCCTGTCAGCACGCGTGATGCCGATCAAACCGGCGCCGCCGTTACGGTGCCACGCGCCCGTTTTGGACGCGCAAGGACGATGTGACACTTTGATCTGGCGCATGGTCCTTCCGAAAATCGATTTCGATTTTCGCGGTCGAGCGCTAGTCGCCCTGGCCGGGCTCGGGGGAAAAATATTTTTCGAACTTGCCGGCCTCGCCATCGAAGGACTTGGCGTCGGCCGGAGGCTCCTTCTTGGCGGTGATATTGGGCCATTTATCGGCGTACTCGGTGTTGATCTGCAGCCATTTGTCGAGCCCTGGCTCGGTGTCCGGCTTGATCGCGTCGGCCGGGCATTCCGGTTCACAGACGCCACAGTCGATGCACTCGTCGGGATGAATGACGAGCATGTTCTCGCCCTCATAAAAACAGTCGACCGGACAGACCTCGATGCAGTCCATGTATTTGCATTTTATGCAATTATCGGTCACGACATAGGTCATCGGTCGGCTCCGGGACGTCCCGTTTTATCAGGGCGACGTGGCGTCCAATCGGACGCATAAGGTACGCTCTAACACTTTGAATCCACGCATCGTGCTCTTGGAAAATCGATATCGATTTTCGGGCCGATGCGGTAGGCTTTCTTGGTGAGGTAACGTCTTTGCCTGCCGCTTGCAAGGGCAGCCATTGCGCGTGATGCCGGTGTTTCCGGAATGGATTTCCTGCCGGCGATGCGACGAAAGCCGGTTATGCGTCAGTCGTCGCCGAGCAGCCGGTCGGTCTCCCGGCGTTCCTTCTTGGTCGGGCGGCCGCTGCCGGCATCGCGCAGTGCGGGGATCGCATCGGCAACGGCCTCGCCCTTTGGCGTCGGCGGTGGCGAGATATCCTCGTAGAGCAAGCGCGCTTCCTCGGCGGGACCGCGCCGGCTTCCGGTGCCGAGCACCTTCCAGACGAAGATGCGCCGCTCGAGAGTGATGGTCAGGACGTCGCCGAGGCGGACCAGATCGGAGGCCTGCGCTGCTTTGTCGCGATTGATGCGAACGCGTCCGGCCACCACCAGCTTCGCCGCCAGCGAGCGCGATTTCACCGCACGCGAAAAGAACAGCCATTTGTCGATGCGCTGGCGGGCATCAGTGACCATTGGAGCGAACGAACTTACTTCTTCAGGTGGTCGCGCAACGCGGCGAGCTTGGCGAAGGGGGAATCCGGGTCGAAGCGCACCGGACGCTCCTCGCGAGGCTTCGGCTGGAACGCGGGCTTTCCACCAGGCGCGCCACCCTTGCCGTCCGGCCTGCCGCCTTTCCAGTCGGGCCGGCCTTCGCGACGATCGGGACGTTCACCCTGCGGCTTGCCGTCGCGCCGTTCGGCTGGCTCGCCCTGGGGCTTGGGCTTGAACTTGCTGCGGTCGAAGCGCGGCTTGCCGGCGCCGTCGCCGTCGCGGCGTCCTTCACGGGCGGGCCGGTCGCCGGGAGCGCCGGCCTGCTGCCCGGCCGCTGCCGGCGCGTTGCTGCGGCCATCGCGCGCGGCTTGTCCGCTGCGCGGGCGATTGTCCCTGTCACGGGGCCGGTTGTCGTGGTGGCGGTGGCGTGGGCGCTGGTCGAAGCGGCCCTGCCGCCACAACAGGATGGGTTTTGGTTCTTCTGCCTCTTTCTCGGCCTCTGGAGCAGCCTCGCCGGTGGCGGCTTCCGCCGCCACGGCAGGTTCGGCCGAGACTGCTGCCGTTGCGGGCGAGGCTTCGGAAGCCGGCTCCGCCGGTGCGACCTCAACCTCGGCGGTTTCGGGTGCTGCCTCTCGAGCTGCGGCTTCAGCTGCAGGCAGACCCTCTACCGTGACCTCAGGCGGAGTTTGCAGTTGAGCTTCTGCGAGAGGTTCCGCTTCGGCAGCGGGTTCCGCGAGAGCCTCCGCCGTGGCTTCTGCCACTGCATCCGGCTCAGAACTGTCGGCCGGCGCCTCGGCGGCTGCGTCGGCAATCGCGGCTTCAGCTGCCTTGGCCTGTTCGGCTTGTTCTTCCGCCGCCTGCTTGGCCGCGGCGGCTTCGCGCGCGGCATTGTCCTGTGCCTCGAGCCGTGCCTTCACCGCGACAGCCGCCTTCGGCTCGGCCCGGTAGCCGAGGCCTTTCAGAATCTCTTCCATGTCGTCGGCCGTCGCGCCGAGGATCGACATCATCGGCGGCGTCACCATGAAGGACTGACCATCATAGGCGCCGTCGGGGCGCTGGCCGAGGCCCGGCTTCCAGTTGGTTGCTGGCCGGATCAGGTCGGCCAGCCGTTCGAGGATGTCGACGCGCACCGCGCGACGGCCGAGATTGCGGTAGCCGGCCAGCTTGTAGAAGGTCTTGTCGAAGGTGGGATCGATGACCACCGAGGTGCGGCCGGAGGCCAGCGCGTGAACCACGTCGCCAAAGCCAGGCTTGTCCTTGCCGTCGTTCTGCAGCGCCCACAACAGCGTCACCAGTCCGGCCGGAGCCGGCTTGATCAGCGCCGGCACGAAGACGTGGTAGGCGCCGAAGCGCACGCCGAGCCGGCGCAGGGCGGCGCGGCCCTCCTGGTCGAGCGACTTCATCTCCTCGGCGATGTCGCGGCGGTTGATGAGGCCGAAATTCTCGACGAGCTGGAAGGCGATGCCGCGGCCGATGCCGGTGATCTGCTCGGCGTTCTTGAGGTCGACCAGCGGCTTCAGCAGCGACTCGATCTGGAAATTGACGAAGCGCTCGGCGCGCGCCGCGACCTTGTCGCGGGCGGGACCGGTGAGCTGCTCGTCGGCCAGCAGCACCAGGCGCGGCTTCAACGGCTCGTCGCCTGCGACCAGCGTGCCGATCGGCGCGCCGATCCAGCGCAGCGTGCCATCGGAGCCGAGCGCGATGTCGCCATTGGCCGAGGCGCCGAAGCGTTCGGCCCGCGCCTCGAATTCGGCTGCAAGCGCCTTCTGGGCTGCTGTGCGCACCGCCTTGGCGTCCTCGCCGCCGGCGCTTTGGTCCGCGGTGAAGCGGAACCCCTGCAACTCGCCGACATGATGGCCTTCGACGAGGACGGTTCCGGTTGGACTGATTTCGGCTTCAGGCATGGTATTTTCTCTAAGGCGCCGCATGAGGACGGAAGTCCTGCGGTCTACGAAGCGTTTCGTCAACCGCTCATGCAGCGCATCCGACAATCTGTCTTCGATTTCGCGCGTCTTTTCCTGCCAGTGTGCCTGATCGGCCAGCCAGCCGGGCCGGTTGGAAACGAAAGTCCAGGTGCGGATCTGGGCGATCCGGTGCGACAGCGTGTCGATGTCGCCCTCGGTGGTGTCGGCGCGGCGCACCTGCTCGGCCATGTAATTCTCATCGACATGGCCATGCCTGGCAAGGTCCATGTAGATCGAGGCGATCAGGTCGGCATGCTGAGCCGGGGCGATTTTCCTGTAATCGGGAAGGGCGCAGGCCTCCCACAACAGCGCCACGCGCCTGGCGTCGGTGGCAAGCGCCCGGATGTCCTCGTCGCGGGACAGATGTTCGAGCGCCTGCGCATCGACCGCCGGCAGCGCGCGCGTCAGGCCTTCAACCGGCGCGTTGGTCTCGATCGAGCGCTTCAGCGCGTCGAGGTTGGCGAAATCGAAACGCGCGGTGCGCCATTGCAGCACCTTCACCGGGTCGAAATCATGCGCTTCGATCTTCTTGACCAGTTCCTCGTCCAGTGGATCGACCTGGCCGGTGACGCCAAAAGTTCCGTCGCGCAAGTGGCGGCCGGCGCGGCCGGCGATCTGGCCGAGCTCGGCCGCCGTCAGGTTGCGATACTGGTAGCCGTCGAATTTGCGGTTCTGGGCGAAGGCGACGTGATCGAGATCGAGGTTGAGGCCCATGCCGATCGCATCGGTGGCAATCAGATAATCGACATCACCCGACTGGAACAGCTCCACCTGCGCGTTGCGGGTGCGCGGCGATAGCGCGCCGAGCACGACTGCCGCACCGCCCTGCTGGCGGCGGATCAGTTCGGCGATGGCATAGACCTCGTCGGCGGAGAAGGCGACGATCGCCGTACGTCGCGGCAGGCGGGTCAGCTTCTTGGAGCCGGCATAGGCGAGATGCGACAGCCGTGGCCGCGTCACCACCGACACCCCCTTCAGCAGACGCTGGAGGATGCCGTGCATGGTCGCTGCGCCGAGCAGCAGCGTCTCCTGGCGGCCGCGCAGATGCAGGATGCGGTCGGTGAAGATGTGGCCGCGCTCGAGGTCGCCGGCCAGTTGGACCTCGTCGACGGCAACGAAGGCGGCGTCGGTCTCGCGCGGCATGGCTTCCACGGTGCAGACCGAATATCTGGCGCCGTCGGGCTGGATCTTCTCCTCACCGGTGATGAGGGCCACCTTGTGAGCGCCGACTTTTTCGCAGACGCGCGAGTAGACCTCGCGGGCGAGCAGCCTGAGCGGCAGGCCGATAATGCCGCTTTCATGCGCCACCATGCGCTCGATGGCGAGATGGGTCTTGCCGGTGTTGGTTGGTCCGAGCACAGCGGTCACGTCGCGGCCTGACAGGATCAGTGGCTCAGTGTGTTTCGGCTGGATGTTCATCGACCTGGAAATTAAGGCTCTCTGCCTCGCGTTGTCGGGAGCACGCCCCGTGGTGGCGCGGGTGACAGCCGACACATAGGGATTTTGGGCGTGAAGCGAAAGCAGAATATTCCGACGGCAGCTCGAAGCCTTCCGTCGGCGTCGACATGCCGTTCCGCCGTTCCGATTTAACAGTTGGAACGAGTCTGGAACGAATCGGCTACGAATCGCTGACTCGCGCAGATTCAGGGTTTGTTCACGGCTACATCTGGATTTCTCGCCTGCGAGTCTCACCACATGCTGAATCGCCGAACTGGCCCGTTTCATGCAGGGCTGACGTCGCCGTTAACCTTTGCCGCTGAACGATCGACGCAGGTCGGCCGGCGTCATCCAACATTTTGAAATAATTAGTCTTTCCTAACGCGCCTTAACCATTTGGGGATGTTTTTCAGCCTTTGTCGGTTAACACCGCGCTCAAAGCCGGAACGAAACGGCGACGAATCGGCGCCGGAGCATGTTTCCCGGTTTGTTCACCCCCATATGTAGTATCGTGAACAGGTATTCCACCTGTTATCCACAGGCGGGGAACAGGGTTTTGCACAGGCCGCACGGCCGCGGTTAACCCTTTGCGTGCCGCTTCGGCACAAATCGGCGTCACGCCCGTCGGTCGGCGCAGTCGCTGCACGAGGACCAGACTGCCAGCCCGGCTTGTTCAAGGCGCATCCTCTCCCACGGCATAGCGCTGCAAAGTAGGGCCGACGTTCTGGATAATTTCGTCGCGCGACAGGGCGACGACGGGCGGAAGCCGCAGCAGGTATCGGCACATCGCCAGACCCAGCAACTGGCTCGAAACGAGCCCGGCCCGTCGACCCGCATCGGCGGGGTCAGCGACCGCCGCAATCACCGGCCTGACCTGGTTGCCAAATACGTCGCGCAATTTTTCCGCGGCGAATTCGTTCGACGTCGCCGAACGCAGCAGAATTGCCATGCCAGGGCCGCTTGCCGGGCCCTCCCAGACTTCAAGAAAACGCCTGATCAGCGTTTCGCCGATGGCATTTCGGTCGATCACCCGCAGTGCCGGCAATTGCAGGTCGACGACCGCCGCCCTGGCGAACAGCTCATCCTTGCTGCGGAAATAGCGGATCACCATGGCCGGATCGATCGAGGCATGCGCCGCGACGTCCCGGATCGAGGCGCCCTCATAGCCGTGCTCGGCGAACAGGAGCTTCGCGGCCTCCAGGATTTTGGCGCGCGTGCGGTCCGACTTGCCGGGTTTTTTCGGCTGATTCTCGGTCATGAAATACTTATGCCAACAGCCGTTGACAAATGCAATGGCTTCGCCTAGAAAGTCAACGATCGTTGATGGAGAGAGAGATGTTGCCCGAAACCACGGAAGTCCTGATCGTTGGCGCCGGCCCGACCGGCATGGCGCTGTCCATCGTGCTGCACCAGGCCGGTGTCGATCATGTCCTGATCGAGCGGCTGGCGCAGGGCCTCCAGACCTCGCGGGCGGGCGTCATCCATGCGCAGACGCTGGAAACGCTGGAGCCTCTCGGCGTCACGCAGCGGCTGAGCGAACTTGCCCTAAAACTGCAGAATTTTGCCATCCGCGACCGCAACCGGGCGCTGCTCAATCTCGATTTCAGCAAGCTTCCTTCGAGGCATCCCTATCTGATGATGCTGCCTCAGAACCTGACCGAGCAGGTGTTCGCCGAACGGATCGCAGCCCTGGGCGGCGTGGTTCACCGCGTGGTCGAGGCCAAGGCGGTCGTTCAGGATGCTGACGGCGCACACGTGACGGTGGTCGAGAACGGCCGCGAGAAACTGATATCGGCACGCTACGTCATTGGTGCCGACGGCATGCACAGCCTGGTGCGCAAGTCGACCGGCATCGAGTTCGACGGCGCCGCCTATGATGCTTCGTTCGTACTCGCCGATGTTCGTCTCGACTGGCCGGTTGGCCCGACGGAAGTGTCGCTGTTCTTTGCACCGGCCGGGCTGGTGGTGGTGGCACCGCTCCCGGACGGTTCGTACCGGATCGTCGCGACAATGGATGACGCACCGGAAAACCCCGCGGTCGCCGACATCCAGGCGCTGCTCGACAGCCGTGGCCCGACCAAGAAAAGAACCCGGGTGCTCGAGCTGGCGTGGAGCTCACGTTTTCGCGTGCATCACCGCCTGGTCCGCTCGTACCGCAAGGACCGATTGTTCCTCATCGGCGATGCCGCGCACGTGCACAGCCCGGCGGGAGGGCAAGGCATGAACACGGGCATCATCGACGCGGTCGTGCTTGGCCAGTTGCTTGGCGACGTGGTGAACGGCGTGCGGCCGGAAACCGCGCTCGACCTCTACGAAACGCTGCGCCGCCCGGCGGCCCAGGAGGTGCTTGAACTGGCGGGCATGATGACCGAGATGGCGTTTTCCCGCAATTCGGTGAAGCGGTTCGTCCGCAATCTCGTGCTTTCGGCGCTGAATCTCACTCCATTTCTGAAGCGTCGCATCGCCTTGAAACTGTCGGGCCTCAGCCGGGCGTCGCTTGCCCGCCTGCCGGCACCTTCGCGCCAGCCGGCTCCAGTCGCCCAGACCAAGCCGGCAGCCGAACCAGGGCTGAAGCGTGTCGCCTGACAGCCGGAGTAATCCGGATCCCGGCCTCGAACTCGGCCGTGTGGGTGGTTAGACCCGTGCAACGGTCACCGGCAACAGGCCGACGCCTCAGGTGAGATGACGCCTCAGGTGATATATTGGCCGCCATTGGCTGATATGGTCGAGCCGGTGATGAAGCCGGCATCGTCTGACGCGAGGAAGACGACGCAGCGTGCGATCTCTTCCGGCTCGCCGAGGCGGCCGACCGGGATCTGCGGGATGACGCGCTCATTGAGCACCTTCTCGTCCATCGCCCTGACCATCTCGGTGGCGATGTAGCCGGGGCAGATGACATTGACGGTGATGCCGACCCGCGCCCCTTCCTGGGCGAGCGCCTTGGTGAAGCCGATATCGCCGGCCTTCGACGCCGAATAATTGACCTGGCCGGTCTGGCCTTTCTGGCCATTGATCGAGGAGATGGTGATGACGCGGCCGAACTTGCGGTCGCGCATGCCGACCCACAGCGGGTGCGTCATGTTGAAGACGCCGGAAAGATTGGTGTCGACGACCTCTTTCCACTGCTCGCGCGTCATCTTGTGGAACATGGCGTCGCGGGTGATGCCGGCATTGTTGACCAGAACGGAAACCGGGCCGAGATCGGCCTCGACCTGCTTGATGCCGGCGGCGCAGGCATCGTAGTCGGCGACCGACCATTTGTAGACGGGGATGCCGGTCTCTGCCTTGAATTTCTGGGCCGCTTCGTCATTGCCGGCGTAGTTCGCGGCGACCTGATAGCCGGCGGTTTTCAGGCCGATCGAGATCGCGGCGCCAATGCCGCGCGACCCACCGGTGACGAGTGCTACCTTTGTCATCATATCCTCCCTTTTTCTCGATCGGCGGGCGGCGAACGGGAAGGCTCTAACGACGATCGAGCCTGTTCGCCACCGACTGTTTCACGGCTTGCTCGCTCCGTCTTCACGGCGCTTTGCAGATGACTTCACAGCGCTTCCACGCACATGGCGACCCCCATGCCGCCGCCGATGCACAGCGTGGCAAGGCCTTTCCTGGCACTTCTGCGGCGCATCTCGTAAACCAGCGTGTTGAAGATGCGGGCCCCGGAGGCGCCGATCGGATGGCCGATGGCGATGGCGCCGCCATTGACATTGACGATCGACGGATCCCAGCCCATGTCCTTGTTGACGGCGCAGGCCTGGGCGGCGAAGGCTTCGTTGGCCTCGACCAGGTCGAGATCGCCGACCGACCAGCCGGCCTTGGCCAGCGCCTTGCGCGAGGCGGGAATGGGCCCGGTGCCCATGATCTGCGGATCGACACCCGCGGTCGCCCAGGACACTATGCGCGCCAGCGGCGTGATGCCGCGCTTTGCGGCTTCCGCTTCGGTCATCAGCAGCACGGCGGCGGCGCCGTCATTGATGCCGGAGGCATTGGCGGCGGTCACCGTGCCGTCCTTGTCGAAGGCCGGTCTCAGCTTGGTCATCGCCTCGATCGTGGCGCCGTGGCGGATATATTCGTCCTGGTCGACAATGGTGTCGCCCTTCTTGCCCTTGACGGTGAAGGCCACGATCTCGTCCTTGAATTTGCCGGCCTTCTGCGCGGCCTCTGCCTTGTTCTGGGAGGCCAATGCGAGCTGGTCCTGGTCCTCGCGGGTAATCTGGAACTGGCGAGCGACGTTTTCGGCCGTGTTGCCCATGTGGTAGCCATTGAAGGCGTCCCACAGCCCATCCTTGATCATTATGTCGATCATCTTGTAGTCGCCCATCTTGACGCCGGCACGCAGGTGTTGAGCGTGCGGGGCCAGCGACATCGATTCCTGCCCACCGGCGACGATCACCTTGGCATCGCCTGTCGCGATCTGCTGCATACCGAGAGCAATAGCGCGCAGACCTGAGCCGCAAACCTGGTTGAGGCCCCAGGCGGTGGTTTCATTTGGCAGGCCGGCTTCGATAGATGCCTGGCGGGCGGGGTTCTGGCCCTGAGCCGCGGTCAGCACCTGGCCGAGGATGACCTCGTCGACTTCCGCCGGCTCGACACCGGCACGGGACAGCAACTCCTTGATGACGACGGCACCAAGCTCATGCGCCGGCGTGGCGGCGAAGGCGCCGTTGAAGGAACCGACGGGCGTGCGCGCCGCACTGGCGACAACGATGGCAGCGGACATGTTCTTCTCCACACTTCGAGGTATCGAGGTTTTGGTATCGCAGTTTGTATCGTCAGGGCTTTTCTTGCCCTTTCAATGATCCAAGTCAAACCGGAAATGGGCATACCGGCCATGCGCCGCAAGCAGGTTGCGCATCGTGGTGGATACAGCTGGCCCATTGCTGCGCAGCATTTTTAGCCCGCCGTGCAGCATTAATTGATGCCGCACTGCACAAACCGCTTGGAATTGTGACGCTTTTGCGCATATCCTTGAAAAGGCGCAATCGTTACCGGCAGCTTACCTCAAGTGCGCCGGTGTCCCGGGAGGATGCTGATGGCCGCGAAAGACGAACCGATTATCATCAAGAAATATGCCAATCGCCGCCTCTACAACACCGGCACCAGCACCTATGTGACGCTCGAGGACCTTGCCGAAATGGTCAAGAAGGGCGTGGAGTTCACCGTCCAGGACGCCAAGACCGGCGACGACATCACCCATCCGGTGCTGACCCAGATCATCTTTGAACTGGAGAACAAGGAAGGGCAGAACATGCTGCCGATTCCGTTCCTGCGCCAGTTGATCGCTTTTTACGGCGACCAGATGCAGATGATCGTGCCGAGCTTCCTCGAACAGTCGATGATCGCCTTCTCAAAGGAGCAGGAACGCTTCCGCGAGCAGATGAAGGGTGCGTTGGGCAAGTCGCCGCTGGACATGATGAAGATCGCCACGCCGATCAAGGCGCTGGAAGAGCAGACGCGCCGCAATATGGAGATGTTCCAGAACGCCATGCGCCTGTTCACGCCCTTCCCACCCGCAGGCTCGAATGGCACTTCCGCAGCGCCGGCGGAGCCGGCCAGGAAAGAGACGTCGGAAAAGCCCGACGACCTTCAGGAACTGAAGGAACAGATCGCCGCCATGCAGCGCAAACTCGACACGATGTCGTGATCGCCGGCCGGACCAACCCCGGCCGAAATCTCTCATCAGCAGGCCGTATCAGAAATCTCCGCTCGAATGAGGCTGAGTCCCGCCCGACCCGCGCTATTTCGTCGTCACCGTCACCAGAGCCGTAACAGGTTTGCCGTCGACGAGAATGGGCTTGTGATGATCATCGGCAAGTAGGACGCCGATCACATGCTTGCCGGCGGCATCCGGGCAATGGCCGAAACGAGCCTTGACAAGATCGCCGCCAAAGTCGCTGTTCATGCTGTTGTACGGCTTGCCGGGGATGTTGCAGGTATCTCCGGCGGGATCGATCTTCATATGCAAATGGCCGCATTGGCTGACGCCGTCGCATTCACCCGCTGGCAGAAGCGTGAAGTTGCTGCTGACGACGACGCCTATCGCCTTCTCTGGGTCATTGCCGAGTTCGATGACCGAACCGGCCGCCGGCCAGACGATTTGCAGGGTTGGCCGATCTTCGGCCTGGGCAGACCCGAGCGACAGTAAAGAGAAAGCAAAGGCAGTCGTTGCGATGATGCGAAGCATGATAACCTCCATTGATGTTGTAATCACTGATTACATATGAAACGCATGGACGCAAGAAAATAATCAGTGATTACATGTCGGCATCGTGCTATTGGCAGGCATGACCAGCCCCACGGATTCCGGCGAAGCCGCCAACCCCAAGCGCTATCATCACGGAAATCTGGGCGAGGCCTTGATCGCTGCTACCGTAGAGATCATCGAAGAGCGCGGAGCAGAGCATGTCTCGGTGCGCGAGGCGGCAAAACGTGCCGGCGTTTCGCCCGGCGCGCCATTCCGGCATTTTCGGTCGAAATCAGCACTGCTGACCGCCGTCGCCGAACAGGCGATGAACCGGCTTACCGAGGCCGTTGCCGATGCGCAGTCCAAAGTCGGCAGCGCAGATCCCATTGTGGCCTTCGAAGCGATCGGGCAAGGCTATCTGGAGTGGGCGATCAGCAATCCCACGCATTTCCAGATCATCAGTTCTCGAACGCTGATCGATTTCGACGCGTCGGACAGTCTTCGTGATCAGAATGAAGCCGTTCGCCGGAAAATGATCGCCCTGCTGACCCAAGCGCAACAACAAGGTCGGCTGGCCCCGGACACCGACTTCGATCATCTGGTGCTTGCCGCCCGCGCATTTGTCTACGGCCTGGCACGCATGGCGATCGATGGTCATTTCCCGGAGTGGCATCCGTCCGAGCCGCCATCGCTCGCCGTACGGAAAGCTCTGCGTATTTTCATCAGCCAGATGACGAATCCCGAAACGCAATCTCACGAGCGCCCTGAAGTGGCTTCCGGGGATCGCTGACAAAACTGTCTTCGCACTGCAAAACCTGTCTTCGCACTGGTGTCAGGCGCACAGCTTCGAGTGAAGGGTGGCCTCTTTCATGACAAAAATTTCATGTCATCGCCACTGAGTGCCGCTGTTTTTGCGCCACACGAGACATATATGCTGCGCTGCAATATGGTCCGTTAGCGCCGTAATGAAGGATTTCGCCTTGCCCAGCAGAAAAACCGCCATCGTCACCGGTTCCACCTCGGGCATCGGCCTGGCAATCGCCCATGCCCTCGCGGCCGATGGCTGCAACATCGTCGTCAATTCCTTTTCAGACACGGCCGACGACCAGGCCGTCACCGATGCGATCGCCAAGCATCACGGCGTGAAGACTGTCTACATCAAGGCAGATATGTCGAAGCCGGCCGAATGCCGGGCGCTGGTCGCAAAGGCAGCCGAGAGCTTCGGCTCGGTCGACATCCTGGTCAACAATGCCGGCATCCAGCATGTCGCGCCGGTGGAAGAATTTCCCGTCGAGAAGTGGGACGCCATCATCGCCATCAATTTGTCGTCGGTCTTTCACACCATCGCCGCCGCCATCCCGCTGATGAGAGAAGCCGGCGGCGGCAGGATCGTCAACATCGCCTCGGCCCATGGGCTGGTCGCCTCGCCGTTCAAATCGGCCTATGTCGCGGCCAAGCACGGCATCATGGGACTGACCAAGACGGTCGCTTTGGAACTGGCGCGCGACAAGATCACCTGCAACGCCATCTGTCCCGGCTATGTGCTGACGCCGCTGGTCGAGGCGCAGATCCCCGACCAGATGAAGGCGAACAAGATGGACCGCGACACGGTGGTCCGCGAGGTCATGCTCGACAGGCAGCCGACCAAGGAATTCGTCACGGTCGAGCAAGTTGCCGCTGCCGCGGTGTTCCTGTGCTCGGATGCGGCAGCGCAGATCAACGGCACGCAAATCTCGGTCGACGGCGGCTGGACCGCGCAGTGATCCATCCAAGGGCTCTCTACAGATCAAGGACAACGCCATGACGACAAACGGCAAGGCGGAGGAGCCCAAGAAGATCAACGTCGCGCTGCAGGGCGGCGGCTCGCACGGCGCCTTTTCCTGGGGCGTGCTCGACCAGCTGCTGGAGGACGGACGGCTCGACATCGCGGCGGTTTCGGGCACCAGCGCCGGCGCCATGAACGCGGTGGCGCTGGCCGACGGCTTCGTCCGCGGCGGCGTCGAGGGCGCGCGGCAGAAGCTCGACGATTTCTGGCGTGCGGTGGCGCGGAAGGGCCGGTTCAGCCCGGTGCAGCGCATGCCGTGGGACGTCGCCTGGGGCAACTGGTCGATCGAGAACACGCCGGGCTATCTGTTTTTCGACACGATGTCGCGGGTGTTTTCGCCCTATGTCGCCAACCCGCTCGGCCTCAACCCGCTGCGCGACGTGATCGAACAGGAGATCGATTTCGGCAATGTGCGCGCCTGCAAATCGATGGAGCTGTTCATCTCCGCGACCAATGTCGAGACCGGGCAGTTACGCGTCTTTTCCGATGGCGAGATCGATCTCGACACGGTGATGGCGTCGGCTTGCCTGCCGCAGCTGTTCCGCGCCGTCGAGATCAAGGGCGTGCCCTACTGGGATGGCGGCTATGGCGGCAATCCGGCGCTGTTCCCGTTCTTCAAGACGACTGCCACCGAGGACGTGCTTTTGGTGCAGATCAATCCGGTGGTCCGCGAGGGGACGCCTAAGAGCGCCAACGAAATCCAGAATCGCATCGACGAGATCACCTTCAACGCCGGACTCTTGCGCGAATTCCGCTCGATCGCCTTCATCAAGGAGCTGATTGCCGCCGGCCGGCTGCCGCATGGCGAATACCGCGACATCCGCATGCACCGCATCGATGCCGACGAGGCATTCAAGGACCTGTCGGCATCGTCCAAGGTCAATGCCGAATGGGCGTTTCTGACCTATCTGCGCGACCTTGGCCGCACCGCCGCCAGCGACTGGCTGGAGGAGAATTACGACGCCGTCGGCAAGCGGCCGACGCTTGACCTCTCAGGCGAGCTCGACGACGGCTTCAAGCCGATGCGTGGTCCGGCACCGGGCCGGCGGGTCAAGGAGTTCCTTGCAGCACGCAAGAAGCCCGAGGCAGCGCGTCGCCGAGCCTGAGGCGTTTTGTTTGTCAGTTTTTTTGCAAGGCTAGATCGATCACCTTGATCAGCACGGCCGCAGCCCGCCGCTGCTCGTCCGGATCGCTGATGCGCATCTTCATGCCTTCCAGTCCGTCGAGCAGCATGTCGGCCAGCAATTTTGCCGACAAGCCCTTGGCGGTGAGATCGACGCCATTGCGTCCGGCCTCGCTCTGGATCGCTGCCGCGACATGCTCGGAAAACCGGCTGCGCCAGCAGCCGATCAGGTCGGCGAGACTCGATTTCATGTCGAGGAGTTCGGCGCCATGCGGCGAGGCGTGGACGGTGCGCGTCATCGAGATCAGCGCTTCGTCGATGGCCCGCATCGTGCGCTCGGCAAATGGTTCTTCGCCGGCGAGTGCCGTTTTCGCCTGCTCGAGCGAGCGGGAGAGCAGCATCACCGCAATGGCGCGATAAATATCGGTCTTGTTCTTGAACTGGAGATAAAGCGCCGGCCGCGACATGTCGGCGGCACGCGCAATGTCGTCCATGGTGGTGCGGGCGAAACCATAGGCCAGAAACACCTTCATCGCGCTGTCCAGAATGCGGGCGCGCTTGGGGTCGGTGGCGATGTCCTCGATCTCGATCATGGCGCGACTTTATCCTGCAAAAGCTCTATTGACAAAATGACGTAATTTGTCAAGATGTATAAGGGCGAATGGCCGACCGGGCCTGCCCGGGCTGTGGACGACAACAAAGGGTATCCCCATGCACCTCACCGTCGACGGGCGGGCATTCGACGTCAATGCCGATCCCGAAATGCCGCTGCTGTGGGCGCTGCGCGATCTCATGGGCAAGACCGGGCCGAAGTTCGGCTGCGGCATCGCCGCCTGCGGCGCCTGCACGGTGCATGTCGACGGCCAGCCGGTGCGCTCCTGTTCATTGCCGATCGGTGAGGTCACCGGCGCGGTCACCACGATCGAAGGCATCGGCACCGAAGGCAGATTGCATCCGGTACAGCAGGCATGGCTGGAAGAGCAGGTCGCCCAGTGCGGCTACTGCCAAGCCGGCCAGATCATGAGCGCGGTGGCGCTGCTCGACCAGGTTGCCGACCCGACCGATGCCGACATCGACGATGCCATGGGCGGCAATCTCTGCCGCTGCGGCACCTACCCGAAGATCCGTGCGGCGATCAGACGAGCGGTCGTCCTCAAGACGGCGGGAATCTGACCATGGCCAGTGTCGGAAAGATCGCCCGCCGCACGTTTCTCATCGGCACCGCTGCCATCGCGGGCGGCGTCGCCGTCGGCTATTACTATTATCGCAAGCCTTTTCCGAATCCGCTGGAAGGCGACCTCGCGGCCGATGAAGCGACCTTCAACCCCTATGTGAAAATCGGCGCCGACAACACCATCACCATCGTCGCGCCGCGCGCCGAGATGGGCCAAGGCATCTCGACGACGCTTGCTGCCATGGTTGCCGAAGAGCTCGATGTCGGGCTCGACCAGATCAAGGTCGAGCACGGCCCGGCCTCCTACGCCTATTTCAATGCGGCGATGCTGGAAGAGGGCGGGCCGTTCGCCTTCTTCGATGAAAGCATGACCGCTGAAATAGTGCGCGCCGGCATGGGCGTGGTCGGAAAATTCCTCGCCCTGCAAGGCACCGGCGGTTCGACATCGACGGTCGACGGTTTCGGCAAGATGCGGCAGGCAGGCGCCGTCGCGCGGCAGATGCTGATTGCGGCGGCCGCGCAAAAGCTCGGCATAGCTGCCGCCGAGCTGGAAACCGCCAATGGCAGGGTCCTGCACAAGGCGTCGGGCAAGTCGCTGACCTATGGCGCGGTCGCCGCGACCGCTGCGACGATGGCGCCGCCCGCGGAAATCAGGCTCAAGGACAAAGCCGACTGGAAACTGCTCGGCAAACCGCAAAAACGCATCGACATGCTGGCCAAGGTCACCGGGGCACCGATCTTCGGCATCGACGTGACGCTGCCGCAGATGCTGTACGGCACGGTCAAGATGAGCCCGCGCTTCTGGGCCAAACCGGTCAAGGCGGATGTCTCCAACGCCGAGAAAATGCCTGGCGTGATCAAGATCGTGCCGATCGACACGAATTACGGCCACGGCTTCGGCATCATCGCCGAAAACACCTGGGCGGCGTTCAAGGCGGCGGAGGCGATCGACGCCGAATGGGCCGATCCGGAATATCCGCCGGACAGCGCCGGCATTTCCGAGGTGCTGAAGCAGGCGCTCGGCACGAAAGGATCGGTGATGCGCGACGATGGCGATGTCGATACCGCCTTCGCGGACGCGCCCCGCGAAAGGATCGTCGAGGCCGACTATGAGGTGCCTTATCTGGCACATGCGACGATGGAGCCGATGAACGCGACGGCGCGGCTGAAGGACGGCGCTCTCGACATCTGGTGCGGCAACCAGGCGCCGACTTTGGTGCGGCAGCTTTGCGCCAATGCTGTCGGCATCGAACAGGACAAGGTCAGCGTCCCCACCACCTTCATGGGCGGCGGCTTCGGCCGACGTATCGAGGTGGACTTTGCGCTCTGTGCCGCGTTGATGGCGAAGGAAACCGCAGGCCGGCCGATCAAGGTGATCTGGACGCGCGAGGAGGACATGCGCCACGACGCTTACCGGCCGGCTTCGGTCGGCAAATTCCAGGCGCGGCTTGGCGACGACGGCATGCCGGTCGCCATCGGCATGGCAATCGCCTCGCCATCGCCGATAGCCAGCACCTTGCGCCGGCTGTTTCCCTCGATATCGCCGCTTGGCCCCGACAAGTCCATTGTCGATGGAGCCTACGACCAGCCCTACACCATCCCGAATTACCGGGTCAGCGGCATTGCTGCGCCCGCTTCCATCCCGGTCGGCTTCTGGCGATCGGTCGGCTGCTCGATCAACGGCTTCTTTCATGAGGGTTTTATGGACGAGATCGCCGTCGCCGGGAAAACCGATCCGGTCGAACTGCGCAAGATGCTGATGGCTGCCTATCCGGCAGCGGTGAAGGTGGTCGAGAAGGTCGCCGAAATGGCGAAGTGGGGCGAGGCGCTGCCCGCCGGCAAGGCCAAGGGCATGGCGTTCACGCTGTCCTTCGGCAGTTGGGTCGGCGAGATCGTCCAGGTCGCCGACACGCCGTCCGGGATCCGCATCGAGAAGATGTGGATCGCCGCCGATGTCGGCACCGCGCTCGATCCTGGTATCATCGAGGCGCAACTCATCTCCGCCGCCATCTACGGGCTGTCGGCAGCGATGGGTCAGGAGATTACTTTCGCCGACGGCATGGTCGAGCAGTCGAATTTTCATGACTACGACGCCATGCGCATCTCCCAGTGTCCGGCGTTCGAAGTCGCCATCCTGGAGAATTTTCACAAGATGGGCGGCGTTGGCGAAGTCGGCACGCCGCCGGCGGCACCGGCACTCGCCAACGCCATCTTCGCACTGACAGGCAAGCGCATCCGGACACTGCCCTTGTCGAAGGAGGTGACCTTTGCATGAAATATTCCCATCATGCTGACAGCTGCTGCCATGCTGTTTTGCTGGCGCCTTTACCAAGGGCACTGGCAAGCCGGGCACGGCACCGATGATGGTCGATGCAGCCAAGACTTGCCCGAGGGACGCGGTCTGGCGGTTGCTTTCGCATCCGCGCTGCGCCGAGTGTTATGTCGCAGATAAAAGGCCGCGCTGGTCCGGCGCGCTTCACGGCGGCCGCACCCTGCCCAGCGAAGTATTACCCATCAACATTTCTGACTATATTGCGGTGCAACTTTGATGTAGAAGCTCGTTCGCCGATCACGGCAAGTTGAACACGGCCTTGCGCGCACCCATATCGGCGACGCGCCCGAGTTAGAAGACGCGGCCTGGCCGAATCCCGCGCACTGGAAAAATGACGATGCCGAAGTACAGGTTTCACAAGCTTGCAGCCATTGTTGTGCTTGTCGGTTTCGCTGCGTGGATGGCGACGGGCGAGTTCTCGTCCGTCGGCAGCGCGGCCGCCGACAAATCCAAAGCGGGGGAGGTCGAGCAGCCAAAGGCGGCTGACGCCGGCAACGCCAAGCCCGCTGAGGCAGAACAGCCCAAGGCGACCTTGCGCACCGTCGCGACCATAACCCCGCCCAGGCGTACCTATGCGCGCGCCATCCGGATTTCCGGACTGACCGAAGCCGACAAGCGCGCGGTCCTGGCGACGCGCGTCGCCGGCGTCATCGACAAGCTGCCGGTCAAGCAGGGACAGCGCGTCAAGACCGGCGACCTCGTGCTGATGCTGGCAGCCGAGGAAAAGCTTTCGGCGGTCAGCAACGCCAAGCAGCTTCTGGTCCAGCGTCGGGCCGAACTCGATGCAGCATTGCGGCTGATGAAAACCGGCAATCTGCCCAAGCTGCAGCTCGATACCGCGCGCTCCAACCTGACGCTAGCCCAGTCGCACCTGGAAGCCGCGCAGGCCGAACTCGACCGCAACGAGGTGAAGGCGCCGTTCGACGGCGTCATCGACCGGGTACCGGTGGAGCTTGGCAGTTCCGTGATGCAGGGCGGCGAAGTGGCGACCATTCTGAGCCTCGATCCGGTGATCGCCCGCGGCGAGGTCAGCGAACGTGATCTCGGCTATCTGAAGATCGGCGACAAGGCGAAGGTACGGTTGGTCAGCGGCCAGAATGTCGAGGGCACCGTGCGCTATATCAGCCGCGACGCCTCGTCCGCCACCCGCACCTTCCGCGTCGAGATCGCAATCCCCAACCCCGAGGGCACCATTCCGGCCGGGATGACCGCCGAGATCGCGCTGAGCGCGCAGCCGACCGACGCAGTCATGCTGCCGCGCTCCGTGGTGACGCTCGGCGACAAGGGCGATCTCGGCATCCGCGCCGTCGACAAGGACAACAAGGTCGTGTTCTTCCCGATCGATCTGGTCGACGAT
Source organism: Mesorhizobium sp. WSM4815 (assembly GCF_055811575.1). Taxonomy (NCBI): domain Bacteria; kingdom Pseudomonadati; phylum Pseudomonadota; class Alphaproteobacteria; order Hyphomicrobiales; family Phyllobacteriaceae; genus Mesorhizobium; species Mesorhizobium sp. WSM4815. Next base: position 239,073 of record NZ_JBVVQS010000099.1, on the reverse strand, counting down.
ACGCCAACCGGCCTGGTGCTCGGCGGCATCCCTGCCGATGCGCGCATCATCGTCGCCGGCCAGGAACTGGTGAAGGAAGGCGAAGTGGTCAAGCCGGTCGAGGCCGACCAGGCGACCATCCAGAAGCTGCTGGGCGAAGCGACGGCCGGGACGCAGTAATCATGGATATCGTCAAACTCGCAATCAGCAATGCCAGGCTGACCATTTCGGTGCTGGTGTTCCTCATCCTTGCCGGTGCGGTCGCCTATCAGTCGACACCGAAGGAAGCGGAACCCGACGTTCCGATTCCGATGATGTATGTCAGCCTGATCTATCAGGGCATCTCGCCCGAGGATTCGGAACGCCTTCTGCTGCGGCCGATGGAAGCCAAGCTGAAGAGCCTCAAGGGGCTCAAGGAGATGCGTTCGGCCGCCTTCCAGGGCGGCGGTTATGTGCTGGTCGAATTCCACCCGCAGACGGATCTGGCGACGGCGCTGCAGGACACGCGCAGCAAGGTCCAGGACGGCAAGGCCGACCTGCCGCAGGCAGCCGAGGAGCCTGTGGTCTCCGAAGTCAACGTCTCCGAATTCCCCGTCCTTGTCGTGACGCTGTCGGGCGAAGTGCCCGAGCGCGTTCTGACGACGGCGGCGCGCGAGTTGCGCGACCGCATCGAGGAAGTACCGGGCGTGCTGGAGGGCTCGCTGCAGGGCGCCCGCGACGATCTCGTCGAAGTCGTCATCGATCCGATGAAACTGTCTTCCTACGGGCTGCAGCTCGAGCAGCTGATCGGTGCGGTAGGCGATTCCAACAGTCTTGTCGCCGCCGGCAACATCGAAGGGTCCGAGGGCAAATACGCCGTCAAGGTGCCGTCGCTGATCGAAACGCCACAGGACGTGGCGGCGCTTCCGATCGTCGCCGGCCCCAATGCAGTGGTGCAGGCCCAGGATATCGCCACCGTCCGCTCCACCTTCAAGGACGCCGAGACGGTGACCCGTCTCGACGGCAAGCCGGCGATCGCCATCGAGGTGAAGAAGCGCATCGGCTCCAACCTGATCGACACGATCGCCCAGGTGAGGGCCGTGTCCGATGCCTTCATAAAGACCATGCCGGAAGGCATGCACGTCACCTACACGCAGGACAAATCGGTGTTCGTCAACCAGTTGCTCGGCGATCTGCAGAACCACGTCATGATCGCCGTGATCCTGGTGTTCATCGTCATTCTCTACGCGCTGTCGGGCCGCGCCTCGCTGCTGATCGGCCTCGCCATTCCATCGTCCTTCCTGATCGGCATCCTGCTGTTGGCCATGATGGGCTACACGATCAACATGATCGTGCTGTTCAGCCTCATCCTGGCGGTCGGCATGCTGGTCGACGACGCCATCATCGTCACCGAATTCGCCGAGCGGCGGATGAGCGAAGGCATGCCTAAGGCAGAGGCGTTCGCGCTTGCCGCCAAGCGCATGGCCGGTCCGGTCATCGCCGCGACGATGACGCGCATCGCCGCCTTTTCGCCGCTGCTGTTCTGGCCGGGCATCATCGGCGACTTCATGAAATACATGCCGATCACGCTGATCGTCACGCTCTCGGCCTCGATGCTCTATGCACTGGTCTTTGCACCGGCGCTGGGCGCCTTGTTCGCCAAGGCGCCGCCGCATCACGAGAGCGACAACCGCGACGGCTGGTACATGGCGGTGGTCAAGCAGGCGGTGCGCTTTCCCATCACCGTGCTTCTGCTCACCGTCGGCCTCTTGTTCGGTGTCGGCTTTGCCTATTCGAAATACGGCGCCGGCGTCGAGTTCTTCCCGAATGTCGAGCCTGACTACGGTCTGCTCTACGTGCACGCCCGCGGCAACCTTTCGCTCGCCGAAATGGATGCCGCCACAACGACCGCGGAAAACCGGCTTCTCGGCTGGCCGGGCGTGAAATCGGTCTATACCCGTGTCGGCAAGACGCAAGGCGGCGGCCAGGACATTCCTGAAGACGTGGTCGGCGTGATCCAGTACGAGTTCGTCGACTGGCGCGAGCGCAAATCGGCGAACGCCATCCTGGACGAGCTGCGCGGCGTCATGGCCGGCATTCCCGGCGTCGACGTCGAGGTTCGCGTGCCCGAGGCCGGCCCGCCCACCGGCAAGCCGATCCAGATCAGGCTGTCAGCCGTCGACCCGAAAGGTCTCGACGACAAGGCGCGCGCCGTCGCCGCACGCATTGCCAAGGTGCCCGGCGTCATCGACATTTCCGACGGCCTGCCGCCGCCCGGCGTCGACTGGGCGCTCGACGTCGATCGCGCCAAGGCGGCGCAATACGGCATCAGCCCGACCTCGGTCGGCACGGTGGTGCAACTGGTGACGAACGGGCTGAAGCTCAGCGAATACCGGCCGGCCGGTGCTGACGACGCCGTCGACATCAGGCTGCGCCTGCCCGAGGACCGGCGCACGCTGTCGACCCTCGACGACCTCAGGGTGCAGACGTCGCAAGGGTCGGTGCCGATCTCGAATTTCGTCGTGCGCAAGCCCGAGCCGACCGTCGGCATCCTCAACCGCATCGACGGCGCGCGCACCGTGGTCGTCCAGGCCAATGTCGCCGCCGGCGAGCAGGTCGCTTCTGTCCAGCAGCAGGTCAGCCAGGCTGTCGCCGAAGTGGATCTCGGCAGCGGCATACGCTGGAAGCTTGCCGGCTCGAACGAGGACAGCGCCGAGGCCAGCGCTTTCCTCAGCAAGGCCTTTGGCGCGGCGATCTTCCTGATCTTCCTGGTGCTTCTGATGCAGTTCAACAAGTTCACCAGCGTCTGGCTGGTGCTGTCCTGCGTGGTCATGGCGACCGTCGGCGTGTTCCTGGGATTGCTGTTGACTGGAGAGGCGTTCGGCATCGTCATGTCGGGCATCGGCGTCATCGCGCTGGCCGGCGTGGTGGTGAACAACAACATCGTGCTGATCGACACCTACGACCGGCTGCGCGAAGAGGGCTGGGACAAGATGGACGCCGTGCTGCAGACTTGCCGCGAACGTGCCCGCCCGGTGGTGCTGACGGCGGTGTCGGCGATCCTCGGCGTGCTGCCGATCGCTTTCGGCCTCGGTCTCGAAATCTTCCATCACGAGACGACGATCAACGCGCCGTCGACGCAATGGTGGATTTCACTGTCCTCGGCGATCGTCTTCGGCCTGTCCTTCGCCACCTTGCTGACTCTGGTGGTGACACCGTCGATGCTGATGGTGTTCACGCGTAGCAAGAACAGCCGCTTCTATGCATTCTTCCGTCGGGTGTTCCGGCGCGGAACGCCAGCCGATGCGACTATGGAGACCTCCGCAGGGCCGGGCTTGCTCGACGAGCCGGCGATCGACTTCCCGAAGGCCGCCGAATAGGTCGCTCCCTTCAGCCCAGGTAGAAAAGGCCGCCGGGAACAACCCAGCGGCCTTTTGCATTGTCCTGTCATGCAATGCCTCAACGCGGGGAGTTTCTCATGACGCTCAGCACCATTCTCATCATCATTCTGATCCTCATTCTGATCGGCGCGGTGCCGGCATGGCCTCATTCGCGTTCCTGGGGTTATGGTCCCTCCGGCATCGTCGGCGTCATCCTGATCGTGCTGCTGGTGTTGCTGCTGATGGGCAGGATTTGACCCGGAGTTTGGTGTGCACGAATGCTACAGCGCTGCGCGTCCTTTTGGACTCACAGCGCTGTAGCATTTGATTTTGCGCATGGTCCTTTCCGAGCCTTCGGTTCGAAACGCACGTTTTCAGGCAGCTTTCGAAACGCCATCAATCGTGGCCACACCGATATCATCGAGGGCTTCTGCCACCGCCCTATCCAGCGGCGTATGCGGGATCGTGCCGAGGATGCCTTCCAGTCTTGCCGAGACCAACTGGTGTGGCTCGAAGCGGAGATAGGACATCGAGACGAGCTCGCGCCACATCGCCACGAACGGACTGCCGGCGCGCAACATCCACCACGGCATCGACGTCAGTTTCAACGCGCGCCCGAGCGCCTGCTCCGCTGCGGCCTTGATCTCCAGATCGGTAACGGGGTGGCCGGGAAAGTTCAGCGCCTCGTAGGTGCCGAGCTTTTCGAGATTCTCAGTCAGTCCGACGAAAGCCTTGGCCATATCAGGCAGATAGGCCCATTCATGTAGGAGATCGGCCGGCCCGGGGGCGGTATAGACGCCCTTGTCCATCTTGGCGGCCACCATCAGATCGAACCACGATCCGGTGCCGGTGCCGCCGAAGAAATCGCCGGCTCGCAGCAGAATGGTGCGCACTCGGCCGGCTTCGGCCTCGCGGCGAAAGAGGTCTTCCATGGCGACGCGGATGCGGCCCTTTTCCGTCGTCGGGTGGAATGGCGTGTCTTCGGTGATGACCGCCGGCATCGGCGAGCCGTAATTGTAAACGCTGCCGGGAGCGAGGTGCAATGCATGGTTCGCCCGGCACGCGGCCATGACGTTCTCGGCCATCGGCAGGCACTTGCCCCAGTCGGTGTAGATCGGGTTGAGACCGTTGAAGATGATGTCGACGCCTTCGGTGGCGCGGATAAGCGCTTCGCGATCGAGCCCGTCGCCGGCGACGGCTGTGGCGCCGGTGAGTTCTGCCGGTATCTTGCCGTTGCGGGTGATGGCGCGGACATCATAGCCGGCGTCGATGAAGGCCTTGGAAACCACGCGGCCGAGCCGGCCATTGGCACCCAGAATTGCGATCTTGGTCATGTTTCGTTTCCGTGTTTGCGTTACGGTCACAATATGATCCGCCCGCAAACGAATGGAAATTGACTGAATCTGGCGACATGATATTCAGTTTTGAATGGAAATCGACTGGAATCTGATCAAGAGTTTCGTCACCGTGGCGGAAACCGGCAGCCTGTCCGCTGCCGCGCGCAAGCTGGCTGCAAGCCAGCCGACGCTCGGCCGCCATATCGCCGAGCTGGAGCAGGCGCTCGGCGTCACCCTGTTCCGGCGCGGGCGGCGCGGCTACGCCCTGACAGAAGCCGGCAGTACGCTCTATGAACGCGGCCGGGCGGTGAGCGAGCAGGCGAGCGCCTTTTCGCTGTTGGCGCTGGGATCGGTCGAGGCGATCGAGGGCACGGTGCGCATTGCCGCCAGCGAGGTGGTGGCGGCCTATGTCCTGCCAGAGATGACGGCGCGGCTGGGCGCCGAGGAGCCCGGCATCGAGGTCGAGATCGTCGCGTCGAACCAGGTCGAGAATCTTTTGCGCCGCGATGCCGACATCGCTATCCGCATGGTCAAGCCGGCCCAGAACGAACTGGTGGCGCGCAAGGTGGCAGACATTCCGCTCCGCGCCTGCGCGGCAAAATCCTATCTCGACCGGCGTGGCCGTCCGCGCGAACCCGGCGATCTTGCCGGCCACGACCTGATCGGCTTCGACCGCAGCGATGAGATCATTCGCGGCTTTGCCCAATTCGGTGTCCCGCTCACCCGCAATGCCTTCCGTTTCAGAACCGACAACCAAATTGTGCTGTGGGAGGCGGTGCGGTCGGGAAACGGCATCGGCTTTGGCCAGGAGCCGCTGGCCGACCGCGATCCGCTGGTGGAGACAGTGCTGCCGGGCCTCGGGCTGCCGACGCTGCCGGTATGGCTGGCCATGCACCGCGACGTGCGCACCAGCGTGCGCATCCGCCGTGTCGCGGATTTCCTCTATGAGGAGTTGAAGCGCTATTCGGCCGGGGCCGCGTCAGGCGCGAATTCGGCGCGGTGAGCGAGCCCGGCCATCAAGAATATGACGACCAGCAGTCCCGACAAAGCGACGAAGATCGGACCGAAGCTTGAATGCTCGGCGATGAAGCCGATTGCCGACGGCGCCACCAGAATGCCGGAATAGCCCATTGTGGTGACGACGCTCATGCCGGTGCCGGACGACATGCCTTCCTGGTTGCCGCCGGCCGAAAACAGGATCGGCACCATATTGGCGATGCCGAAGCCGCAAAAGGCAAAAGCTGAGATGGCGAGCCAGGGCGAGGGCGCCAGTCCGGCCACCAGCATGCCGGCGGCGGCGACAAGCGCCGAGACGCGCAGTGTCGTCACGGCTCCGAAACGGTTACGGACGCCGTCGCCAACGAAGCGCATGACGGCCATGACGCCGGAAAAAGCAGCGTAGGCCAAACCAGCTACGGCGAGGTCGGTGCCGAGTTCCTGTTGCAGGTAAAGCGCTGCCCAGTCGAGCACCGCACCCTCGGAGATCATCGTCATCAGCGCCATCAGCCCGACCAGATAGACCAGCGGATTTCCAGGCAGCGCGAACTTGCGATGCCCGATTACCCCCGAGGACGCTTGGGGCGGCTTGTCCTCGGCAATCAGGTAGCGGACTGCCACTGCAATCACGGCGAAAGCGAGCGCCGTCACCACCGTCGCATGGGCGAGATGACCGTAATTCTGGATGGCGAGGCCACCGAGAGCGCCGCCGGCGAAACCGCCAAGGCTCCAGAAGCCGTGCGAGGACGACATGATGGCCCGGGACAAGCGCCGTTCCACCGTGACCGCATTGGCGTTCATGGCGACATCCATGCCGCCGATCGAACCGCCAAAGATGAACATGGCGATGGCCGCCAGCGGCACGTTTGGAGCCAGCGCCACAACCAGCAGGCCGAAGCTGCCGATGAGGCCGAACCAACGCAGCACGGTGCGCGACCCATGCCTGGAGATCAGGTGGCCGCACCAAGTCATCGCTGTGACCGCGCCGGCACCGAACAGCAGGATCAGCAGGCCAAGCGTGAACTTGCTGATATCCAGCCGGGTCAGCACCACAGGGATCTGCGGCGCCCATGCGCCGGTCAGAAAGCCATTGGCCAGGAAGATGGCCGCCACGGCCCATCGCCCACGAATGGCGGTCTGCATGCGGTTTAGCGTGTCCATCGTGTAGAATCCGATGCGAAAAATAGCTTCGCGCGGCAAATTAGATCGATTCAATTTGCAGTCAAGGGCTCGTTCTTGAAAAGTGCTTGGGCCAAACGGCTCGCTTGAACCCAGGTTGATGATGCAGACCTGGTCGAGCTTTGTTCGACCACGATCTTGTCCGAAAACCGGTTTCCACTTTTCGGGATCGTGGTCTCAGTGATCCCTGGGGCGTCTTGCCTCGAACTCGGCCTTCTTGGCATTGGAGGCGTCGGTCTGGTTGAGCGCCTGCCATTCGGCATAGGGCATGCCGTAGATGATCTCGCGCGACTGGTCCTTGCTGAGATCGACACCCTCGGCCTCAGCGGCGTCGCGATACCAGTTGGACAGGCAGTTGCGGCAGAAGCCGGCGAGATTCATCAGGTCGATGTTCTGCACGTCAGTGCGTTCACGCAGATGCGCGACCAGCCGGCGGAAGGCGGCGGCTTCGAAATCGCGTTTCTGCTCGTCGCTGAGTTCGGTCATGTGTTCTTGGCCTCCTTAGAGCGGCCCGGTGCGCGAGCCGAATCGTTTGACCCGATGTATATCGGGACGGCGATTGATCGCGTCAACGATCGGCGCCAGCCGTTCGGCCCAGGCGACCGCATCCTGCCGATCGGCGATCAGGTCCTGACGGATTTCCATCAGCGCATGGGCAAATCCGTTGACGATGGCATGTCTGAACATGGTGTCGCCGCGCAGCGCGCCGTCGTAGGGCTCATTGTCGCCGACGATAAGGCTTTTGTCCTCGGCGAGCATGTCGATCAGCGGTCGCGCCACCCGGTCGTCGCGATCCCACAAGATGCCAACACGCCAAGGGCGCACGACCCCCTGCATGAACGGGGTGAAGGAATGCACCGAAAGGATAAAGGGGGCGCTTGCGCAAGCCTGCGCCACCGAGGCGATCATGGCGCCGACCGCATCGTGATAGGGTCGATAGAAGCGGTCGAGCCGCCTTTCACGTTCTTTCAAAGTAAGTGGATAATTCCCCGAAATGACGGTGCCGTCATAGAGTTGGCGGATCAATGTCGGATCGTCTTCGCCGCGATTGGGATCGATCAGAAGCCGCGAAAAATTGGCGAGTACCGCCGGCACGCCGAGCAAAGCGGCCAGTTCGCGCGTCACCATTTCGACACCGATGTCGTAGGCGATATGGCGGTCGAATTCCGCCGCCGGCAGGCCAAGGCTGCCATACTCTTCCGGCAGGTCGCGACGGGCGTGATCGGCCAGGAGCACGATGCCTCGCTTGCGGTCGCCTTCGACGACGTCGAAAGGCGCGAAAACTGTGGATCGGGTCATCGGCGGGAAATGGTCTGTTCGCTGGCTTCGGGGGAGGATGGTATCCTCATTCCACGAAGGGGACGATTACGCAATGCCGTCGTTTGGCCACGGTTTCTGCGGAAATCTGGCGGAAGGCGACTGACCGTGCGCTAGAGGCCTTTCTAAATCGATTGGAATTGAGCAAAAGGGCGCGTTGACATGCGCCCGGACTTTTCCGAAAAGGGGCGTTGAGAGATGCAAATGTGGTTCTTGAGAGGATTCAGGATGGGTTCCGCCGGCAGGCCGCGTGTGCGCTATGCCTTCGCCATGCCGTTCCTGACCTTCGCTGTGGGCCTCGCCGCGATGGTTGCTGCCTCGCCGGCGCGCGCCGATTTCCGTGTCTGCAACGCCACGCAGAACCTGGTCGGCGTCGGCATCGGCTATCGCGCCAAGGCCGGCTGGATCACCGAAGGCTGGTGGCACATCGAGGGATCGAGCTGCAAGACGTTGATCGAAGGGCCGCTGTCATCAAGATTTTACTATCTTTATGCAGAAGACGCCGAACGCGGCGGGCGCTGGGATGGTCCGATCAACATGTGCGTGGCCGAAAAAGAGTTCAAGATCGCCGGCGTTAGCGATTGCGTCGCCCGGGGCTTCCAGCGCGCCGGATTCCAGGAATATGACACGGGCGAGCAGGCAAGCTGGATGGTCCAGCTGACCGATGACCCCGCAACGGGGGGCGTTCCAGCCGCCCCGGGAACAAACAGTCAATGAGACGCAGCCGCAAGGTCAAGATACTCGCCACCATCGGTCCGGCCTCCTCCTCCGAGGACATGCTGAAGAAGCTTTTCGAAGCCGGCGCCGACGTGTTTCGCATCAATATGAGCCACACCGATCATGAATTGATGCGCACACTTGTCGGTCGCATCCGCACTGTCGAGAAAGCGGTCGGCCGGCCGATCGGCATTCTCGCCGACCTGCAGGGACCCAAGCTTCGGGTCGGCAAGTTTGCCAACGGCAAGGAGACGCTGACACTCGGCCAGACTTTCACGCTCGACGACAATCCCGAGCCCGGCAACTCGACCAGGGTCTATCTGCCCCATCCGGAAATCCTGAGATCGGTCGAGGCCGGTCACCGTCTTTTGATCGACGACGGCAAACTCGAGCTGAAGGCGGTGGAGAGCGACGGACAGGCGATCGTCTGCACCGTCGTCGCCGGCACCAGCATCTCCGACAAGAAGGGCGTCAGCCTGCCCGACACCGACCTGCCGGTCGGCGCGCTGACCGAAAAGGACCGCAGCGATCTCGATGCTGTGCTGGCCACCGGCGTCGACTGGGTGGCGCTGTCGTTCGTGCAGCGGCCGGAGGATCTGGCGGAAGCGCGCAAGATCGCGCGCGGCCGGGCGCTGATCATGGCCAAGATCGAAAAGCCGCAAGCCGTCGCCAGGCTGGCCGAGATCATCGAACTTTCGGACGCACTGATGGTAGCCCGCGGCGATCTCGGCGTCGAAATGCCGCTCGAAGCCGTGCCCGGCATCCAGAAGCAGATCACCCGCGCCGCGCGCCGCGCCGGCAAGCCGGTGGTGATCGCCACGCAGATGCTGGAATCGATGATCACCGCGCCGGTGCCGACCCGCGCCGAGGTGTCGGACGTCTCGATCGCCGTGTTCGAAGGCGCCGACGCCATCATGCTCTCGGCCGAATCCGCGGCCGGCGCTTACCCGGTCGAGGCGGTGGCGATGATGAACCGCATCGCCAGCAAGGTCGAAACCGACCCGACCTATGCCGGCATCATCAATGCGCAGCGCTCGGAGCCGGAAGCGACCGGCGCCGACGCCATTTCGCTTGCCGCCCGCGAAATCGCCGAGACGCTGAAACTGTCGGCGATCATCAGCTATACGGCGTCCGGCACGACCGGCCTGCGCGCCGCGCGCGAGCGGCCGCAGGTGCCGATCGTCGCCCTGTCGCCGATCGTCAACACGGCGCGGCGGCTATCGCTTTTGTGGGGCACGCATTGCGTCGTCTCGCCCGACGCCATCGACCTAGACGACATGGTCGACCGCGCCTGCCGCATCGCTTTGGACGAGGGGTTCGGCAAGCCCGGCGACCGGGTCATCATCACCGCCGGCGTGCCGTTGAGGACGCCCGGCTCCACCAACATGCTGCGCATCGCCTATGTCGGATCGGACGTGCAGGCCCGCCGCTAGGCTTGGCCGTCGCTTCGAATGATTTCGGCGAGGTTGCTCTAAATTGGCGCGAGTTCGGCGTCCGGCGCTTTGATGTCGGCGCATTTGCCGGCACCGTAGGTGTCGCCGGCAATCCTGATTTCCACGGCCTTCGCCATTGCCTGGAGGTCCACGTCCCTGCCGGCGACCTTTTCGATCGCGCCGACAACGAGATCGGGTGCTATCCAGTCTGGCTTGTGGCCGAGATTGCGGACCCAGACCAGTTCGGCCCCGGCGATATCGCGGACGAGGCCGACCGAATGGATCGTTGCATAGACCACCTTGTCGCGGTCGCCCGAGATGACCACAGTCGGCGCCTTGATATCGCGGTAGTGCGGTGCGGCATCGAGCGTGTAGCGATAAAGCCCGGCGACATCGGTGGCGTTGGCACGAAAGGCGTTCGGCCGAAGCACCAGCGGGATCGCGACCTCGGCGACATAGAAGTCCGGCACCTTATTGGGGGCAAAGACGCAGGCGGTGGCGGCATTCATCTGCAGCGTTCCCGACGGATAGGTCAGCGTTTCGGAAAAAAGCCGACCGGCGATCGGGATGGTCGTCAAATTGTAGTACCAGGCGGTCGCGCCGCCCGGCCAGGGATGGGTGGCAGGCGCCATGAACACCAGGCCGAGCGTCTTGTCGGGATGCTCGCGGCCGAAGGCGGTGGTCACCGAGCCGCCGAAGGAATGGCCGGCGATGATGGCTTTCCTGATGCCGAGATGGTCCATCAGCGCTGCGATGGTGCTGGCCTGTGCCGATGGGGTCTCGTTGTTGCCGGGGCCGCGCGCCGACCAGCCTGCACCCGGGCGGTCGAAGAACAGCATCTCGGCACGGCCTTCCAGCAAGGGCCTCAACGGCAGCATCTGATCCCTGAGATTGGCGCTGGCGCCGTGGATAAAGACGATCGGCGGCAGTTCGGCGTTTTCCCCGGCCGGAATGTGAACGTAGTGGATGCGGGCACCGTTTATATCCGCGAAGTCGCCGATCGGCGGATTGCGGCGCTCGATCAGCCATGAACCGGCGCGGGTGACACCTGCAAGGGTGAACACAAGCGCCAGGAGGAAGGCGAGCGCGGCGTAGATCGGGTTCATGGAGAGAGGTACGGATCGGAGCGAAATTAGTTCACAGTCTAGCTAAAAAGACTTTCACTCAAGTGGAATTGTCCGCCAACCTCATATCCCTTCGCCGGCAAGTTCTTCGGAAAGCGTGCCGACCTGTTCCTGGGCACTGCGCATCATCGGATAGATGCTGAGCACGCGCTGCCAGGCTTCCAGCGCCGACTGCTTGTGGCCGGTTACCGCCATGATCTGCGCCAGGCCGGACAGCGCGCCAAAATGGCGCGGCTCGAGCTGCAGCGTGCGGTCGATGTCCGCCATCGATTTCCCAAAGTTATTCATCATGAAATGTACGGTGGCGCGCCGGTTCCAGCCTTCGGCATAGGCCGGTTGCAACGTCACCACCTGGTCGAGGAAGTCGAGCGCTACGTCGAACTTCTTGTCTTCGGCCGCTTTTTGCGACCATTGCATCATCAGGTCGATCGAGGCGCTGCCGGATTGCGACCACTCGTGCGAGATGCGCGCCGCGATGCGCTCGGCGGCTTTTTCATTGCGCTCGCGCTTCAGGTCGACAAACAGCTGGTCGAGCCTTTCCTCCCTGGTCGTGGCAACCGGAGGGGTGACCGGGTCTTCCGCCTGAGCCGGAAGCGGGGCGACACCGAAAAGAAAAAGCGCCGCGAAGAATGCAAAATGAATCCGCATGACCGGAATCTAACCCCGGACAACGGATCGTCAAACTGAATTTAGCGTGAAAGGGCCGGCAGGCCGGTATTAGAGCGCCACGCGTCGTTTTGGACGCGTAAAGGACGCTCCAGCATTTTGAACTCCTCGCATCGTGTTTTCCGAAAATCGATTCCGATTTTTGGGTCGATGCGGTACATCATGCAGGCGCTGAGGCAGGCCGCCCCAACGCGAAAAGGCTCAGCCCTGGCGCGCCTTGTAGCGCGGAGCGGTCTTGTTGATGATGTACACGCGGCCCTTGCGGCGAACCAGCTGGTTGTCGCGGTGACGCGCCTTGAGCGCCTTGAGCGAATTCTTGATCTTCATGGTCTTGCCCGTCGGTCTGGGCCCGCTTGGGCCGAATTATTAAGGCGCGCTCGGAAAGCGCGCCTCTCAACTTGTGCGTGGCTCATAAACGAGGAGCCTTGCCCGTGTCAACCAAGCATGTGGCGGAGTTTGAGTTTCTGCCCTATCGACGGCATCAATGCATGTCGCGCAAAAGTGCGCAGCGGTTTTGCGATAACGACATGCATAAAGCAACAACCTAAAGCGCGTCGCGTGAGGCCGGCCGAATGCGACGCGCTTTAGAGCGGCGCCGTCGAATAGCCTCAACGGTAGCGGCTCATTCGCGTAAAATGGCCCATCTTGCGGCCGGGGCGTGCCTCGGCCTTGCCATAGAGATGCAGCATCAGATCGGGCTCGGCGAGCAGGGCCGGGATGCGCAGGATATCGTCGCCGACCAGGTTTTCCATGACGCAGTCAAAATGGCGGCCGGGATTTCCCAGCGGCAGGCCGGCGACGGCGCGAATGTGCTGCTCGAACTGCGAGACGATGCAGGCGGCTTCCGTCCAGTGGCCGGAATTGTGAACGCGCGGCGCGATCTCATTGGCCAGCAGCGCGCCGTCGGCAAGGACAAAGAACTCGATGCCGATGACGCCGACATAGTCGAGCGCGGCAAGTATTTCTGCTGCCGCCGCCTGCGCTGCAGCGGCGGTTTCGGACCCTATCCTGGCCGGCAGGGTCGAGCTGTGCAGGATGCCGCTGCGGTGGACGTTTTCTGCCGGATCGTAGGCGGCGAGCGAACCGTCCATGCCGCGCGCCGCGATCACCGAGATCTCGCGTTCGAAGGCGACGAAGGATTCGAGGATCAGCGGCACGTTGCCCATCGCCTCGCAGGTGCCGGCAAAGCCCCCCGTTTCCATGTTGCGGAAGACGCGCTGGCCCTTGCCGTCATAGCCCATGCGTCGCGTCTTCAATATGCCGCTGCCGTTGAACTTTTTCAGCGCCGTCGTCAATTCGTCGTCATTGTCGACGGGGCAGAAATCCGCGGTGGGAATGCCGATGGCGTTGAGGAATTTCTTCTCCGCCACCCGGTCCTGCGCTACTTCCAGCGCGCGCGCCGGCGGATAGACCGGGACCGTGATGGCAAGCGCGCTGGCCGCCATGACCGGAACGTTCTCGAACTCGTAGGTGACGACGGCGCTGACTGCAGCCAGTTCGGCGAGCGCGGCCGTGTCGTCATAAGCGGCAGTGATCTGCAGGTTGGCGACCTGTGCCGCCGGACAATCCGGCTGCGGCTCCAGCACGACCGTGCGGTAGCCGAGGCGCGCCGCGGCCATCGCTAGCATGCGGCCGAGCTGGCCGCCGCCGATGATGCCGATGGTCGATCCGGCGGCCAGGCTCATGGCGTGTCCGTGGGCTCGGCGGCGACCTTGGCGGTCTGGGCGGCGCGCCAGGCATCGAGCCGGGCGGCGAGCTTTTCGTCGGTCAGCGCCAGCACGGCCGCAGCCAGAAGGGCGGCATTGGTGGCGCCTGCCTTGCCGATGGCCAGCGTGCCGACCGGAATGCCGGCCGGCATCTGCACGATGGAGAGCAGCGAATCCTGCCCGGAAAGCGCCTTCGATTCCACCGGCACGCCAAAAACCGGGAGCGGCGTCATCGCCGCCGTCATGCCGGGCAGGTGTGCCGCACCGCCGGCGCCGGCGATGATCACCCGAAAGCCGGCCGCCTTGGCACCCTTGGCGAAGTCATAGAGCCGGTCGGGGGTGCGATGGGCCGAGACGATCAGTCGCTTGTGCGGAATGCCCAGTGCCTCCAGCGTTTCGGCGGCGTGGCGCATCGTCGCCCAGTCGGACTGGCTGCCCATGATGATGGCGACGTCGGCGCGATGATCGTCCAAGCTTCTGCTCCCGGCGGCAAAGGCGCGCCTTAGCGGAATTCGGGATCGACGGCAAGGATGTGCTGCCTCTGCGCAAGCGTTCTGGAGTGAGGCGCCATCATTGCCTAATCCGGCCAGCGCAAAGCGCCGGCGCTATCCTTGCGGGCCGACTTCATCGCATCCGCCGGACGCTCGGCCACGCTCAACACGGCCCGCAGGCGTTCGGCGACGATTTCCGCCTCGCCGGGATGGAGATTGCACGGGTCGAGAAAGAAGTGACCGCGCTCGACCTCGTGGTTGCGCACGATAATGGGAGGCGAAACGGCCGCCAGCGCCGAGGCAAGACCGGCGGCGGTGAATCCGCTTTCGGGCGCAACAAACACCTGCAGGCGGTCGAGCGGATTGCCGGTCGGATCGGGAATGACATGCGCGGCGATGCCGGGCAGGCCCAGCAATGCGTCCTTCCACAGATCGAGCGCCGCTTCTTCCCGCTTGCGGATGCCGGCATGATCGCGCCGCTCCCAGGCCTCCAGTGCGGCCATGGCGCCGGCGATGCTTTCCTTGCCGACCTTCATCGCCCGCGCAACGCCACGGTTCTGCAGATAGGCGGCGCGCACCAGATCCTTGCGCCCGGTGACGATGCCGCTTGTCGGTCCCGAGAGGAATTTGTGTCCGCTATAGACGACGATGTCGGCGCCGCGCGCGAGAAAGCCGCGCAAATCGTATTCGGAGGCGGCGTCGACGATCACCGGGACGCCCTTGGCGTGGCAGATCTCGCAGAACTCCTCGAGCGAGAGCATGCCGTATTGCACCGTGTGATGGGCAACGACGTAGAGGCCTGCCGCGGTGCGGTCGCGGATCGCTTCGCGCACATGGTAATCCTGCGTCACGCTGACCGTACCGGCCGGTACGGTGCTTGCCCCGGCCAGCCGGATCGACTGGTCGATCGGCGCGCCGTAATTGACGATGTGGCCGAGTTGGACGATGACCTCGGACTTGAGGCCCTCGGTGTCGTCCGGCAGCCGCTCGATCGCCAGAAGGTTGGTGCCGGTCATCGTGCCGGCAATGGCCATGGCGATGCCGCTGGCGCAGCACGCCGTGACGAAGCCGGCCTCGCCGCCGGTGAGGCGTGCGACGATCGTGCTTGCGGCACGCTGCAGATCGTCCATCTCCACCCATTGCGAGGCGATTTCCGACATGGCGGCGATCGCTTCCGGGACGATGATCGATGCGCCGAGCGCCGTCATCGTGCCGGAGGCATTGATGATCGGGCGAAGGCCGAGCCGTTCGCGGATTGTCGTGTTGGAGCCGTTCGCGGAATAGGTTTTCATCTCTGGAGGTCCCATTGGTAGACTTCAGCCGGCGATCTCGACGACCGCCTCGATTTCCACGGTGATATTGCCCGGCAGGGAGCCGACACCGATCGCCGAACGGGCGTGCCCGCCGATACTATCAAAGACAGCGGCGAAAAGATCGGAACAGCCATTCACCACCTTCGGATGGTCGCTGAAGGTCGGGATCGCGTTGACAAAGCCAAGCAGCTTGACGACGCGCACAATGCGGCCGAGGTCGCCTGCCGCAGCGTGCATGACGGCGAGCAGGTTCAGACCGGTGAGACGGGCATGCTTATAGGCCTCTTCAACCGTGACGTCCTCGCCGACCTTGCCGGTGCAAAGCGTGCCGTCGGCGCGCAATGGCCCTTGGCCGGAGAGGAAGATCAGCCGTCCGCTTTCGGCATGGGTGACGAAGTTGGCGATCGGCGTCGGCGGCTCGGGCAGTGTCAGGCCCAATTCGGCGAGCCGGATGTAAGGCGTCATGAAAAGGCTCCTTGCGACAGCTTTCGCCGTCCTTCAGAAATGCGAGGCACGAAACCGCGCCAGGAAACTGCGGAGACGCTCATTGTCGATGTCCGCGCCCAGAATCTCGGCGGGCGGGCCTGCGGCGCTGACGCCGCCGTCTGCCATGAAGATGATGCGGCTCGAGGCATCGCGGGCAAAGGCCATCTCGTGCGTGACCATCACCATCGTCATGCCGTCCTCGGCCAGGCTGCGCACGACCTCGAGCACCTCGCCGACGAGTTCCGGGTCGAGCGCGGAGGTTATCTCGTCAAGGAGCAGGATTTTTGGCTCCATCGCCACCGCGCGGGCGATGCCGACACGCTGCTGCTGGCCGCCGGAAAGCTCGGCCGGCAGGCTGTCGGCCTTGTGGGCAAGGCCGACCCGGCCGAGCCAGTGCTCGGCAATGGCTCGGGCCTCGGTACTGCTCTTGCCGCGCACCTTGCGCAGGCCAAGCATGATGTTGCCGGCCGCCGTCAGATGCGGAAACAGATTGAAACTCTGGAACACCATCCCGGTTTCGGCCCGCATCTTCGCCAGGTCGCGCTCGCTGCGGCGCTGGCGTGTTCCCGTGTCGCGGAAGCCGACCTCCTTGCCGTCGATGCGGATGGAGCCGCTGTCGTAGCTCTCCAGGAAGTTGACGCAGCGCAGCAGCGTGGTCTTGCCGCTGCCGGAAGGCCCGATGACAGTCACCACCTCGCCGCGCGTCACCTGCAGGCTGACGGAGCGCAGGACCGCGACGGATCCAAAGGACTTGGAAACCTCGGAGACATCGAGAAGCGCCGGATTGGCGGGCGTGGCGATGGGCATCTTGCTATTCCCGGATGAAGGAGAAACGCCGCTCCAACCGTCGGCTGGCCAGGGAGAGCGCGTAATTGACGGCGAAGTAGATGACCGCGCCGAGGATGTAGAGCGGCATCGCTTCGTAGGTGCGGCCGATGACCTGGTTGATGGCATGCATCAGGTCGGTGATGCCGAGCAGCGAGACCAGCGCGCTGCCCTTCACCGCATCGGTGACGCCATTGATCCATGGCGGCAGGAAACGCCTGAACGCCTGCGGGAAGATGACGTAGGCCAGTCGCTGGCGAAAGGTCAGCCCGATCGCCATCGCCGCTTCGGACTGCCCCTTCGGTATGGAACCGACCGCACCGCGCAGATACTCGATGACCTGCGCCGTCTTGAACAGGGTGAGCGCCAGCACGGCTGCCCAGAAGGATTCCAGATGGAGGCCGACGGCAGGCAGGCCGTAATAGACGAAGAAGATGAGCACCAGGATCGGAATGCCGCGAATGGTATCGCTGAAAATGCGCACTGCCCAGCGCAGCGGAGCCGGGCCATAGACAAGGCCGACGCCCATCATCACGCCGGCGACGAGCGACAACACCACGACCAGCAGCGACACCCATAGCGTCACGGCAAAACCCTGGGCCAGGAAGGGCAAGGCATAGGCGATCTGGCCAAGCATCCTAGTGCGCCGCCCTGAACCGGCGCTCGACAAGCCGAAGTGCAAAAAGAAGCGCGTAGCCGGTCAAGAGATACATTGCCGTCACCACAAGGTAGACCTCAACGATGCGGAAGGTGTTGAAGTTGATCCACTGGGCGCCGTAGGTGAGCTCGGGCACCGAAATGACCGACGCAACGGACGTGTCCTTGAACAGCGACAGGAACGTGTTGGAAAGCGCGGGCAGCGTTATGCGCAGCATCGTCGGCAGGCGCACATGAACCAGCCTTTGCCATGGCGTCAGGCCGATCGCCTTGCCGGCGTCGAGCTGTCCGCGCGGAACCGCTTCGAGCCCCGAGCGGAACACCTCGACCAGATAAGCACCGCTATAGAGCGACAGCGTGGCGATGAACGAGGTCTGCGCGCTGTAGGCGATGTCGACCACCGTCGGCAGGCCGTAGAAGACGAGATAGACGAGCAGGATCAGCGGCACGTTGCGGATGAACTCGACATAGGCGGCGATGACGGTCCGCACCGCACGCCCGGCCGACACGTACCAGACCGCCAGAAGCAGTCCGATGAGGATGCCGATCGCGATGGAGATCACGGCCAGCTCGAGGCTGAGCAGCAGCCCGCCCCAAAGCTTGTCGAAATGCCGCCAGATCAGGTTGAAGTTCAGGGTATAGCCCATGTGTCCCTGTCATATCGAGGGCTGTCGACGATAAGCAGGCGGAAGGGCGCGACCCTTCCGCCTGCTTGCATCAGATGACCGGGAAGCCGGGATGGCGCGCCGGCGGCTCCTGTCCAAAATAGTCCTTGAATGCAGCGTCGTAGAGCGCCGTCTCATGGCCGAACATGGCGGTGGTGAAGGTCGTGTTGACGAAGGTCAGCCAGTCGAGGTCGCCTTGCCGAAGTGCGGCGCCATAAAGCATCGAGAACCAGCTCTTGCCGGCATCGAAGTATTTGTCCGGATTACGCGAGGCGAGCCAGCGAACCGTCGACAGATCGACGGCGGCAGCGTCGACGCGTTTCGATTCCAGTGCCTGCAGCACGTTGGCCTGCGTGTCTATCTGCATCACCTGCGACTCCGGCAGGACGATGTGCACATTTGCCTCGGCATCGACATTCTGCAGGATGGAAACCCGCGTCGCCGAACCGCCGGCAAGCAGCTTGTCGAAGGTCTTGTTTTCGGCGTTCGGAAGGGTCAGCAAGGCGATGCCTTCGACGTAATAGGGCCGGGAGAAGTGGATCAGCTGCGAGCGCTGGGCGGTCATGGTCATGAACTGGATCGAAATGTCGACCTTGTTGGTGGTCACGTTCGGAATGCGCTGGGCCGGGTCCTGCATGACGAACTCGACCTTGGTCGTATCGTCGAAAAGTCCCTTGGCAAGAATGCGCCCCATGGTGATGTCCATGCCGACCAGTTCGCCGGCATCGTTTTCAAAGTGCCAGGGCGCGTTGGTGCTGCCGGTGCCGACGATCACCTTGCCGCGATCGAGAACGGTGCGCAGCAGGCTGTCCGGCGCCGCCTGCGCCGCCGCCTTCTGAACATCGACTGTTGTCGCTGCGCCCACCACTCCGGCCGTTGCAAGCCCGGCCAGTTTCAGAAAATCACGTCTTTTGGATGTGTCGTTCACGGCGACCTCCTTTTCGTGTTGTGTTCCCCTTTGCCGATACATGCATCGGTAATCTGCTGGATTGTCTCTTACAAAAGACACATGTATCCTGTACGAGACAGATACTAACACCAGGAATCAGCAATGCAAGATGGCAATGGCTTGGCAGTTCGGCCGGACGCTGGTCCGGACGAAGACAGAATTGCGGGCTCCCGCGAGAAGGGTCTCAACCGCGTGCTCCATATCCTGGAGTTTCTCCATGCGAACCAGCGAGCGATCGGGATTGGCGATCTCGCCAAGGGAGTGAATGCGCCGCGCTCGACGATCTACACGCTTGTGCGCTCGCTCGTGGATGCGGGCCTGCTGGAAATGGCCGGCGACGGCAATCGCGTCTATTTCGGGAAGAAGCTTTATCTCTACGGAATGGACTATGTGCGCGGCAACGACCTGCTCAGGAGAGGGCGTCAGGAAGTCGACAATCTTTCGCGCGAGACAGGCGAGACCTCCGAATTGTGCATGCTGCAAAACGGCCGCTACACGATTGTCCATTCAAGCCCGGGCACCAGGCCGTTCCGGATCAGTTCGGCCACGGGTCTGCAGATACCGCTTCCCTGGACCGCTTCCGGGCGCCTGCTTCTCGCCGGTTTCGAACGGGCGGTGATCGAAGACATGGTGTCCGAAGACGATCTCGTCCTGCCGGATGGCCGCAGATTGCTGCTGGACGACTTCATTGAAGATATCGCTACGGCCGGGGCTACCGGCTACTGTGTGACCTCCGGTCTTGTCGACGCCTATACAAAGTGCCTTGCCGCGCCGGTCTTTTCAGCTGCCGGCAAGGTCGAGGCGACGATATGCCTGGTGGTTCCCATCGACACTTCCGAGGAAAAGACCGGCGATCTCATCGCCCTACTGCGCGAACGCGCCGCGAGGCTTTCGATCACGGGATGAGCAGGATTTGTCGCGACCGCAAGTGGGATTCGCTCACGCGATGATGTCGGGGATGATCCGGTCTTCCAGCGCCATCAGCCGGTCTTTCAGGAAGAGCTTTTTCTTCTTCATGCGCTGGATCTGCAGAGGGTCGCAGCCCATGGCGATCATCGCGTTGATCGCCGCGTCGAAATCGGCGTGTTCTTGCTTCAGCCGAGAATATTCGAGGCGGATGTCGGCCTGTTCCTGTTCGGACATTATTTACCGTCTGCACGTCTGCGGCGCCCAAAAATGGGCCTGATTGGGCGAGGCCGGAGGTATCTTGCACCGGCGCGCAGCCAATACCACATTTCGTATTGTCGTGGAATGCTACCACGCAGCATTCGACATCGGTGCCCGATAGTGGCACACTGTCATTATGCCGTCACAGAAGCGAAATTGCGGTGGGACGCGCCTTGACGGCTGCAATCGAGGAAACCATGAAAGGGAGAACCAATCATGTCTCTTGCATCCCATCTTGATGAGCTGCAGCGGAAACACGGCGACATCGAACGCGAAATCGATGATGCGATGAACCATCCATCGGTCGACGACCTCGAAATCGTGAATCTCAAGCGGCGCAAGCTGGCGCTCAAGGACGAGATTGAGAAACTGAAGGCGAAACCGAAACCCACCACGCACTGACGCTCAGCTACGGCGCTGCGCGTCCTTTGGACGCGCAAAAGGGCGCTGTCGTGCTTCTGATTTTGGCGCATGGTCCTTTCCGAAAATCCTTTCGGTTTCTGGGTCACGCAGGGGCAGCGCGCGCTTTGCGCGACCATCTTCTCCGGTGGCGACCAATGCCGCCGGAGCGTTTCCTTGTTTGTCCGGCGGTTCGATTTGACAGGTTTGCCTGCCTGGCGCCATTGACAAGCCATCTTTGCTCCTCCACCTCATGCCGGGACCTTCTACAGTGCCGCGCCTCCTTTCGGACGCGCAATGGACGCTGTATTTTGATTTTTGCGCAGATTGTTTCCGGAAACCGATTCCGGAATTCGGCGCTAACAAAGGGCAGCCGGCCATGACCGGATATTTTTCTTCACCCTTCTCGCGCCGCACGTCTGTCGGTGTCGACGTCGGCGGCGTGATGGTCGGCGGAGGCGCCCCTGTCGTCGTTCAGTCGATGACCAACACCGACACCGCCGATGTCGACCAGACAGTCGCTCAAGTTGCCGCGCTGCATCGCGCCGGCTCCGAGATCGTGCGCATCACCGTCGACCGCGACGAGAGTGCCGCCGCCGTGCCTGCCATCCGCGAGCGGCTCGAACGGCTCGGTATCAATGTGCCGCTGGTCGGCGATTTCCACTATATCGGCCACAAGCTGCTCGCCGACCACCCGGCTTGCGCCGAGGCGCTGGCCAAATACCGCATCAATCCTGGCAATGTCGGCTTCAAGGACAAGAAGGACCGGCAGTTCGCGGCGATCGTCGAGATGGCGATCCGGTACGACAAGCCGGTGCGCATCGGCGTCAATTGGGGGTCGCTCGACCAGGAGCTTTTGACCAGGCTGATGGACGACAACCAGCGCCAGGGCTTTCCGCTGACCGCGCAGGAGGTAACGCGCGAGGCGATCGTGCAGTCGGCGATCCTTTCGGCCGACATGGCCGAGGAGATCGGCCTTGGCCGCGAGAAGATCATCCTGTCGGCCAAGGTCAGCGGCGTACAGGATCTGATTGCGGTCTACACCGAGCTTGCCACCCGCTCCAACCACGCGCTGCATCTCGGCCTCACAGAGGCCGGCATGGGTTCGAAAGGCATCGTCGCCTCATCCGCGGCGATGGGCATTCTTCTCCAGCAAGGCATTGGCGACACGATCCGCATCTCGCTGACGCCGGAGCCGAACGGCGACCGCACCCGCGAGGTGCAAGTGTCGCAGGAACTCCTGCAGACCATGGGGTTCCGGCAGTTCGTACCGATCGTCGCCGCCTGCCCCGGTTGCGGCCGCACCACCTCTACCGTGTTCCAGGAACTCGCGCAGGACATCCAGGCGGATCTGCGCAAGAACATGCCGGTGTGGCGTGAAAAATATCCCGGCGTCGAAAACCTCAAAGTCGCGGTGATGGGCTGCATCGTCAACGGTCCAGGTGAATCCAAGCATGCCGATATCGGCATTTCGCTGCCCGGCACCGGCGAGACGCCGACGGCGCCGGTATTCGTCGACGGCAGGAAGGCGGCGACGCTGCGCGGGCCTTCGATCGCCGCCGACTTCGAGAAAATGGTCGCCGACTATATCGAGCAGCGGTTTGGGCAACCTGGCAAGGCTGCGGCGGAGTAGGTCGATGCGACGCTTCCCCTGGGCGACGCCGATTTTGCTTGGTGGATTGGTTTTGCTTGGTGGGCTGGGCTGGGCGACAGCCGTCCACGCCGATCCGCCGCGTCCCGCCAAGCAGCGGCTGCTCGACCGGGTTTGCAATCTGATCGAGGCGCATGCCGATCAAAACGGCCTGCCCAAGGATTTCTTTGCCCGGCTGATCTGGAAGGAAAGCCGCTTCGATCCCAATGCGGTCAGTCCGGTCGGTGCCGAAGGCATAGCCCAGTTCATGCCGGGCACCGCCAAGATACGCGGCCTCGCCAATTCCTTCGATATCGAGCAGGCCATCCCGGCCTCGGCAAAATATCTCGCCGAGATGAAAACCGGCTTCGGCAATCTGGGCCTGGCCGCCGCCGCCTACAATGCCGGCGAAAGCCGGGTGTCGCGCTGGCTGAGTTCCGGCGGATTCCTGCCGATGGAGACCGAAAACTACGTTCTGGACATCATGGGCGAGCCGGCCGACAGGTTCACCGACACCGCCTATGCCGGCAGCATCCAGCCGCTCGACAAGAAAGCGAGCTTCGCGGTCGCCTGCCGAAAACTGCCGGTCATCAAGTCCCAAACCGTGGCCATGGCGTCGATCAACATCAAGCCGTGGGGCGTGCAGGTGGCCGGCAATTTCCGCCGCGCCGCGGCGCTCAATCAATGGACTGGCGTGAAGCGCCGGTTTCCGGCCTTGCTCAAGGGCCATGATCCGGTGGTCAGCCGGGTGCGCTCGCCGATCGGCAGGCGCGGGATCTATGCTGTCCGCATCGGCGCCGACTCCAAAGCCAAGGCCGACAACATCTGCCGGAAACTGCAAAGCGTCGGCGGTGCATGCATTGTGGTGCGGAATCGGTGATGGGTGCCGATTGATTTTTCCGACAAACCACCGAAGCTGCGCTTTTATTCCACGAATTCTGCTGGTCCACCGCTTCAGCTATAGGCTTAAATGAACGACCGTCTCTACAGCGATCCCGATCTCGTCCAGTTCTACGATATCGAGAACGAAGGCGGCGTGGATTTCGATCATTGCGTCGGCTTCGCCAAAGATGCCGGCTCGGTTCTCGATCTCGGCTGCGGCACAGGGCAACTGGCTGCCGCGCTCGCCGATCGGCGCGGCGTGACCGGCGTCGATCCCGCGCCGGCGATGCTCGATATTGCGCGCCGCAGGGCCGGCGGGCAGAGGGTCGACTGGGTCGAGGCCGATGCGCGCAACGTCCGGCTCGGACGACGCTTCGATCTGGTGCTTTTGACCGGGCACGCCTTCCAGGTGTTCCTCACGCCAGAAGATCGAGAGGCGGTGCTTGCCACGATCGCCGCTCATCTGGCGCCCGATGGACGCTTCATCTTCGACACGCGAAATCCAGTCGCGCGGGAATGGCTCGAGTGGACGCCGGAACGGTCGCAACGGGAGCTCAGTCATCCCGAATTGGGCACGGTAAGAGCGTGGAACGATTTCCGCTACGATTCCGCTACCGGTGTCGTCACTTACTCGACCCATTACGAAATGCCCGGCAACGGACGCGTGCTCAGCGCCGAATCGAAAATCGCCTTCCCGACAAAGGAAAGCCTTGCGCAGATACTGGACCAGACCGGGCTGGTCGTCGAAGAATGGCTCGGCAACTGGCGTGGCGAGCCATACGCTCCAACATCGCCAGAAATCATTCCGATCGGCCGGCTGCGCTAGCCCGGACGTTGCTTCGCCTTGAGCGTTTTCCCATTCCTTGACGTGACCGATTGAGCGTACGGATAAGCCAAAGACACCACCGCCCAATTGCGGCGCTGCGCTGACGACGTGCCCACCGATGCACGTCGTGAGCGTCTCGCAGGTTTACGTGTTCTGCACCCATGGCACCTCCTCTCCAGCATTTTGCATGCTGAAGAGGAAAACATATTATGGTTCGCATCTGCTGATAATCGGTGATAGTTTCCGTTCATCTGTGACGAATTGGAATAGATATCATCGACCGGCAAGAGACGATGGGTGTGTACCTGGCAGTTGTCGAGGAAGGCGACTTCTCGGCAGCGGCACGCCGGCTGCGGATGACACCTTCGGCCGTGAGCAAAATCATCGGTCGGCTTGAGTCCCGCCTTGGCGTGCGCTTGCTGCAGCGCTCGACGCGGCGCATCAGCTTGACGGCGGAAGGCAGCACCTATGCCGAAAGCGCTCGCCGCATCCTGAACGACATCAAAGAGGCTGAAATCGCGGTTCAACCCGGAGCAGAACCGCGCGGCCGGCTGCGCGTCAGTCTTCCGAGCGCCTTCGGCCATCGCTTGATCGTGCCGATGTTGCCGGCCTTCATCGATCGCTACCCGGCCGTCGAGCTCGAGCTGATGTTCACAGATGCGATTGTCGACCTGTTGGCTGAGGAAACCGACGTCGCCGTGCGCGTTGCCGCACACAGCGATTCGAGGCTGGTGGTGCGGCGGCTGGCGCCGAATCGCCGTGTCATTTGCGCATCACCTCGATATCTCGAAAGACATGGCATGCCGACAACGCCAGACGACCTTCAAGGTCATGTCTGTCTTGGCGTCACAGCACGCGGTGGTCTCAATATCTGGGAGTTCGATGGCCCGGACGGTCTGCAAAGCATGCGTATCCGCAGCCCGATAGAGGCCAACAGCACCGAAGCGCTACGCCGGCTTGCGCTCGCCGGTATAGGCATAATCCGCATGTCGGAGATATTGGTCGGGCCGGATATCAAGGCAGGCAGACTGACCGCGCTGCTCACCGGATACAATCATCCTGACGGAGCGCCAATCTGCGCGGTCTATCCGCCTGGCCGAATTCTGTCGCCGCGCGTGCGCGTGTTCGTGGATTTCCTGGCCGAACAGTTCGCCAACCCTCCTTGGCTACACGGCGCGCCATAGGACGGGAGTACAGCTTGGAACAGCGTCAGCTGTTGCGGGCCGCCACGAATTCCGCTGCCTGCTTCAGAAGCACGGCGTCTTCGCCATAGGGACAAAGCAAGGCGTGGGCCTGGTCGACGAGGCCTTGAAGCTGGTCCCGCGCCCAGTTGGCGCCGTGCAGCGCCACCAGCGTCGCCTTGCCGGCGGCTGCATCCTTGCCTGTCGCCTTGCCCATCTGGCGCGCATCCGCCGTCAGATCGAGCAGGTCGTCGGCAAGTTGAAAGGCAAGCCCGATCGCCGAACCGAATTCCGCCAGTCTTTCACGGTCGGCCGCCGGCGCGCCGGCAACAATTGCGCCCGCCTCGCAGGCGAAGCGGATCAACGCGCCGGTCTTCATCGCCTGAAGCCGGATGATGCCGGCTTCCTCCGGCCGGTTACGCTCGGCTTCGAGATCGAGCATCTGGCCGCCGACCATGCCGCCGGCTCCGGCGGCGCGGGCCAGCGCCAGCACCAGCGCCGCCCGCCGTTCGGCCGGCAGCATTGTCGCTTCGTCGGCAATGATGTCGAAGGCGAGCGCCAGCAAGGCGTCGCCGGCGAGGATGGCGGTCGCCTCGTCGAAGGCCTTGTGCACGGTCGGTTGGCCACGGCGCAGATCGTCATCGTCCATGGCCGGCAGATCGTCATGGATCAGCGAATAGCAATGCACGCATTCGAGCGCCGCCGCCACGCGCAGCGCCGCCTCGCCGTCGGCGGAAAACAGCGCGGCGCTTTCCATGACCAGGAAAGGGCGCAGGCGCTTGCCGCCATTCAGCACGCCGTGGCGCATCGCCTCCATCAGACGCTGCGGCCGCGCGATCTCGCCTGAAAGCGGGCGGTCGTCGAGCAACCGCCTGAGCAGCGCCTCGATCGGCCCTGTGCGTGCGAGAAGCGCTGCCTCGAACGGTATTTGATCGTCTTTCGCCATGCCGGGGACGGGTAGCCGACACTCAGACGTTGCGCAAGAAGCCAAGCGCCATTATGCCGGGGGAAGGGAGCAGCATGGATTGAGCGGCTTGGCGGAACCGATCGTCGATCACGAAACCGAAGGGCTGGACATGGTGAGGCCGAAACGCGGCAATCGCATCGGTCTCAAACGCTGGCCTCGGCACTGGGTCCGGCGCGGTATCTCCGTCGCCGTGGTGCTGGCGCTGATGCCGCTGGTGTTGACCTTTCTGTACCTGCCGCCGTTCGTGCATCCGGTATCGACACTGATGCTGAAGGATCTGGCGACGTTTTCCGGCTATGACCGGCGCTGGGTCTCGATCGACGATGTGGCGCCGGCGCTGGCGCATTCGGTCATCATGTCGGAGGATGGGCAGTTCTGTTTCCATCGCGGCATCGACCTTGGCGAGTTGAGGGGCGTCGTCGACGACGCGCTGGCCGGCGAGATGACGCGCGGCGCCTCGACCATCACCATGCAGAGCGTCAAAAACCTCTATCTGTGGTCGCGGCCGCTGGGCTCGGTCCGGAAAGTCGTCGAGCTGCCGCTGGCTGTCTATGTCGACATGGTGATGTCGAAACGGCGCATCATGGAAATCTATCTCAATATCGCCGAATGGGGGCCGGGCATCTATGGCATCGAGGCCGCCGCCCAGCACCATTTCGGGGTTTCGGCAAAACGATTGTCGCGTCGCCAGGCGGCGCTGCTTGCCGTCACCCTGCCGAACCCGATCGCCCGCAACCCGGCGAAGCCCGGGCCGGGGCTGAGACGGCTGGCCTCGCTGATCGAGCGGCGCGCCGGTCGGTCCGGCGCCTATGTCGGCTGTCTGCGATAGCTTAAAAAAATTCGCGACGGCGCTGGCCAAAACGGCGCAGGGCGTGTATAGGCACCCGACTTTCTCAGATTCCGGCCCTGACGCGGCCCTTTCACGAGGGCAGCCGGGGCATTTTGACCATGTAGTGGAGCATATCCATGGCCGTACCGAAACGAAAAACCTCCCCATCGAAGCGCGGCATGCGCCGCTCGGCCGATGCGCTGAAGGCCCCGACCTATGTCGAGGACAAGAATTCCGGCGAGATGCGCCGCCCGCACCATATCGACCTGAAGACCGGCATGTATCGCGGTCGCCAGGTTCTGGAGCCGAAGGAAAGCTGAGAACGCTTTCGACGGCTTGTGACTATTGAAGGACCGGCCATCGCGCCGGTCTTTCTGCGTTTTGCGCAGATGATCGCCCCTCGAATTGTTGTCAAATATGCCAGCAGCCATGCCTATGGCAGCCGTACCGGCTGGTACTGTTATTTCGCACGGTCTTTGTCCGTGTTCGCGGTCGCATGCGAAAATTCTTGACGGCGAACGCCGAGCGCATACTAGAGAAGGCTGTCCAACCGGAGCCTTCTGATGTTCGGTGCCATCCCGCTGCTGATCGTACCCTTCGTCCTCTATAATCTTGGGCTTCTGGGAATATTCGGCGGCGGCGACGATCCCTGGGCAATCCAAATTTTCTCGATCCGCATGATGTCGGGCGGAGTGTTCTCGATGACGCTCGGCGATCTGATCGTGCTGATCGGGCTGCTTCTCTTCTTCGTCGAAATCTTGAAATCGACGCGCACGACGAGCGCCTCGATCATGGACCACCTGTTGTCGACCTTCGTCTTCGTGGCGTTCCTGGTCGAGTTCCTGCTGGTGAAGGGCGCGGCGCACTCGGTTTTCTTCATTTTGATGGTCATCGCACTGGTCGATGTCCTGGCCGGCTTCTCAGTATCGATGCGAGCAGCCAGCCGCGACATAACCATGAGCTAATGCATGTCGTGCAAAGCATGCCTCGGGCTTGAACGAGGGTGCGCAGCGGTTTTGCTGTAACGACATGCATAAAGGCGGTGAAGCAGCCGCCTCGTGCCGACGGCAGGACACGCCGGACCGCTATTTTTTCTTGGCGCGTGTCGGCTTCTTCACCGGAGCAGCCGGCGCATTGGCGAGGTCTTCCGCTTCCTTGGCAAGGCGGAGCGCCCTCAGCTTGTTGGTCTTTATCTGGCGGGCATCGCTCTCGGCGACATATTCCGCCATCGCCTTCTGACGAACCGTGGCTGCCTCTTCCTGCTTCTTGAAACGCAAATCGGCCCGCGCGCGGGCAGTATCCTTAGAGTTCTCAACCAAGGCTTTTCCAATCCCGTAAATTATAGTTTTCAATGGCTTTAATAGCAGAGCCGCCCTGCGATGGGGGAAATAAGTTGGTCAGGCGCCGGCATCGCAGCCGGCGCCCGGCGCCTTTCGGGCGACAACCGCCTCGTATCCGGCCTGCAACGTCGCACGCACGGTGGCATCCGGCGGCGTGTCGGAAGGCGTGCCCAGATGTTCGTGGCGCAGTTCGTCCATGAACTTTTCCCACATCGGCGGGCCGCCCTTTTCCAGAAGCTCGGCGCGGATCGAGAGCTCCTCGCTGACCGGCAGCCAGACGCGACCCCAGGCGCCGAGATGCGCCAGGATCGGCACCAGCGTTATCGCCATTTCCGTCAGGCTGTAGATCGCCTTCTGCTTGTGGGTGGGATCGTCAGCTCTGGTCAGCATGCCGAGTTCCATCAGTCGCTTCAGCCGATCGGCGAGGATGTTGGAAGCGATGCGTTCCAATGACCCGTTGAGCAGGTCGCGAAAGTGGCGTTTGCCGCCGAAAATCATGTCGCGGAGGATGATCAGGCTCCACCGGTCGCCGAACACTTCAAGCGACAGGTTGATCGGGCACCCAGAACGATGATCGATGCTCATGCGAATCTCCGACAGAAACTGGTTGCATTATCATATCAGTTTTATTATCGTGCAACTGATTGCGAAATGCAATCGGTTTTGCAGAGAGGAGACGGCGACCATGACCAAGGCAGCGGAACCCGAAATCGTGTCGCAGACGTTTGGCGATCCCGCGCATCCGCCGATGCTGCTGATTATGGGCGCGATGGCATCGATGCTCTGGTGGCCTGAGGCGTTCTGCCGGAAACTGGCCGGCAACGGCCTGTTCGTGATCCGCTATGACAATCGCGATACCGGCCGTTCGACCAAATATGCGCCGGGCGAACCGCCTTACACTTTCGACGACATGGTGGACGACGCCATTCGCGTCCTCGACAATCATGGCATCGCGAAAGCGCATGTCGTCGGCATGTCGATGGGCGGCATGATCGCACAGCTCGTGGCGCTGAAATATCCGTCGCGGATCATCTCGCTAACGGCGATCAGCACTTCGCCAATCGGGATCGACACGTCGCATCTGCCAGGGACGAGCGAAGCCTATATGAAGCATTCGGCCGAAGGCGCCAAGGTCGACTGGTCGGACCGAGCCCAGGTGGTCGACTACATCGTCAAGGACGCGCACGCGATCGCCGGCACCGCGCATCCATTCGACGGGAAGCGGACGAGGGCCTTCGTCGAACAGGACTACGACCGGTCCGGCGGTTTTCTAAGCGCGACCAATCATTTCATGCTCAAGACCGGCGAGGATCGGGGCAGCGAGGATTGCAAGGGTCGCCTGCACGACTTGAAGGTTCCGCTCCTCGTCATCCACGGCACCGACGATCCGATCTTTCCGGTCGAGCATGGCGTCGCTCTGGCCGAAGCAGTTGCCGGCGCCAGGCTGGTCCGCATTGAAGGCGGCGGCCACGAACTGCATCCCGACGATTGGGCCGCGATCGTTGATGCCATCGTCGCCCATAGCCAAGCCAGGTAAGCAGCGGGTCGAACCTTGACACACCATACAACCTGCGGGTGGAATGCGCGCGAGCGCCCCAGCCTGAGCCAAAGACCAGCAGAATCGGGAGGATATAATGAAACTCTACTGCGGCATCGGTCCGAATTCCTACCGCGTCCGCATCTTCATGGCTGAGAAAGGCATCGACGTTCCGCGGGTTGATGTCGATCTGACAAAAGGCGAGCACAAAACCCCGCAATTCCTTGAGCTCAACTCACTCGGCCAGATTCCCGTGCTCGTGCTCGATGACGGGACGGTGATCACCGAAAGCATCGCCATCTGCCGCTATCTGGAGGCGCTTCATCCAACGCCGGCACTGTTCGGCTCGGACGCGGTCAGCCAAGGCAAGGTCGAGATGTGGAACCGCCGCGCCGAGATCGAGATCTTCGGAACGATCGGCAGCATTGCGCTGCATTCCGATCCCATGTTTGCGGAGCGGCTTGTGCAGTTCCCGGCTTTCGCCGAAACCCAGCGCGAAGCCGTTCCGGCAAAGTGGGCGTGGCTTGACCGCGAGATCGCCGATGGCCGCCCGTTCATCGCGGGCGACCAGTACTCCGTCGCCGACATCACCGCCGCCGTCGCAGCGTGGCTTGGCGCCTTCTTCGGAGCCGACATCCCGGACTCGCTCGTCAATGTCCATCATTGGCTCGACCGCGTTCAGAAACGTCCAAGCTGGAACGCTTAGGCCGGTGTCTGACATTGTTTCAATGAGATGTGCGGCTCAGCGCCAGCACCTGGATCCAGAGGAGCTTCGCCATGCCTGTCTACTGGCAAAGATGCGACGGCGCACCTCAGCTTCCGGGCGAGCCAAGCTGCTCGACTTCCCAGAACTGGTCGAGCCAGATGTTGAGCTTCAGGAAACCGGCACTGCTGACCGTATAGACGCGCCTTGTCCCTTCCGGCTTGGCGTTGACCAGCCCGGCGTCGAGCAGCACTTTCAGATGCTGCGAAACCGCCGGGCGCGAGACCGGCAACCCGGCGGCCAGTTCGTTGACGGTCTTCGGGCCGCGCCGAAGCTCTTCCAAGAGGTAGCGCCGGTTGGGATCGGCAATCGCCATGAAGGCGTCGGAAAACATCATGCCTTATTTGTGAGGCAAAGTTTTCCAAATCTCAACCGTTGGTTTCAGGCTTTCTGCGCGGATCGAGCCGCAAGGCTTCCGGCGTGATCGAGCGCTCGGCCGGTTGCGTCTTGAAGGCGTCGCGGTCTTCGATTGGCACCGGTGCGCGCCGGCTGATGCGCAGCAGCGTATAGCCTGCCAGGCAAAGATGCGCGAGGGCCGTTGCAAGGAACAGGCTTTCCGGCCGCATCCAGCCCATCAGGCCGGCGGCCAGCAGCGGCCCGATCATCGTGCCGAAACCATAGAGCAGCAGCAGGCCGCCGGACACTTTGACAAAATCCTCCGCCCGGGCGTGGTCGTTGGCATGGGCCACGGCGATCGAATAGAGCGTGTAGGCAAAGGCCCCGTAGGCGGCGGTGCAGACGATGACGAAGACGCCGGAGCGCGGCTCGAACAGGAACAGCGCGATGGCGAACAGCGCCGCGCCGAATGCCAGGCCCGCCAGCACAAAGCGGCGGTCAGTCTTGTCGGAGAGACGCCCAGCCGGAAGTTGCATGGCGGCGCCGGCGACGACCACCAGGCTCATCATCAGCGCGATCTCCGCCGTGGAAATGCCGATGCGGGCGCCATAGACGGCGCCAAGCGTGCCCCAGGCGCCGTTGGCGACGCCGATCAGAACGCAGGCGATCGCCGACACCGGCGAATTGACATAGAGCCCCTTGACGTCGAGCGAGACGTCCTGCAGCGGCTTGGGATGCGAAGCCGTCGAGACTGCGGTCGGAATGAGCGACAGGCAGAACAGGATACCGGTGATCATGAACAGCGAGGCCGACTTCACATCACCGCCGGCAACGATCATCTGGCCGCCCATGATCGAGGCATAGGTAACCATCATGTAAAGGCCGAAGACGGCGCCGCGGTTCTCGTTGGTGGACTTCTCGTTGAGCCAGCTTTCGATGATCATGAAGGCGCCGGCCATGGTGAAGCCGGTGAAGGCGCGCAGCAGGATCCAGATATATTCGTCGATGATCAGGCCGGTGAGCAGTGCGACGATGGCTCCCGATGCCGCAAAGGCGCCAAAAGCGCGTACGTGACCGGCGCGGCGCACCAGGCGCGGCGCAAAGAAGCAGCCGGTGACGAAGCCGCCGGCCCAGGCGGTGCCCATCAGGCCGAGCGACGCGGTCGAGAAACCTTCCAACTGGCCGCGCAGCGGCAACAGCAGCCCGTGCAGCCCGGTCGCCGCCAGTAGGAAAGCGGTGCCGCGAAGCAGCGAGAGGATCGGTCGGTAGCTTGCAAACATTTAGCTGATCCGGCTGGAATTTGGGGAGGATCTGAAGACAGCCGCATTCGAGCTTTTCGGCGGCGGGCGATTCGGCTCTGGAAACTATTCGCGGCGAAACAGCGCCTCGGCCGCTGATTTGGTGGTGCCCTTGGTCTTGAGCTCGGCTTCGAGGCGGGCGATCTCGTCGCGCAAGATGCCGATCCGCTCGGACAGTTCATCGACGGAAAGCAGCGACAGATCCTGCCCGATCTCATGCGGGCGCGCTTTCTTTTTGGGTTCGTCGTCGAAGATCGCCATCGTCGCTCCTCGCTCATGCGCAAAAATTAAATTGCTGCCTTGCGCGTCCAATCGAACGCCCGGCGCTGCAGTGGCCATTTGCCTGATTTGGCAATGAGCATACATAGGGCAGGGGCATGGATGCAAACAGTCGGCAATAAAACCGGCAAGTCGGCAAGAAACTGGCGAAGCGAGACGGGAAAAATTCATGGCGAGCGGACAGGACAAGCTTCCGGCGAAGATGACGGCCATCGCGATCTCGGAACCCGGCGGACCGCGGGTTCTGAAACCGGAAACGCGCGACGTGCCCGTGCCCGGACCTGGCGAAATCCTGATCCGGGTGCGCGCCGCCGGTATCAACCGGCCGGATGTGCAGCAACGCAAGGGCGTCTACCCGCCGCCGCCTGGTGCGTCGGACCTGCCGGGCCTCGAAGCGTCAGGCGAAGTTGCCGCTCTTGGCGACGAGATATCGCGCTGGCGCGTCGGCGACCGGGTCTGCGCGCTGACGCCCGGCGGCGGCTATGCCGAATACGTCAAGGTGCATGCCGGCAGCGTGCTGCCGCTGCCCGCCGGCTTTACCCACACCGAAGCGGCGGCGGTACCGGAAAACTACTTCACCGTCTGGCATAATGTCTTCGAACGCGGCGCCCTGAAGAGCGGCGAGACGCTGCTCGTGCATGGCGGCTCGTCCGGGATCGGCACCACGGCGCTCCAGCTCGCCTCGGCCTTCGGCGCCCATGTCATTACCACTGCCGGCAGCCAGGAGAAGTGTGACGCCTGTCTGAAGCTCGGCGCCGACCGGGCGATCAACTACCGCGAGGAGGACTTCGTCGCGGCGGTCAAGGACGCGACCGGCGGCAAGGGCGCCAACGTCATCCTCGACATGGTCGCCGGCGACTATGTGGCGCGAAACTACGAGGCCGCGGCGGTGGAAGGTCGCATCATCCAGATCGCCACGCAGAGCGGGGCGGTGGCAAGCACCGACTTCTCGAAGATGATGGCCAAGCGGCTCACCCACACCGGCTCGATGCTGCGGCCGCGCACCGTCGAATTCAAGGCGGCGATCGCCGCAGCGCTGGAGGCGCAGGTGTGGCCGCTGCTCGGCACCCGCAAGGTGGCACCGGTCATGGACATGATCTTTCCGCTCAGGGAGGCGTGGCGGGCGCATGAGCGGATGGAGGACGGCGACCACATCGGCAAGATCGTGCTCGATGTCGGTTGACGGTCGGCAAGCAAGCTGAACGAAACCTTAATTGCGCAATGCAACAAACGCATTGCCGCCATGCAAAAGCGTCTGTTCAACTTTTCATCAGCGGTGCCTATTTGAGCGGCATCGAAACGATGGAGGACTACCATGAACCCGATCCGTGCTTTCCGTAACTGGCGCATGTACAATGAAACCGTGCGCGAACTGAACCGTTTGAACGCCCGCGAGCTCAACGACCTTGGCATCAACCGTGGTGACATCGAGAGGATCGCCCGCAAGACGCTTTGATCCGCCAAGCAAGAGCCGAGGCAGGCGGATTTCCCGCCGCCGGTTCCGAGCCCGCTGGACCAGTCCGGCGGGTTTTGTCGTTTTGAAGTCCGAGGCAACAGCAGCGGCTGCTATGATGGCCACTATCCAGATCCGAATACAACTCGACCGCAATTGACTCCAGTTTCAGCGTGGGCATTTTGATCGCGCGGGACTAGGTCAGAGGGTGGGAGCGCTGATCCGGGCCAGTAGCGTGCTGACTCTGAAACAGGCTTGGGCCCATGTTCGACGATCTGACGGACAAGATCTACGAGGCGGCTTTCGTGCCGGAGCTTTGGGGGGAGACGCTCGAATCTGCCGGCAGTATTTCTGGTTCGGCCACTGGCGCCATCTTCCTGTTCAGCGCCGATTCTCCGGTCCGCGGCAGATTGAGTGACGTTTCTTCGGGCAACGCCATCCGATCCTTGTTTGACGAATTTGTCGCCAGCGACGCCTGGAAATTCTCTGACGCCACCCAGCGTATGTGCAGCATGCAGCCGGCGAGCTTCGTTCAGGTCGAAGATTTCCTGACAGCCGAAGAGGTCGAAAACGATCCTGTGCGGGTAAAACTGAGAGCGGCCGGTATCGGCGCGCACGTTTGTTCGGCAGTTGCGATGCCGAGCGGCGAACTCGTCACTTTCGTCTTTCAACGGTGGATGAAGGATGGCACCTACGATCGGGCGTCGGTCGATCGGCTGGAGCAGCTTCGCCCGCATTTCGCGCGGGCCGGCATGGTCTCGGCGCGATTGGGGTTGGAACAGGCCAGGGCGACCGTCTCGGCACTCGAGACCATCGGGCTGCCGGCCGCGGTCATGGCTGCATCGGGACGCGTGCTGACGGCCAACGGCCTGCTGGAAGAAATGACCGAGATGTTTCTGCCAACCGCCTATGGCGGCATGGCGATCGCCAATGCCTCCGCCAATGCGCTTTTCCAGCAGGCCATCCTCGAGAACCGCAACGATTTCGCGGTCCGATCCATTCCTGTTGCCGCGAACGAAAGCCGGCCGGCACTAGTCATCCATCTTTTGCCGCTGCGCCGCGCCGCACATGACATTTTCACCGGCGCGGACATCCTGGTTGCTGCAACGGAAGTAAGGGCCAGTGCAGTCGTGCCTTCACCAATCCTCCTCGCGGGCCTGTTCGACCTGACGCCCTCCGAGGCACGTCTGGCCGCCGTGCTTTCGCAGGGACGACCCTTGAAAGATGCGGCATCCGACTTGAAGATCACCGTAAAGACCGGCCGGACCTATCTCGAACGGATTTTCGCCAAGACCGGGACAAGTCAGCAAAGCCAACTCGTCGCCTTGCTCAAGAGCACAGAACCGCTCAATCGCAGATGACGATCGGCCTAAGCGCGTCGCGTTCGACCGGCCTCATGCGACGCGCTTAAGGTTGTTGTTTTTATGCATGTCGTTATCGCAAAACCGCTGCACACTTTTGCGCGACATGCATTAAATCGGTGGAAAGGCCGTCTATTTGTCGCTTCAATGGCTAAGCGCGGCAAAACCAATCGCTATCAAGGCGCCTCCCAGCACGATGTCCACGTGCTTGCGGAAACGGTTATAGAATTCGCGCATGGCTGGCTGGGAAATAGCCAGCCCGACAAGGCCAAACCAGGCGATTGCAATGGCAAAAACCAGCGCTGCCACGGATATCTGGATTGCCCCGCGCGTATTCAAGCTCAGCGCAGAGGATGCAAAAAACAATGCGGTGGCCGGATTTGCCGCCGCCGTGACAAACCCCAGCCGGAAGTACCGAACGATTGGAAGTGGCTTCGGCTCGTCGGCGCCGATCGTGATCGACAGCGCCCGCCGCATCGAATTCCAGCCGATGAAGACCAGCATTGCGCCGTAAAGGCTGGCTGCTATCTGGTGCGCAATGCCCCCCGGCGGCAGCGCGGCGGCGCCCGTCGCGACGACCATCGCCAGCGAACTCGCGCCCAAGGCAATGCCGGCAGCTGCCGAAAGCGCTGTAGTACGCGAAGCGGTTAGCCCGGCCTGCGCGACGACAGCAAAATTGGCGCCCGGCAGCATTGCCAGAAGCGCATAGGAAATGGCGAACGGAAACAACCCCGCCGCCGCGACAGCGTGCCCGGTTTCCAACATCGATCAGCCCACATCGGCGGCGGCTTGCTCTCCCAAAGCAGGTCGCCGCTACCGAAGCGAAATGTGGATGAAACATGTTCCCACTAACAGTCGGCAAATGCCGACAGAAGGACGTTTTGTTGCCCGGGCTAGCGGCCGCGGCCGCTGAGCGGCTCACCGAAGGCGCGATGCTGAAGCCGACAAGGCTGCCTTGACAGGTTCGATATCTCCCGCCATCTCGCGACCACCTTCCAAAAACGTTGCGGAACGGCAACGGAGCGGCTATATAAACCGCGATTTTCCCATTTTGGTGGCTCTAAAACCACCGCCCGCGCGGGAACGCGGGCGAACGAGAAGGATATTTGCAATGGCCAATACGCTGCTGATGCCCAAGGCGACCGCCGTCTGGCTGGTTGACAACACCGCGCTGTCCTTCGAGCAGATCGCGCAGTTTTGCGGACTGCATCCGCTCGAGGTCAAGGCGATCGCCGACGGCGAATCGGCGCAAGGCATCAAGGGCATGGACCCGATCATGACCGGCCAGCTGAGCCGCGACGAGATCGCACGCGCCGAGAAGGATCCGAACCATCGGCTGAAGCTGTCAGACCCCAAGGTGCGGGTGCCGGAATCCAAGCGCAAGGGTCCGCGCTACACGCCGCTGTCGAAGCGCCAGGACCGGCCCAACGCCATCCTCTGGCTGGTGCGCAACCATCCCGAGTTGAAGGACGCGCAGATCGCGCGCCTCGTCGGCACCACCAAGTCGACGATCGACCAGATCCGCGACAGAAAGCACTGGAACTCAGCCAACCTGCAGCCGATGGATCCGGTGACGCTGGGGCTCGCCTCGCAGATCGACCTCGACATGGAAGTCAACCGCGCCTCGCGTGGCCGCGAACAGGCACAGCCGGCCGGCGACACGCTGCTGCCGGCGGCATTGACCGAGCGCCTCGTGCCGGCGCCGGAGAAGCCAAGGGACGAGGATGCGGAACTCGACGCCAACGCCGTCTTCGCCAAGCTCTCGGCGCTGAAGTCGAAGGACGAGGACAAGGACGACGAGGAGGGCTGAGGCGCCTCTTCCTTCTCCCCTTGTGGGAGAAGGTGGATCGGCGCGCAGCGCTGAGACGGAAGAGGGGTGTTGGAAGAAATGAGGCGTCGGCGTTCCCTGGAACAGCCCTCATCCGGCCGCGGAGCCTGTCCTCGGGCTTGCCGGAGGCAAGACCCGTGGGCGGCCACCTTCTCCCACAAGGGGAGAAGGAAGAGGCGCCGCGCCTAGGTTCGCGCGGCCCGGTCCGGCGCCATGCCGTAGTCCTCGCTGCGTTCCACCGCACGGTAAAAATCGGCGAGCTGCTTGCCGCGCTCCGGCTTGAAGACGCGGCCGGCTATGACCACTGAAGCAATGCGGTCGATGCGGAAAGCGCGAAAATCGTCGCGCATCTCGCACCAGGCGACCAGCGTCCACACCTTGCCCCAGAACCACAGGCCCAATGGCCTGATGTCGCGCACGGTGCTGCGGCCTGCTTCGTCGGAGTAGTCGATGGTCAGCACCTGGCGTTTTTCCACCGCGCGCTCGATCAGGTCGATTGCTTCGCGGGCGGCGTCGCTCACCACCCACATCGGCGTGTGGATCTCGGTGCGGGCGATGCGGTCCTTTTCGGCATCGGGCAGCACGGCTCCGATCTTGACCAGCGCCTCGTCGGCGGCCCGCGCCATGGCAGCGCCGCCAAATGCTCGCACCATGCGGGCGCCGGCGACCAGAGCGACGATCTCGTCACGCGTGAACATCAGCGGCGGAAGGTCGAAACCCTCCCTCATCATGTAGCCGACGCCGGCCTCGCCGTCGATCGGCACGCCCGTCGACTGCAGGTCGGCGATGTCGCGGTAGATGGTTCGCTCGGAAACCTCGAGCCACGTGCCCAGCTTCTGGGCGGTGACCAGACGGCCACCGCGCAGATGCTGCACGATCTGAAAGAGCCTGTCGGCGCGGCGCATCGTACGGTCCCTCGATGTTGTTTTTAGCCTGTCGTTGTCCCCAAACCGGTTCCAACTTTCGGGCGATGCATTATGGCTCAAGCCCTTCGCGCTTGCGCTGCGCGGCGACGAATGCCGCGCCGAAGGACAACTTCCCTGTTGTCGGCGTCTTTGCATCCAGCACCCGCCAGAACGGTGTGATGTCGCTCAGCGTCATGCCACGTTCCAGATCCTCGTTCGCGGCTCGGCGATAGTGCGCAGATGATAGCCGATGGTGACCGGACATGTCACTTCGGCGCCATGCTCAATGGCGAGCGCGGCGCGCAACGCGCGGATATCCATGGGCACGCCCTCTGGAATGGAGCGAATGAAATCATCGACCTGCCGAGCCGTCGGCACCAGCATCGGCTGGCCCTCGACGACGTCGCCAACAGTCCGCGGCGTCGGCTTGATACCGTTGATGCCCGGCGTGTTCAGCCTGTCGTTCCAGCTCTTTACCATGCGTCACCTAGACGAAGAGCCCGAAGCTGTTGCAGGGATGAAGGCCATGTCTGTCTCCTGGTACTTTCGAAGTATTGCACGCCGCTCCTGACACCATACTGTCAGGAGGCTTCAGCATATTCCCCTTCTGCATACTCCTTGGCGAACAGCGTGCGCATCTCAGCGAGATCGCTGCTTCTCTGGGGATAGAGCGTCTTCAAATAGGCAAGAGCAAAGGTGCCGGGAGCCGAACCCGGCGCGGACACGATGCGACCGTCGGCGACGGCATAGGGCACGTCCTGATAGTTCTGGGCGCCCGGATAGCCCGGTTCCTTTTCGTTGATCCAGTCACGACCATTGCTGGTGTGTTTGGCGTTGCCGAACAGGCCGGCACGCGCTAGTGCCAGCGTGCCCGCGCAGATGCCGCCGACCACACCGCCGCGCGCTGCGACGGCTGTCAGCAGTGCGGAGACGTCAGGCGGAGCATCGACCCACTGGTCGGAGCCGATGACCGCGACGGCGTCAAGATCGGTGTTTTCATCAACCGCGGTGGAGCGGTCCGGCGTCAGCATAAATCCGCTGGCCGAAGTCACCGGTTTGCCGTTCGGCGCCAGCGAAACCGCGCGTGCGCCGAACCATTCGACCGCCGAAGCCGCCAGCAGCCCGTATTCCCAGTCGGCGAAGCGATCGATGAAAAGAACGCCGATAGTTTTCTGTTCGGACATTTGCTGCTCCGTCTTTCGGTCCGCCGGACCTGTTTATCTGGGCGCGTGGCGTCCGCATGCAACCGCTGCTGCGATAAAATCGCCTCAATGGCCGCGGCGGTGGCGGCAATCATAGTTATCCGGCCAACCGATGTCCTTGCGGATGCTCTGCGGCAACCCGTTCATGAAACGCCGGGTGCGGATCTCGTTGCGCATCGTCCGGATCTTGCCGACATAGTGCTGAACGCTACGCAGAATGGTAAAACCGTTCATGGCTAGTCTCCTCTCTTTCGATGGAGACACTATCGCACAGCCCTCCTGACAGCAGTCTGTCAGGAGGCTGAGCGGTCTTTGGTGAGCGTGCCAGGTTTTGCCGGTTCTGATCCGTTTGCCCGAGTGAAGCAGGCTTTCTGGTCGCCGGGATCAAGTCTTTCATCTGCCAACGACGGACCGTCGGAATCCGCAGCAGCGACAGGGCCGGGGTTCTGATATCTAAGGAGAAAAATTTTCCAGAGATCAGGGAGATGACAATGAGCCTGCAACTGACAGGAATTCACCATCTGACCGCAATCACGGCCAATGCACCCGGAAACCTTCGTTTCTACACCAGGACCCTGGGCCTGCGACTGGTCAAGAAGACGGTCAATCAGGACGACACGTCGGCCTATCACCTTTTTTATGCCGACGCCGAGGCGACGCCTGGCACCGATCTTACCTTCTTCGATTGGCCGGTCGGACGCGAGCGGCGCGGCACCAACAGCATCGTGCGGACCAGCCTGAGGGTCGCCAGCCCTGAAAGCCTTGTCTGGTGGAAGCAGCACCTGCCCGGCGAGACCCTCGCGACGGAAGAGATCGGCGCGACGGGAGAGATCGGCGATATCGGCGGCTACCCGTCGCTGGACTTCGAAGACCCGGAAGGCCAGCGCCTGCGTCTCGTCAGCGATGGCGGCAAGGGCGACAGTCATCCCTGGGCTCGAAGCCCGATCCCCATCGAGCACCAGATACGCGGGCTCGGACCTATCGTCGTCAGCGTTCCCGACATCACCAATACTGAAACAGTGCTGACCAGGGTGATGAACATGCGCAAGGCGAGAAACTATGCCTCGCCGGATGGTCAGGGCCAGGTTCACGTCTTCGAGATGGGAGAAGGCGGCCCGGCGGCGGAGATTCATGTCGCCGTGCAGCCGGGCCTTGCGCCGGCACGGCAGGGCGCCGGTGCGGTCCACCACGTCGCATTCAGGGCGCCGGACCAGGAGATTTTGCATCAATGGACGGCGCGGCTGGCCGAATTCCGCCTGCCGTCAAGCGGTGAGGTCGAGCGATACTACTTCCGTTCGCTCTACTTCCGTGAGCCGAACGGCATATTGTTCGAGATTGCCACCGACGGCCCGGGATTTACGGCCGACGAGCCGCTGGAAACGCTGGGCGAAAGGCTGGCCTTGCCACCGTTCCTCGAACCGAAACGGGCTGCGATCGAGGCCGGTCTCAAGCCGCTGGCATAATATCTCTCAGCGTTATGGCGATCTGGTGCCAGCGGAGCGCTTTGACAGCCGACCGCAACGCTGATCAAAAGCGGCATGTCGAAACTTCTTGCGCTCGTTATCGTCGCCATGATGGTCA
The DNA here is from genome assembly GCF_055811575.1 of Mesorhizobium sp. WSM4815. Lineage (NCBI taxonomy): Bacteria > Pseudomonadati > Pseudomonadota > Alphaproteobacteria > Hyphomicrobiales > Phyllobacteriaceae > Mesorhizobium > Mesorhizobium sp. WSM4815. The sequence goes on along the minus strand of NZ_JBVVQS010000099.1, from coordinate 198,110 downwards.
TCCAGCTGATCAAGCCGCTTGGCTGGCCGGGGCTGAAGCGGCGCAGCGATTTCTGGAAGCTGGCGGTATTGGCGATGGCGGCGATTTCGATAACAGCGGCGCTGGGTCATTGGACGTAGGGCTGGGGACGTAGGGCTGGGGACGTAGCGCTGGCGGGCCGCTATGCGAGGCGTGGTTCGTTGGCCAGCACCAAATCGACCAGATGTTCCGCCCAGGCCCGGTAGCCGGCTTCCGAGGCATGAAATCCGTCGGAGGCAAAACCGGCTTCGGCATTGGTGATCGGCAGGCGCGGCGCCGGCACAGCCCCGCGTTCGAGGCAAAGGCGCTCGCCCATCCGGTTCATCTCGGCGGCGCGGATTTCCAGGATCTTTCCGAGCAGCGGCGGCATTGCCGGTGCGCGGGTGAATTCCAGCACCGGCGACCACACCACGCGCGCCTCCGGCCATTTGGCGCGCAGCGCGTAGAGCAGGCCGCCAAAATCGCTTTTGAAGCGTGGCACCGAGTGAAAGTTCTTGGTGTCGTTGGTGCCGACGGCGAGCACGATATGCGTCCAAGGATCGGCCGACAGATTGGGCAGCACATGATCGCGGATCTGGCCTGAGGTCGCCGAGTTGAAGCCGGCTGCCCGCCAGCGCACCGCGCGGCCGGTGCGTTTCGAGATCAGCTCGGCCAGTTGCGCGGCCAGCCCGTATTCGGAATTGCCGATGCCGACCGAGGCGGCGGAAGAATCGCCAAGCATCAGCAGCGAGATCGCCGGCGCTTGGCCCGAAATCCCGTGCATGACCGGACCTTGCGCCGGCAGCATGCGGCTGGTGCGGCGGCGCACGCCGAGTCCCTGCCAGACATAGACCGGAAAGGCGAGCCAGGTGAGGAGGGCAAGAAAGCGCTGCATCGCACACCGTTAATGGGGCCAACCGCTAATGGGTAAGTCCGTCAAAGGGCATAGCTAGCAGCACTTAGCGCATATCAGGCCAGAGGCGAAAGACCTTGCGTCGACGGTCCGTCATCAATGGCAGCAGGCGTCCTGCATTTCGTGCCTGCCCGCATATTCGTCGTGCAGCCGCACCCAGTCCATCAGGCTGTGATAGGGACCGGTCTCGTTGCGGCCCTTCGGCGTCAGGTCGAGATAGTGATAGGCACCGATCAGCGGATCGCCGCCCCTGGAGCGCGACATGAAGGTCAGGAAGATGTCGCCGTTCTCATCCCTGTAGAACACGCTGATGCCGGGAAGGTCCTTCGATTTCAGCGCGCGCTGCTCGAAATTATAGGTCGTGTCGCCGGATGCGATCTGCTTGTCGGTGAAGGAAACCTGCATGTCGAAGTTGAAGTCCGAGGCGTAGGACGACACCCAGTCGAATTTCCAGCCCATGCGCTGTTTGTAGGGCAGAAATTCGGCCAACGGCGCCCGCGAGATCACGACCAGCGACACATCATGGTGCTTGAGGTGCTGGTTGGCGCCGTCGATGTGATCGGCAAGGAAGGAACAGCCTTCGCAACGGTAGTCGGCGCCCGGCCCGAACATGAAGTGGTAGACGATCAGCTGGCTCGCGCCTCCGAACAGGTCGGCCAGTTTCTTCGGGCCCTGTTCGGTCTCGAAGACATAGTCCTTCCGCATCTTCAGCCAAGGCAATTCCCGCCGTTCGGCAGCGATGCGGTCGCGAAAACGCGTCAATTCCTTCTCGCGGGCCAGATGCGCCTTGTGCGCCTGGAACCAGTCTTGCTGTGAAACGATCTTTTTGTTTGGCATCAGCCTGCTCCTCGTTGAGCCCCAAGGACGTTCGGGCTCAACGCAAGCCGACACCGGAATCGCATTTTCATGGAGCATTTTGGAGCAGATGGAACCCGGACACATGGCCCGGGTTCGGACGAAGTTAAAAAGATCGGTCAGGCGGCCTGTTCCAGCTCCGGCTGCCATTTGCCAAGCGCTGCCAGGTGGTTCATGTGGGCGCGGTGGGCGAAGGCTGCCTGGGCAGCGGCGACGTTGGCCGCCTTGCCGCTCCATGCCTTCTGTGGCGCCGCCTGCAAGGCGCGGCCATAGGAGAAGGTCAGCTTCCATGGATGCGGGCCGATGGCGTTGATGGCGTTGAGGTTGGCGGTCGCCTCCTCATCCGATTGCCCACCGGAGAGAAAGGCGATGCCGCCAATCGCTGCCGGCACCGTCTCGCGGAACAGTTTTATGGTCTTTTCGGCGACTTCCTCGGGGCTGCTGGTGCTGCCGGACTTTTTGCCTGCGAGAACCATGTTCGGCTTCAGAATGGTGCCTTCAAGGACGACGCGGGCGGCGTAGAGCTCGGTGTAGAGTTTCGCCAGCGTTGCCTTGCTGATCTCGTAGCAGGTGCCGATGTCGTGGGCGCCGTCCATCAGCACCTCCGGCTCGACGATCGGCACGATGCCGGCCTCCTGGCAGAGCGCCGCATAGCGGGCGAGCGCATGGGCGTTCGAGCCGATCGACGTGGCGGAGGGCACGCCCCTGGCGACGTCGATGTCGATCACCGCACGCCATTTGGCGAAACGGGCGCCGAGCTTGTAATAGTCGGCGAGCCGCTCGCGCAGGCCGTCGAGGCCTTCGGTGATGGTGTCGCCGGGGTACCCGGCCAGCGGCTTGGCTCCGGCATCGACCTTGATGCCTGGAATGGCGCCGGTCGCCTTGATGATGTCGACCAGCGGCGTGCCATCGGCGGCTTTCTGGCGAATGGTCTCGTCATAGAGGATGACGCCGGAGATGTATCTGGTCATCGCCTCCCTGGCGCGGAACATCATCTCGCGATAGTCGCGGCGGCTGTCGGCGGTCGATTCGACGCCGATGACGTCGAAGCGCTTCTTGATGGTGCCGGAACTCTCGTCGGCGGCCAAAAGACCCTTGCCGTCGGCCACCATCGCAGCGGCAATGTCCTCGAGTCGTTCGCTCATTGTGCATCCTCCTGAACCGGTTGTTCCAAACAGTGTGAAAATCCGGGCTAGCAGACCACTAGAGCAAAGCAGGTTCAAGTCGAACCATTCCAAGCGGAAAGCTCGAATCGATTGAAACGCGCAAACGCCCCTGTTCGCCTGTTGCCCAGGGCCCAGGGCCTAGGGCCTCAGCGCTTCAGCACGTCGACACCGGGCAACGGCTTGCCCTCCATCCATTCCAGGAAGGCGCCGCCGGCGGTCGAGACATAGGTGAAGTCGTCGGCGACGCCGGCATGGTTGAGGGCGGCCACCGTGTCGCCGCCACCCGCCACCGAGATCAATTTGCCGGCCTTGGTGCGGGCCGCGGCGTGCCTGGCCGCCGCCACCGTCGCCCGGTCGAACGGCTCGATCTCGAAGGCGCCGAGCGGGCCGTTCCAGACCAGCGTCGCGGCGCGGTCGATCCAGTCGGCAACGGTCTTCACGGTCTTTTCGCCGACATCGAGGATCATGGCGTCGGCCGGCACCTCTGATATGGCGACGGTTTCGCTGGCGGCGCCCGCCTTGAATTCCCTGGCGACGACACCGTCGACCGGCAGGATGACGGCGCAGCCGGCTTCGGCCGCCTCGATCATGATCTGCTTGGCGGTGTTGGCGAGATCATGCTCGCACAGCGATTTTCCGACGGCGGTGCCGCGCGCGGCGAGGAAGGTGTTGGCCATGCCGCCGCCGATGACCAGCGCGTCGACCTTCTTCACCAGATTCATCAGGAGGTCGATCTTGCTCGAGACCTTGGCGCCGCCGACGATGGCGACGACAGGGCGGACGGGATTGCCGAGGCCCTTTTCCAGCGCGTCGAGCTCGGCTTGCATGGTACGGCCGGCGAAGGCCGGCAGCAGCTGCGCAAGCCCTTCCGTCGACGAATGGGCGCGGTGGGCGGCGGAAAAGGCGTCGTTGACGAAGATGTCGCCATTGGTGGCCAGCTTTTCGGTGAAGGCCGGGTCGTTCTTCTCCTCGGCCTTGTAGAAGCGGGTGTTTTCGAGCAGCAGCACGTCGCCGTTGTTCATGGCGGCGACGGCGCTCGCGGCCTTGTCGCCGATGCAATCGGCCGCGAAGCCGACAGGGCGGCCAAGCACCTCCGCGGCCGCCCTGGCGATCGGCTCAAGCGAGAATTCGGGCGAAGGTCCATCCTTGGGCCGGCCGAAATGAGCAAGCAGGATGACCTTGGCGCCCTTGCCTGAAAGCTCGGCGATGGTCGGCGCGATGCGCTCGATGCGGGTGGCGTCGGTGACCTTGCCGTCGGCGACGGGAACGTTGAGGTCGACGCGCACCAGCACGCGCTTGCCGTCGATATTGCCGATGTCGTCCAGTGTCTTAAAGCCGGCCATGCTGTTCCCTTTCGCGAAAAATCGCGGGGACCTTACCCCGCATCAACGACGATGCAAGACCTGCATGGGAGTTCACGGAAAATATGATCCACGCCTCGGGTCGCAGGCAGTCAGCCCTCGCCGGTTGTTTTTTCCACCACTGGCTGTGGAGCCGGTTCCGCGTCGTCCGGCGCCTCGGCACCCGGCTTTTTGGTCCGCTTGCGCCAATTGCGCACAAAGCCAACGATGCGGTCCGCGATTTCGCCGGCACTCAGGAACACCGGCACCCGCGCCACCGGCGCGGTCGGCTCGAGGGAAAGACCGAGACCGGTGATCCTGCCCTTGTCGTCGACGTCGCGGACGATCAGCTCGATCGGACCAATCAGCACGCGGTCGGCATATTCGGCATGGCCGCCGAGCCGCGCCGTCACCAGGTCGCCAACCGTCAGCTTGCGTTCCTCCTCGGTCAGGCCTGGCGCGTAAGCTGCTTCCAGTTCCGCGGCGGAGCGCGCCGGATCGACGGCGAAGGCGCCGAAGAAGTCGGCATCCTCGGGGTCGACCACGGCGCGGCTGGCGAACAGCTTGTCGAGCAGGGCCGGATAGCGATCCGGCACGAAGATGTAGACATGGTCGCCGGCGGCGAGCCTGCCCATGTCCTGGAAGCGCATCGAGCGGCCGTCGCGCAGCACCAGCGACGGCCGCGCCCAGCGCGGAATGCGCTCGCCGCGCGCCACCGGGCTGCCTGGTGCCACGCGGTAGGCGAGCAGTTCGTGATGGGCGGAGCCAGGCAGTTCGAGCTCGACCTTGTCCAACGGACCCAGCCGGGCGGGCACGATCAGACCGAGCCGGCGCGCCAGCGGTCCGACGGTCCATCCCTGGATGACCAGCGATACCAACACCACGATGAAGGCGGTGTTGAAGATGAGGCGGCCATTCTCAAGACCGCCAAGCAGCGGCGTGATGGCGAGCAGGATCGACACGGCGCCACGCAGACCCACCCATGAGACGAAGGCGACTTCCGGGCGCGGCAGACGAAACGGCATCAGGCAAAGCCAGACGGCGATCGGCCGCGCCACGAATATCAGGAACAGGCCCAGCAGCACCGCCGGCAGCAGGATCGCCGGAAATTGCGAGGGCGTCGCGAACAGGCCGAGGATCAGGAACATGATGATCTGCGCCAGCCACGACATGCCGTCCTGGAAGCGCTTGAGGATGGTGACGGCGCGGATGTCGGAATTGCCGGCAATGAGGCCGGCGAGATAGACCGCCAGAAAGCCGGAGCCGCCAATGGCGCCGGCGGCGGCGAACACCATCAGCGACAGCGTCAGCACGAAGATCGGCAGCAGCCCGTGGTCGAGATTGAGCCGGTCGACGAGGCGAACGATGGCGAGGCCGCCGAAAATGCCGACGACGGCGCCAAGCCCCATGTTGAGAAGGAAGCCGAGGACAAGGTCGGTAACCAGCACCCTGGCCTCGGGGCTGGCGTTGGCGGCGATGATCTCGACCAGGCTTATGGTCAGGAAGATGGCGATCGGGTCATTGGTGCCGGACTCCACCTCGAGCGTCGAGCGTACGCGTTCGCGCAAATTGATCTCGCCGGCGCGCAACAGGAAGAACACCGCTGCCGCGTCGGTCGAGGCGACAGCGGCCCCGAGCAGGAAGGATTCCAGCCAGCTGAGATCGAGCAGATAGTGGGCGACCGCGCCGAACAGGCCAGTGGTCAAAAGGACGCCGATGGTCGCCAGCGACAGCGCCGGTCCGGCCGCCTGGCGCAACGCGTTGAGCGGTGTGCCGAAACCGGAATCGAACAGGATCACCGCCAGCGCCAGTGAGCCGGCAAAATAAGCCAGCCGCGCATTGTCGAACTGGATGCCGAGGCCGTCGGTTCCCGTGGCCAGGCCAATGCAGAGAAACAGCAGCAAGAGAGGGGCGCCGAAGCGGAAGGCGATCAGGCTCGAAAACGCGGCGGCAACGACGAGAGCGGCGCCGACCAACGTCACGAGATAGATCGCATGCTCCATCCGCCAATTGCCCCTCGAATTCGTGTCCCTCTCGCTTTACGGGAGAGTGAGGCGAAGACATGACCGGTGCAAGGCGTGAGGGTGGTTTTTTGCCCTATGCCGCTGATTTTCGAGTGTTTTGGCGCTCAAGGCGCGGGTCTTGCCAAACAAACCCTTAGAGCGTCGTTGCGCATTCAAAAGGGCGCTGCGCGCTCTCATGAAAACGCCCGGACAGGCCGGGCGTTTCAAGTCGCAAGAAGATGGTTCTGCGGTCAGGCGATGGTCTTGCCGAAGGCGACGGCGGTGTCGGCCATGCGGTTGGAAAAACCCCATTCATTGTCGTACCAGGACAGCACCGAAACGAAGTTGCCGTCCATGACCTTGGTCTGGTCGAGCGCCATGATCGAGGAATGCGGGTCGTGGTTGAAGTCGATCGACACGTTCGGATGACGGGTGACGGCGAGAACGCCCTTCAGCTTGCCGTTGGAGGCGGCGATCACCGCCTCGTTGATTTCCTGCACCGTGGTCGAACGCTTGGCGATGAACTTGAAATCGACGACCGAGACGTTCGGGGTCGGCACGCGGATGGAGATGCCGTCGAGCTTGCCCTTGAGGTCGGGCAGCACCAGGCCGATCGCCTTGGCCGCGCCGGTCGAGGTCGGGATCTGCGACAGCGCTGCGGCGCGGGCGCGGTAGAGATCCTTGTGCATGGTGTCCAATGTCGGCTGGTCACCGGTGTAGGAGTGGATCGTCGTCATCATGCCCTTCTCGATTCCGACGGCCTCATGCAGCACGGCTGCCAGCGGCGCCAGGCAGTTGGTGGTGCAGGAGGCGTTCGAGATGACGATGTGGTCCTTGGTCAGCTTGTCGTGGTTGATGCCGTAGACGACGGTTAGGTCGGCGCCCTCGGCCGGCGCCGAGACGAGGACGCGCTTGGCGCCGGCGGCCAGATGCGCGGCGGCCTTGTCGCGGGCGGTGAAGATGCCGGTGCATTCGAGCGCGATGTCGATGCCGAGATCCTTCCACGGCAGCTGCGTCGGGTCCTTGATGGCGGTGACCTTGAATTTTTCGCTGCCGACGGTGATCTGGTCACCGTCGACCGTCACTTCATGCGGGAAGCGGCCATGCACGCTGTCGTATCGCAGCAGATGCGCATTGGTCTCGACCGGGCCGAGGTCGTTGACGGCGACGACATCGATGTCCTTGCGGCCGGATTCGTGGATGGCGCGCAGGATGTTGCGGCCGATGCGGCCGAATCCGTTGATGGCAACTCTGACGGTCATTTTTCTCTCCCTGGGAGTTGGAGGCCGAAGATCAAGTCCGCAGCTTCATAACGGCGGGCTGGCAAAGAATCCAGCCGTCGATGGGTTGGATTTAAGTCCATTAGGTCGCGGCTGCCGGCGAAACCGCCATGTGCGGCTTCGCCGGGTACCAGCACATTTACTCGCCGTGCAGGCGGGCTTCCGCCGCCTTCACCGTCGCTTCGGCGGTGATGCCGAAATGCGGATAGAGCTGTTCAATCGTGCCCGAGGCGCCGAAGCCGGTCATGCCGATGAAGATGCCGTCGGTGCCGATGAAATGATCCCAGCCCTGGCGGATGCCGGCTTCGATGGCGATCTTGATCGGCGCGTTGCCGATCGTCTTGTTGCGGTAATCGGCATTTTGCTTGTCGAACAATTCGAAGCAGGGCACAGAGACGACGCGGGTCGGATGGCCGTGCTTCTCCAGCGCCTCGCGCGCCGCCAGCGCAATCTCGACCTCGGAGCCCGAAGCGAAGATCGTCACCGCCGCATCGCCACTGGCGGCGGCCAGCTCATAGGCGCCCTGGCGACAAAGGTTTTCCGCAACGAAGTCGTTGCGCACCGCTGCCAGGTTCTGCCGGGTCAGCGCCAGCGTCGAAGGCGTCTTTTCCTGCTCGAGGGCCAACTGCCAGCATTCGGCGGTCTCGACCGCGTCGGCCGGGCGGAAGACATTGTGGTTCGGAATGGCGCGCAGTGCGGCCAGATGCTCGACCGGTTGATGGGTCGGGCCGTCTTCGCCGAGACCGATGGAATCGTGGGTCATGACGAAGATCGAGCGGATGCCCATCAGCGAGGCGAGCCGCATCGACGGACGGGCATAGTCGGAAAAGCACATGAACGTGCCGCCATAGGCGATGAGGCCGCCATGCAGCGTCAGTCCGTTGAGCGCGGCGGCCATGCCGTGCTCGCGGATGCCGTAGTGAACGTAGCGCTGGCCGTAGTCGTCCGAGGTGATGTTCTTGGTCTGGCTGGTCTTGGTGTTGTTGGAGCCGGTCAGGTCGGCCGAGCCGCCGATCGTTTCCGGCACGGCGCCGTTGATGATCTCGAGCGCCATTTCCGACGATTTGCGGGTAGCGACCTTCGGTTTGTCCGCGGCGAGCTTCTTCTTGTAGTCGGTGATGACGGCGTCGAAATTAGCCGGCAGCGTGCCGCTGATGCGGCGCTCGAATTCGCTGCGCAATTGGGCGTCGGCGCTGGCAAGGCGGCCTTCCCAGTTGGTGCGTGCCTTGATACCGGTCTTGCCGGCGTCGCGCCAGGCGTCGAGGATATCGGCAGGAAGCTCGAAAGGCGGACAATCCCAGCCGAAGAATTTTCTGGCGCCGGCGATTTCCTCGGCGCCGAGCGGCGAACCGTGTGCCTTGTTGGTGCCGGCCTTGGTCGGCGCGCCGAAGCCGATCGTCGTCTTGCAGGCGATCATCGTCGGTTTGTCGGAATGGCGCGCCGCCTCGATGGCATAGGCGATCGCTTCCGGATCCTGGCCGTCGATGTGGCTGGCGTTCCAGCCGGACGCCTGGAAGCGGGCGACCTGATCGGTGTTGTCGGCCAGCGAAACCGGGCCGTCGATCGAGATGTTGTTGTTGTCCCAAAAGACGATCAGCTTGTTCAGCTTGAGATGTCCGGCAAGCGCGATGGCTTCCTGGGAAACGCCCTCCATCAGGCAGCCGTCACCGGCCAGCACATAGGTGTAGTGGTCGACGAGGTCGTTGCCGAAGGCGGCATTCATGATGCGCTCGCCGAGCGCGAAACCGACCGAATTGGCAAGTCCCTGGCCGAGCGGGCCGGTCGTCGTCTCGATGCCGGCGGCATGGCCATATTCGGGATGGCCCGCCGTCCTCGATCCCACTTGCCGAAAATGCTTGATCTGGTCGAGGGTGATGTCCTCGTAGCCGGTCAGATAAAGCAGCGAATAAAGCAGCATCGAACCGTGGCCGGCCGACAGGATGAAGCGGTCGCGATCGGGCCAATGCGGGTTCTTCGCATCGTATTTCAGGAAACGCGTGAACAGCACCGTGGCGATGTCGGCGCAGCCCATGGGCAGGCCGGGGTGGCCGGACTGGGCCTTCTCGACGGCGTCCATGGAAAGAAAACGGATCGCATTGGCCATCCGGTCATGTTGTTCACGCGAGGTCATGCTTCCTCCAGTGTCGGGGTTCGGGGCCTTGGGGGAGCCCTGGAAAGGGGTGCGCGACACATAGCAGGCGCGGCTTTTTAGTCAACAAACCGGCGCGTATTTGCCAATCTTGCTGGTCAGTAAGCCGGCGCTTTTGCCGGTCTTGCGATGGCGCCAGAAGGGCTTTGGTGGCCTAAATTAGCGTTAGCAGGGGACAGTCGCGAGAGCTTTATTGACGTTGGCTTCACACGGCGCGTAATGTTTCAGACATAACGCGTTCTGAACGTGGATGATTCGGTGATGGGCAGGGCGCAGGACGAAAGCCATGACCGGGGAAACGACACTCAAGGAAGTCATCGCCAGGCTGGGTAAGGCCATCGAGGGGCTGGAAAACGCCGTCGCGGCCAAGCTCGAGCACGAGCGCGACTATACGGAAGCCGAGTCGGAGGTGCAGCGCATGAACGCCGACCGCTCGCGGCTGGCGCAGGAACTCGACAATTCCGAAGCGCGCGCCGAACGGCTGGAAGACGCCAACAAGGAAGTGTCGCGTCGGCTGGTGACCGCCATGGAAACCATCCGCGCCGTGTTGGATAGATAGGGGCTGGCCCAATGGCACAAGTCACGGTTTCCATCGATGGCAAGCAGTATCGCATGGCTTGCGACGAGGGCCAGGAAGAGCATCTGATCGACCTTGCCGAGCGCTTCGACCGCTATGTCTCGCATCTGAAAGACTCATTCGGCGAAATCGGCGACCAGCGGCTGACGGTGATGGCCGGCATCATGGTCATGGACGAGCTTTCGGAACTGCAAAAACGCGTCAAGGGCATGGAAAGCGAAGTGCTGACGCTGCGCAAGACGCGTGACGACGCGCTGACCAAGGCCGACAAGAACGATTCCGTGCTGACCCAGGCGCTTGGCGCGCTCGCCCAGCGCATGGAAGATCTGGCGACGACGCTGGCGGTGAACAAGGCCTAGATTTCCACTGCTGTCGCGCCCAACGCCCTATTGCGCCGGCATCAATGGGCGCGAAATGCTGCTGTTTACGACAAAAAGCGAAAAAGTTGTCGTCGCCGGCCCCGGTACCGGTGCAACAGGCGTATGAAGGATGACGCCGCAGTGGTAAAAAGGCAGAAGCAGGGCCGGTGGATGGTCAATGCCGGCTGCAATCACAGGGTAGGGACGCATCATGAGCCTTCGTATCAACGACACCGCGCCGGATTTCACGGCCGAAACCACGCAAGGGACGATCAACTTCCACGAATGGATCGGTGACGGCTGGGCAGTGCTTTTCAGCCATCCGAAGAATTTCACGCCGGTCTGCACGACCGAACTCGGCACGATGGCCGGGCTGGAAGGCGAGTTCAAGAAGCGCAACGTCAAGATCATCGGCATTTCCGTCGATCCGGTCGAAAGCCATGGCAAATGGCAGGACGACATCAAGAAGGCGACCGGCCAATCGGTGAACTACCCGTTGATCGGCGACAAGGACCTCAAGGTCGCCAAGCTTTACGAGATGTTGCCGGCGGGCGCCGGCGAAACCTCGGAAGGCCGCACGCCCGCCGACAACGCTACGGTGCGTTCAGTTTATGTCATCGGCCCCGACAAGAAGATCAAGCTGGTTCTCACCTATCCGATGACGACCGGCCGTAACTTCGATGAGATCCTGCGTGCGATCGATTCCATACAGTTGACCGCCAAGCACCAGGTGGCGACGCCGGCGAACTGGAAGCAGGGCGAGGACGTCATCATCACCGCCGCTGTTTCGAACGAGGATGCGGTCAAGCGTTTCGGCGCCTTCGAGACGATCCTGCCGTATCTCCGCAAGACCAAGCAGCCCTCCGCCTGAGAAGGCGGCACGGAAGGATTTTCGGCTTTTTTGCCTCGGCGAAGCATGCGGTGCTTGACGGCGTGGCGCTGGCGAATGACCATGCTCTTCTTTTACCCCGGCAGGGAAAACCATTCCTGCCGGGTGGGAGTTGAGGGAGCCGGGATTGGACGCATCATCGGCCAAGCTGCAGGTGGCAGGCTTTTACGACAAGCCGAGCGGGTCCATCCAGTATGTCGTTGCCGACCCGCAGACGCGACGATGCGCAATCATCGATCCGGTCCTGGATTTCGACGAGAAGTCCGGCAGCACTGACACGAAAAATGCCGACGCCCTGCTCGACTTCATTAGAGATCAACGGCTGGTTGTCGAATGGATCCTCGACACCCACCCGCATGCCGACCATTTCTCGGCGGCACACTATCTCAGCACGAAGACAGGAGCGCCCACGGCGATCGGCGAGAAGGTCGTCGACGTCCAGAAACTGTGGAAGGCAATCTACAACTGGCCGGGGTTTCCTGCCGACGGATCCCAGTGGAACAGGCTGTTTGCCGACGGCGAGACCTTTTCGGTCGGCGGCGTTCCGGCAAAGGTGCTTTTTTCGCCGGGCCACACGCTGGCCTCGATCACCTATGTGATCGGCGACGCCGCTTTCATCCACGATACGTTGTTCATGCCGGACAGCGGCACGGCGAGAGCGGACTTTCCCGGCGGCAGTGCCGCGCAACTCTGGCGCTCGATCCAAAATATCCTCGCGCTGCCGGACGAGACACGTCTGTTCGTCGGTCATGACTACCAGGCGGAGGGGCGCGAGCCCTTGTGGGAGAGCACGGTCGCGGAACAAAAATCCAAGAACACCCATGTTGCCGCCTGCAGGACGGAGGCCGATTTCGTCGCGTTGCGCGAGGCGCGCGACAGGACGCTGCCGATGCCGAGGCTGATCCTGCACGCGCTGCAGGTCAACATGAATGGCGGGCGCTTGCCGGAACCGGAATCCAACGGCCGCCGCTATTTGAAATTTCCGTTGGATTGCCTTTGAGGGGCGCGGGTCCAACTTTTGCAATCTCGGCGCCGCCCCTCATCGCCCTGCCGGATGAGGGGCAGCGCAGACGCCAGCCAGTCTAGCTTCAGGGTTTTGTCCGGCGGACTAAATGTTCATACGTGATTTGCCAAGGATCGCTCTCGGAAGATCTTTCCTCGCCGATCCAATGGAAGCTGTTGGCAGTGATCTCGGTGAAACGCCATCGAGTTTTCAGACCGCGCGAATCAGTGCCGAGTTGGACAATGTCCTTACCCTCGGCCCGCCCGATCTGGCGCGAGTGATCTCGGTTGAGCGGGTCGTTCCATATGATGTGCCAGCCATCGATCCCAAGATCGAAGATGCGCAAAGTCGTGCCATACATCGTGGACGGCGCAGGGCGCTTGGGCCTGATCCAGACGTCCTGAATCGCGCGGCCTTCGAGCACCCAGCCAAAATGGCATTCTCCATCCCACTTCTGGATTGTGCCGTCGTCGCGGTAGTGGACCGTGTCCATTTCCCAGCTTCCAATTAGCCATCCATACAGGTTCATGTCTTTCGCTCGCTCGGCTGGGGGACCTTCGGATCCGAGAGCGGTGAGAAACGGAGAAATCGTCATCGTCATACTGCCTTTGGTTTCCAAATAGGCGATCTCAACTGCCCAGCGCAGCCCCGAGGGCCCGTTGTCGCGCCCGCTTGCCGCAAGCGCCGCCTCGTGAAATTTCGCGACGGAAGCCCGTGTCGGCGCCGGAACATTGCCGCCACAATTTGCAGCGTTGCGGTTTCCAGGGCTTGGGGAAAATTGCTATAATGCCGCTATGAGCCGGCCACCACACCGATGATTGAGCGGTTTATGGCGACGGATCGGGCGTTCGCGAAGGCGCGGCGGAACCGGCAACCCTAGCTGGAATATGGCACCAAAGGACAGTTCCCCCGCAGTCGGTGGACCATAAAAAAAACGGCGGCGCCAGTTACCTAGCGCCGCCGCTATTTGTTTCCGCCGGAGGTTTTACGCCGCCGGCTGCGCCTCGATGGTGCGCAGCGCCTGCATCTGGCGCTTGGCTGCGGCCTTGACCGCGTCCTGCACCTTCTCGAAGGCGCGCACCTCGATCTGGCGCACGCGCTCGCGGCTGATGTCGAACTCGGCCGACAGCTCTTCCAGCGTCAGCGGCTCCTCGGCCAGGCGGCGCGCCTCGAAGATGCGCCGCTCGCGCTCGTTGAGCACGGCAAGAGCGCCGGACAGCATGCCGCGCCGGTTTTCCAGCTCGTCCTGCTCGATCAGCGCCTCTTCCTGGCTTTCGTGGTCGTCGACCAGCCAGTCCTGCCACTCACCTGATTCACCTTCGCTTGCCCGGATCGGCGCGTTGAGCGAGGCGTCGCCCGACAGGCGGCGGTTCATCGACACCACTTCCGCTTCCGACACGTTGAGGCGGGTGGCGATCTCGGTGATCTGCTCGGGCTTCAAGTCGCCGTCGTCGAGCGCCTGGATCTTGCCCTTCACCTTGCGCAGGTTGAAGAACAGGCGCTTCTGGTTGGCGGTGGTGCCCATCTTGACCAGGCTCCACGAGCGCAGGATGTATTCCTGGATCGACGCCTTGATCCACCACATGGCGTAGGTGGCGAGCCGGAAGCCGCGCTCCGGTTCGAATTTCTTGACGGCCTGCATCAGGCCGACATTGCCTTCCGAGATCACCTCGCCGATGGGCAGGCCGTAGCCGCGATAGCCCATGGCAATCTTGGCGACGAGCCGAAGGTGGCTGGTGACGAGCTTGTGCGCAGCCGTTGTGTCCTCATGCTCAGCGTAACGCTTGGCGAGCATGTATTCTTCCTGCGGCTGAAGCATCGGAAAGCGACGGATTTCTTCCAGGTAGCGGCTGAGACCGCCTTCGCCGGAAACGATACTGGGTAGTGACTGGGCCATGATAGCGCCCCTCTCTCTTGGAGTGGTGCCCCCTAACGCGGCGGGCATAAATCACGAACGCCAAAAGGCTCGTTCGCGACAGCGGATGTATACAGGAACAAAACCAGAAAGGACAGCATTTGGTTCAACACGAAACAGTGTGTCACGCCAAAGTGAACAACGCGGGTCAGGTTTTTGCCGATCTGGTTTTGAATGGATGAAGCCGGTTCAGAATCTGCGGAAGCCGCCCACGAGTTCCTCCATGTCGCTCGGTAGCGGCGCCTCGAACCTCATCGGTAAATGGGTAGTCGGATGCCGAAATTCAAGCAGGCGGGCATGCAATGCCTGTCGCGGAAAGGCCTTCACCTGACCTTTCAGCGGCTCGGGCAACCGGTTCGCCTTGGTGCGAAAGGCCTGGCCGTAATCGGGATCGCCGACGACGGGATGGCCGATATGAGCCATGTGGACACGGATCTGATGGGTGCGGCCGGTTTCGAGCCGGCATTCGACCAGGCTCGCCGTGGCAAACTCCTCTTGCTGCTCGCCAAAGCGCTCGACCACCGTGAAATGGGTGACGGCGTGGCGGGCATCGTCGCGGCCCTCTGGCACCACGGCACGGCGCACGCGGTCGGCGGCGCGACCGAGTGGCTCGTCGACCGTGCCTGTCGGTCTCATCGGAATGCCCCAGACCAGCGCCAGATAGGCGCGTTTGAGATCGCCGGTCAGGCCATGGTCGGCAAACGCCTCCGACAATGATTTGTGGGCGCGCTCGGTTTTTGCCACGACCATGACGCCGCTGGTCTCCTTGTCCAGGCGGTGGACGATGCCCGGCCGCCGCACCCCGCCGATGCCGGAAAGACTGTCGCCGCAATGGTGGATCAGCGCGTTGACCAGCGTGCCGGTCCAGTTGCCGGCACCGGGATGGACGACCAGCCCCGGCGGCTTGTCGATGACGATCAATTCATTGTCTTCATAGAGGACGTCGAGCGGGATGTTCTCGCCTTGCGGCTCCGCCGGCTCCGGCTCCGGCATGTCGACCGATACGCGTTCACCGGCTGCCATCTTGCGTTTGGTCTCGTTGACCGGCTGGCCGTCGACCTTGAGGGCGCCCTGCCGGATCAGCATCTGCACCCGGCTGCGCGACATGTCCGGGCCGAGCTTGCCAGCCAGCCATTGGTCGAGCCGCTGGCCGGCCGCATCGGGGCCTGCTTCCAGCACGACCGATCCGTCTGGCGATCCCCCGTTTGGCGATCCGCCCGTCAATCCATCCTCTATCAATATCGGGGTCTCTTCGTTATGAGCGCTCATCGAAAATCGTTCCGGAATGTTTGCCATGGCTGCTGCCGATGAAGACGAGGAAAAGCCGCTCGACCCCGAAGTCGAAAAGGTGCGCAAGAAGCTCGTCCGCTTCGTCGCCATCAATCTCGGCCTGCTGTTCCTCGCCCTTATGGTGGTGATTGCAGCCCTTGTCTACAAAACGCGCAGCGCACCACCGGCAGCCCCATCCCTTGCCGGCGACATCCAGGTGCCCTCTGGCGAGCCGCTGACCGGCGACATCGTGCTGCCGGTCGGCGCCAGGGTCATCAGCCAGTCGCTTTCCGGCAACCGCGTCTCCATCGATGCGGAGCTTGCCGACGGCAGCCGCGCCATTTTTGTCTACGACATCACTGAGCGCCGCATCATCGGTCGCTTCTCGATCCGCAACAAATGACTGGTTTCGCCGAAAATCGCCGCGTCGCCAGCGTTGCGCTTGTCGTCGCCAATTACGATGAGGCGATCGCCTGGTATGTCGACAGGCTGGGCTTTTTGCTCACAGAGGACGTCGATCTCGGCGACGGCAAGCGCTGGGTCACGGTGGCGCCGGCGAATGGGCAGGGCGCGCAGCTGCTGCTGGCCGAAGCGTCGGACGATATGCAAGCAAGCCGCATCGGCAACCAGACCGGCGGCCGCGTCTTTCTGTTCCTCGAGACCGACGATTTTGTCCGCGACCATGCGGCAATGCTCGCAAAGGGTGTCGAATTCCGTGAGGCGCCCCGCGTTGAGCCCTATGGCACGGTAGCGGTTTTCGCCGATCTCCATGGAAATCTCTGGGACCTGATCGAGCCAAAACGATAGGCCTGCAACGGATATTTTCCCGGCAACATTGACTGCCAGAAGCCCAGTTGCTTTTTCCCGGCCGTCAGCCTATATCGCCGGTTCTTGAACGCGCCCATCGTCTAGCGGTCAGGACACCGCCCTCTCACGGCGGGAACAGGGGTTCGATTCCCCTTGGGCGTACCACTTAACTACCTGAAATCGTTAAATATTTTTTCGAGATGGCCATGTCCCGTTTCGATGGAACAAATATCCGACCAAATATAAAATTGGATTGCGCCTCGCAGAATCAGCGACGCAGCCCGTACGACAACGCCAAAGACACCTAGCTTAAGGAAACAGGTCTTTGTCCGTCTCAGTGACAACGACGTCAGATTTTACGGCCTTTGGCAGTTGCAGTTTCATCGCGTTCAGAATTCCGACCAACTCGTCCACACTCTGCTGATCGCGGAAAGAAAACCTGCCGCTAATAAGCTTGCCCGTTTTCGAATTGCCCGAGATTGATACCTCGTACGGGTCGTCATCCTCGGATGCGGTAGAAGCATCGCCGCCCCCAAAAAACTGCGACGGCCTCATAGGAAGGGCTTCACCTCCGAATAGTGCGGGGGGTGCGGAAGCCCGAGGAAATATCTCGCTTACCTGCAGCGCCACTCGGTCGGACGCCGACGGTGACGCGTCGTCCAATTTGTATCCAGACGTTTCCAGTTCGACCAGCTGTTTCGTTTCGCGATAGGACCGGACAACGTTATCAGCAGCAGATGGAATAAACTTCTGCGTTAACAGGTATGCCCTTATAGCTGTATCGCTCGCCTTGCCGGCCGCGTATCGCTTGTCAATTTCTTGAAACAATTCCGGCCCATTCGCGGCTTCTCGTATCGCCTCGGCCCGTTCTGGCATTCCCGGCACATGCGCGATGATCTTAACCGCAAGGTCTGAAACCCGAGTTTCGTCTCCTCGACCCTCTAGAAGTCCGTACTTGAGCAACGACGACAAAACACCGAGTGACTTTCCATTCAGGCCACCATAGCCCATCAGTTCGGCGGCGACGGAACGCGGTATAGGAGCCTGATAATTCTGATTGTAGATAGCCGTGACCTTCTCGATTGCCTCTTTAAGGCTGATCGCGGGGTATGACGGGCTGCGAGTTTTCGCCATGACAATCTCCTGTAATTCAAGCCTAAATACCCCCTTACGCGTCATCTGTCAATTGTTACGCTTACAATCGTAGTCCGTGATTGTGGCGTAAACTGCGTAAAGTTTCTCTGAGCGTATTGCGCAATGCCTCCACCTATGTTCCAGTGGCGGTGGGCGATTCCCGCCCGTGAGACGTGACATGAAAAGAAGAGTTCAGGGCCCGGCCAAGCCGCCGACCGGTGATCCGGGCCTGTGCAAATAGAAAAGCCGCTGCGAAGTCCCCAGGGAAAGGAGACGCAGCGGCTTTAGGTCGGCAGGGGCGGTTGGCTTTCGGGCCAGCCGCTTTGCGCTCGTAGCTCAGTGGATAGAGCAGGTCCCTACTAAGTTCCTGGTCGTCGGTTCGAATCCGGCCGAGCGCGCCATCCAACTTGCTACGGTCGCCACCTATAGCACAGTGGCGACCGTAGAGGAATCGTTGGGGCTGTAAAAATCGAGCTAATCATAATTTAAGATTCGTAGGCTCTCGTTTCCAGCCCCGTCGGCGTGCGACGCGCGCTCCTCAGCCCTTCGGGTGCGCCGGATCGTCCGCGCGCGCCCTGCACAGAGATAGCTGGGGGAGCGGTTAGAAGAGAACCGGAAGACCGTTCAACCGCCGCCAAGCTCTGTACTCGTCGGGTATTTTATTGTGCTTCTCTTGGTTGCATTGGACGCACGCCAGAACCAAATTCTTGAGCACACGCATTCCGCCCTTAACGACAGGAACCATATGGTCAATGTGAAAATCTTGCTGTAGCTCGGTCTTGCAGTAAAAGCACTTCGTCCCGTCTCGGCGGACGAGAGCGGCCGTGAACCTTTCTCGCTTAGCAGCAGAAAAGTGCTCCCGCCTCATCGCCCGCTCAGAAGCCGCTTTTTTTCGTTCAACAGATGCATTGTCATAATCGTGCACATGCTTGCGCATACATGCTCGACATTTGTGTCGAAGGCCACCACTGGGCGTTGACCCGAAATTTTCTCGGCTTAGAGGCAGATCATTGCCGCAAGTCTTGCAAACGCGCATTTCAACCATACGGCCAGCCTCCCTCTGATGAGGATAGTGGAGACCTTGCGACGTGGGTAGATGGGTGTCCAAATGGGCTCCCTCGCGCGCGGGCGACCCCTCTGGTACGAACGTGGCGCTATGTTTCGACCGGCGCCCCTAGAGCCTTCGCGAAAGCTGCGTCGGCTTCGGCCGTAGCCTGGGCGTCCTTAACGGCGCGGCCTTCCGCCTCGATGTCTCTCATCCGTTCGGCTTCGCGGGCGAATGTGTCGACCGCGATGTCCAAGTGTGTTTCCGCCACCTTGAGGTCTTCAAGCTCCGCGTCGAGCTCCGGCGCGACCTTCGAGATGATCAAATTTTCGATGAGCTCCATCGGCATGCCGATCTTGCCGGTCAACAACGGCGGGTAATTTCGAACTGCCGCAATCACCCAGACGTCGCCGCGATCGACAGCGGCATTGATCTCGGCATCGCGCTCTTTTTGCGAAAGTCCGCGCAACACCTGCCGGACCTCCTGCGCTTGCGGATAGGTTTCGAGAAGGCCTGACTTTTTGAAGGCCTCGGTGCGGAGGCGTTCCCGGCGATCGTCCAGCGCTTTCCGCGCCTGCGCGTTGATCAAGCCGACCTTTGCCAGAGCCTGATCGCGGACGGTCTTGTATTTGAACGCTCGCGCCTCGGGAGTTTGGCGGCTATCGCTCGTCGCCCGGATGGGATCGCGCCAGCGTCTAACTCGCCGGCTGTGTCTTTGGCGAAGCTGGACAAGTTGTCCACTTTCGTGTGAACGAGCGCGATCGTTGAAGCGGCAGCCAAGGCCGCCGCGGTTGCCCCCATGCCGAGCAGCATTCGCCGCCGGTCGATTCTGATTGATGGTCGCTCCAGGTTGAGCAGGCGGCGGCGGTTGATTGCGGGCATGCCTTCGGCGGCAGCCCGAACAGTGATGTTCGGCATGGTGTTTCTCTTGGAAAAGTTGTTACATTGTGATAGATACTTTGTATCTGGTGTTAATGTCAACACGCAGTAATGACTACTCAGCACAGGGTGATAACTTGACGCCTTCCCAGATGCGAATGGCTCGGGCCGCGCTTAAGATCGGTGTCCGCGATTTGGCGGAAATGGCGAACGTGACGACTGCCACCCTGACGCGCTACGAAAACGAGCGCGGCGGGATGCATGCTGATACCCGAGACAAGGTGAAGCGCGCTCTCGAATCCGCCGGCGTCGTCTTTATCCCTGAAAATGGAGGCGGTGCGGGTGTCCGCCTGAAGTTCAACCGCCGTGAGGTCAAGGCGATCGAAAGGCTGGAAAATGAGGGCGGGATCGTCGGTGATGATGATGTGTAAAGGGCGACCGACCATCCCGCTGTCCGCGATATTGCTTGCGGCCGCAATCCTGACGGGCTGCGGTGACCCACCACAAGAGCCAGCCGGCTCGGCATATCGGATCGTTGACGCGGTGAGCGCTGGTGCATCGTGCGATGCTGGCGAACTCCTGCTGAGCGCCTACTGCTTCTCTGATGCCGGCCGAAGCATCTCAGCGAGTGGTCCGGCACTCCAATCAGATGCAAACGGCAGGATTGTAGCAACATGCCTCACGGGCGGCCGCCATCTGCGTCTGTTCTGCATCAAACAGCCGTGACATGGACGCCAGCAATGATGACTAAGGGGCGAATCGAGTTCATCCCGGAGAACGGCGGCGGCGCCGGGGTGAGGTTGAGGAAGAAATAACGCGGAAATCGTCAGCGCGCCCTTGCACTTGAAACTACACTTTTATGCCGATAACCCTTTATGCGGATTGCTCTGGCTTGCCTTTGCGCCAGATCGGCGCGATGCTGCCCTTGGGAGTTGTCAAAGGAGAGATCTCCAGCAGCACACCGCTACCAGGAGGTAAGCGATGGGTCCTATGGAAAAGCCGCCTTATGTGCCGACAGAGATTCATGTCGGAACGGTCACGGACAAGATCGGCAATCTCGGAATCCTCTCAACCAGACGACAGAAGGCCGCCTGGATGTTGCGCTCGACCGCCAGGCAGCGGAGGCGATCGTCAACGCCATTAGCGCAATTCGGAGGAAGCTTGCATCGAACCAAAGCTAGTGGCCTTAGTCGTTCAACATTCTGCCGGTAAAAACTTTCTATTGACTTCCGCTTTTGCGGTTGGAGGGGCATCAACTGAAACCGCTTTGGAGATTCCTGATGCACCTCGTCATAGCAGCACTGAGATGGCGGTCCAATCGTTCGAAGGCAGCACTGCTCCTGGGATCGGCACTTTTCGCCGCTAGCGCATCCGTAGCATGGGCCGATGCTCTTGAGGTTTTGCAAGGCGTCTGGGTCGGGGAACGCGCCGACTGCACGAGGGTGTTCGAGAAGATCCAGGGGAAAGTCCGCTTCAAGGACCGTACCTATTCGTCCGAGAACGGTTTCATCATTACCGGCAACAAGGCAAAGGGCCCGGTTGGGGGCGCCTGCACGATCTCGCAAGTCAACGAGGAGAACGACCGCTTCTCCGCCTTATTAACCTGTGCGGACGCTGTTGTATCCCGGAACTTTTCATGGTCATTCCGCATCATCGACGCAACCCACTTTGAGCGCTTTGATGCGATGGTTGGTGCCTTTAAATACAAGAAATGCGCGTTCTGACTAAAGCGTTGAACAAGCCTGCCCGACACCCACTCATGGAACCGAGTCTAGGCTCATCCGATTTGAGGGCTAGAGGAACCGAACACAGCCGTCTTGCTAAGTTAGCGATGCTTGAGCGGGCTACAGTCTTCCCAGCCGGCGAACCTACCCCGTTTGCTGGTTAGGCCCGGAGGCCGGCTGTTGGTCACCCCCAATAGTGGCTGTCGGGCCGCTCGAACTTGCGGTGATGGCTGAAATGCACAAAGCCCCGCCGCTCCATTTGCGAAGCGGCGGGCCCCCCACTCGCCCCGATGCTGACCATGCAATTGCGGTGCCAGCAGCAAATGACCCACTGTGGGACAGGCCCACGGGCGCCGTGGTTTTTCCGTGCCGTACAGAGCCTCGCCAGCGTGCGTTCCCGCTGGCCGCTGTCCTACACCGCCGAAGCACCTCGCGCGTCCTGGCGGCCCCTTGTGCCAGCGCCGGCACTCACTCTTTTAGGCACCAAATTGACTCTAGGCTCATCCGATTTGACAGCCAGGGGAACGGAACGTGACCATTTTACTAAATTACAAATGATGCATTTAGCCGCCTATCGTAGAAGTAGCCGGCGACCGTCCCGCAGACGCCCCCTCGCCGGTCAGGCCCAGCGGCCACCCGCCCAACTCCAACTGACTGCTGGGCCGCCCATTGACTCTCGCTCTCGCTACTCAAAGCTCGGGCTGTGACGTGCACACCTTCGCCGTGCGTAACGGAAACTCAGGCGCTATAGAAAATACCTGCCAGCGAGGGCGTACCATGCCAAGCCCAACATTGAGAGCACATACAGAACCAGGAACGGAAGCACGGACGGCTGGCTGTCGAGGGCGGGGTCAGCTCTTTCCAGTTCCTCGACCAGATTGCGATCCCGCCTGGGCCTTCGTGACCACCAAACCGTGCGGCGCAATTTTACTCTCAGCTTCTCTCGAAATTCTTTTCGCGATATCGGCTCGGATCACTGGATCCTCGGGCAGGTTGCCCGGAAACCCCTCAGGAAGATTGTCGCCATCGTTCTTGTCCATGGCGCCAACAATGTTCTCTGCCTCACTTATGTTCCAAGTTTCTAATGTAAAATTTTGACCGCTGGCCAGTCAACACTGCCCGACGGCATCGAGGCTGACGCCGCGTTGCTCGGTCTAAGGGGCTGGACGTCCGAAGAGCCTGGCGTGAAATGAGCAGCGGGGACCGGGTGGGGGGCTTGGGGTTAGTCCCCGCTGCTTTGAGCTGCCTTCGCGGGGTGCAGTGGCAGCACAACTAAATAGTGACTGAGCGATGACAGGACCAAGACAGCGGAGCCTTGGGCACCCTGTCAGTCTTACACCGGCTAGTGCCGGCCCCAAAGGCCACCCGGGCGGGTGTCTCAAGAGTGCGGCCGGGGACGGGCCTTCAAAGATTGCGACTTCCGTACCCCAGCCTACACTCCGGCCTGACGCGCGTGCCCACCCAACCCAGCGTCAAGCGACAGGTCATTAGTAGCCGATAAAGATCGCCCCCAAATCGGCCGCTTGAGCTAGCTCGGATAGACAATTCGGGTGAGCGGGTTCAACGGGGTTAAAAGGAGGGGTCAGAATATCCGGGCCAACAGGCTAATGCGAACTAAAGTGAGAGCTTCATGGCCATAGTACACCTCCTCCTCGCCACCTAAGGCTTGAAGGGCAGAGGGCCGATGCACGTTTCCACTTGGGTCCCCGCTTGGACCAGCTGCTCGGATGCACCTCGGACATTGTTGCAGGCATAGCTGACGCCGACCAATTCGGTCTTCACGAACTCGCGCGTGTTTAGAATTGCGGCGGTCAGTTCTCCGTGGAAGCACAGCCGCTGTGGGCTCATCGCTTGTCCCTCAACGGCGGCGGGCTCCCCTTAGCAGGACCCGTAAGGGCAGCTATGGAGTTTCGTCCCGCCCGGCCTTGCCGATTGCCTCAAACAATGATGCCAGAGTTGGCGGCAGTTCTGGTTCGACCTCCAGCCCAAGCAGCTTGTGTACGTGATGACGATTGTCTTCGGTGCCGATCAGCTCCCGAACGGCGTCGGCAAGGGTCTTATGGCCCGCTGCATCACGCTTTGCCATGTCTGCATGTCCCAACCCGCCCAAGGGCCGCAACTCGCAGGTCACGGAATGGTTGCATTAGGGGCCGGAATGTTTGGTAGAAATTTCTGAGCGGGGGATCGGATAACTGGCTCACCAGATCACCAGGCCCCTTCATGAGGCCCACGGACTTTATGAACTGTCATTTTGAAAAAGCCCGCGCCTCTGGCGGAGAACGCGAGGCGATAACCTCTTACCGAAGAAGGGATAGTCAGGCGGCGATACACAAAACCCCGCCGGAGCGGGGTTTTGATTCTAAGGCCGTTGCAGACTTGTTATCGTCCTCGCAATGGCCTGCCACCGTTGCCAGTGGTCTTACAATCCGCCGAAGCGGTAACGCTACCGGCAGCGACTTCGGTGTGTCCTTTCCTGATTTTCCCGGCGTTGTCACCGCCGGCACCGATCTGGACGACGCTAGTGCTATGGCTGAGGAGGCCCTTGCCCTTCACATCGAAGGGCTTGTGGAAGATGGCGAAGCCATTCCAGAACCCTCCAGCTTGGAAGATGTCATGGCCGACGCCGATAATCGAGACGGCGTCGCAATCTTGGTTGCGGTGAAGACCGAGGCCAAGAAAGCTGTCCGCGTCAACATCACGCTCGCTGAAGATGTTCCAAGCCAAATTGACGCCTTTGCCGAGGCGCACGGTTATACCCGGTCCGGCTTTATCGCGAAGGCGGCTCAAAGAATCATCGAGCTTGAGGGCGGCCGAAAGGCTCGCAGCGCTTAGCTACCGTTTGCGCTACCCAGGGTCTTCCAATGCAAGCGTCCCTATGTGGCCTGGCTTCTGGCGCATCGTCACCGGTTGATTTAGCATCTCCTGATAATCCTCGTGCCAGGCACAAGGCAGCACAACTGCGAGCGGCACCGGGGCGAGGTGAACACGACGACGACATCCGGCTGCCAGGGAGACGGCCAATGCAGAAGCTGCAATCGCAAGGCGTCCATCACATCACGCTGGTCGGCGCCGGGCGCCAGACCTCGATCGATTTCTGGGAAGGCGTGCTTGGCATGCCTTTCATCTTCGAGCAGCCCAACCTCGACAAGGCCAGCGAAAGCCACCTCTATTTCGATCCGGGCGACGGCCGGCTGATCACCATCTTCACCGACGAGAGCCGCACGCCGGTCAAACGGCGCACGCCGACCGATCCGGGCTGCGTCCATCACATCGCGTTTGCGGTGTCGCGGGTCACCTTCCTGCAGGCGGTCGCCCGGCTCGACGAGCGCGCCATCAAGCACAGCGGCGTCAAGGATCGCGGTTTTATGGATTCGATCTACTTCGAGGATCCGCTCGGCCTGCTGATCGAGCTCGCTTCCTACCGTTTCGAGCCGCCGGCGGGATTTACCCATGCCGACGTGCTGATGCAGGCGCACAAGCTTCGCGTCGCGCGCGGCGACTACGCAATCGCCGAAGTGCATCTCGCCGACGCGATCCAGGCGCTGGTCGAGCGCTCCCGTGCGACCTTGTCAGAAGACCGCGCGCCGAAAAATCCATTCTGACAACAGGCCAAACAAAGGGAGGGCACAATGGCAAAGATGACAACGAAGAGTGCGAAGAAGCCGGCCGCCAAGGCCGCTACAAAACCAGCTGCCAAGGCCGCGACAAAGCCTGCAGCCAAGGCATCGAAAGCTTCCGCCGAGCCGGCAGCGAAAGCCGCCGCAAAAGCTGCAGGTAAGGCGTCCGCGAAATCCGCGCGGAAGACTAAGGCGAAATCAGGAAAGAAGCCTGCGCTGACGCTCAGCATGCTGAAGCCGAGCGTCAACAATATGAGCGTACGGGTGTTTGCGCGCGCGGCCGGGCTCGACCATTCCGAGACCGACGTATGGGGCCACACGCGCTCGCCCGAGTATATGGCGCGAAACCCGGCCCATCTGACGCCGATGATCGAGGACAAGAGCCTGCCCAGGGGCGTGTTGTGGGAAAGCTGCGCCATCATGCAGTATCTCGCCAACAAGCACGGGCTGGACAAATTATATCCCAAGGCGCCGGCCAAGCGGGCGATGATCGACAGCGCCATGTTCTATCTGATCGGCACGCTCTACCCCTATGTGGCGCGCGCCACCTATCCTGCGCTGAATTTCCCGCAATATGCCGGCGAGGTCGGCCACAGCGACGCTCATCCCGACAAGAAGGCGGAAGCCCAGAAGGCCGCTATAGCAGCGATAGCCGAGCCGCTGGAGGTCTTTCACAGCTTCTTCAGGAACGGCAAGCCGTTCATCGGCGGCAAGAACCCGTCGATCGCCGACATCCGCCTGGCGGCGACGCTCGAATTCCTGGCCGCCATCGACTACGCGCTGCCGCAATGGGCGAAGGAGTACATGACGGCGATCGAAAAGAAGCTCGGCAAGGCCTACGCCGAGCCGGCGGCCGACGTGCGCGGCTATATCGCCCATGTGAAGTCGCAGGCCGGGGCGTGAGGCTTTCACTCTCACGGTTTTGCTTGCCCAGGCCGATCTAAACCGAGCCCGAAGGCCCGCGGCCTTTTACGGGACGTAAGAATGTTTGAAGCGTCGACGACGAAGCGACGATTGACCTGGAGGCAGCGGTCCTGATGATCAGGCCTGCGCGGGTGGCGTCCATAGAAGGGACTGTGTATGACCCGCAAACTACCCTTATTCGCCGCGTTCGGCCTGGCGCTTGCTGCCCTGGCGGCGTGTGACCAAACTCAATCGGGAGGAACGCAGGCGACGACCGCTGGCCAATTGCCGCCACCTCCAGCCGACACGATGACGCCGGCACCCGCAACCCCGCCAGCTCAGACAGCCCCTGTTCAGTAGCAGATCGTCGTTTTCAAAAAGGAACCCTCGCCCCGAGAGGCGGGGGTTCGCTTTTGCCATTTCAGCTGCGAAGCGGTGCGGCATGACTGATGCTGCGCTTGTCCTTCAGGGACCGAACATTACAAGCTCGGTGAACGACAGATCTCCAAGCGAGGGTGGTCTGGGACCCCTAAAATATTTCAGCCCGCTGTTGGCGCGGTACCACCCGAACAGACCTCCAATCGGCTCCCTGGCGTCGACGACGCAAAGCAGGATGCCGCTTCGCAAGAGAAAGCGCCCGATGGCACCGGCGCACCGGCTCAAATCCGCGAGGGAGCGGCAATAGACGATCTGATAGGATGGGATAAGACCGCGCAATATCCGGCGCGGCATCAATACGAAAGGAAACGCTGCTCCGTCGCAAATGCAAATCAATGACCGGCAGCCAAGTGCTGAGTGTTCCGAGAGTATGTACCTCTCGCTGTCGGACAGCATCGCCATTTCCGCAAGATCGGGACGAGCTTCAAGCACGCGACATGACCGCTGCGACGAACTAAAAGCCGGCAAGAAGGCAAATTGTCCGGTGGTGAAGGGCCGAAAACCGAGCGCCCAGTTGGCTTTCAACGTTGCGGGCGCCGGCGAAATATTGGTGTAGGTCACGTCCCTTCGCTTGAGAATCGTCGTGACCAATTTGGCGCCATAGGGACGGAATTCTGCGTCGACGGACCAGCTTGAAAGGTTGCAGCGGACTTCGTCGCCTTCCTGCCCGGGATAACGGGTATAAAGGGTCAGCACAACGCCGACGATCCGATCGGCCTTCTCCAAGGCCAAGCCGTATTGTGGGAACTCGGCGACGGGAGGCCGCTGCGCCAAACGGGTTAGCGCCTGTATCCAGTAACTCCGGTCACGCTTCGGAAACCCCCGGCACAGGCAGTCGACCACTCCTTGCCAATCTGCTTCGCGAATTGGTCGACAGCGAACGCCAGGAGGGAGAGCGCCAAGCACGGCCATAAGTCGACTTCCAGAATAGGCTAAAGCGCGTTTCGGCTGAACGGATCCAATGCGACGCGCTTTAAGTTCTTGATTTTATGCATGTCGTTATCGCAAAAACGCTGCGCAGCCTCGGGTCAGGCCCGAGGGCATGCTTTTGCGCGACATGCATCTTCGGTATGCCTCATACGCTAACACGTTGGCGTACAACGATTAATAATATGTGCCGCATTTAAAGACGACTTTCTGCACTGATCACGAAGACGCAAATCAGATTGGCCACGACGCGTCGACGAGCGGTTCCCGTCAATTAAGGAATCGTTAACTAAATCCCTATCTACTGGTCGGCAATTCACCTCCAACCCGTGACCACGGATGTACTGGCGCGGTCGAGGTGGAAGGAAAGGTCGGCCATGTGCCGGCCTTTTTGTCTCGAGGGCTATTGTCGTCGGGCGCCCTCAGCTTCAAGCGTAACGGCACGCTGATGGGGCCGCCGATTCAGCCAAGCGTCGTTCGGTGGCGTCACCTCGAGCGATCGGACCGGTTCACCAGATATCAGTGTTGCCCGCGTCTCGCATTGACATGGCGTGCCAATTCCGGCGTCTCGAAGACGTAGTCGCTCCAGGCCGATTCCGGAATCTGACCGGCCAGATAGCATTCCAGCAAAAGACGTTGCTCAGGACTGAGAGGTCTCGGCGCGCGCTCATGGTCCAGTCTCAGCGAGTGAAGCAGATTTCTGGTCACGTCCGAGACAGTGAAGTGAATCGACATGTGTTCGGTCTCCATGCGCCAAATCAAAACGCCACAGCGTGTGTTGTGCGTCCAAAGCGACGGGCGGCACTGCAATGGCTGTTTAACGTCGAAGGCCGGATAAGGTTCAACGCGGCTGCCGGCAACGCCGATCAGGCAGCCCGAAACCCACCAGTCAGCTCTCGGCCTGCGCGTCTAACCGAACCGCTGCGGCAGCTGCGCAGCAACGTTTTCGGGGCGGCCGGCTGGCTATTCGCAGACCATGCGGACCCGTTTCCCGGGTTGGCTGACGTTCCTGCAGGCGAGCGGTTTCGCCGGCTCGGGTGACGGCGTCGGCGGTTGTTTGGCAATCCTGGCGATTTTCCTTCTCGGCGCCGCGGAGGTGTCGATTTTGCGCGCCGCCGCTGTTTCAGGCGTTTCGGGCGCCGCAGGAAAGATATCGGTCTGCAGCAACTGAGGCCGTTCGGCTTGCGCCTGCTGCTGCGGCCGGTCCCAGAACCGCCGGACATCGAGCGGCCTTGGAATGACGACGGTGCCGTCGTAGCTGCGCGAGCAGCCGCCCCCTAGCAGCAGCATCGGGCACACGAAAAAAGGCAGGATCCGTCGCAACATCGGCAACACCCTTGCGGGATCTATAACGCGGCTTCGGTTCTACCGACAACCGTCGGAATACACTGCGGACAAGGCTAGCGCATGACCCGGAGAATCGGAATCGATTTCGCTGGGGATCATGCGCAAAAATCAAAGTGCCGCAGCGTCCCTGGCGCGACTTTGGCGCGATTGGGGGTCGGGGCATGGACGATTGCCTGCCCAAGCCCATCAGCCCTAAGCCCATTAGCCAAGGGCGCCTTGCTCGAAAAGGTCCGCGGACGGGAAATCCACGCGCGGGATAGCCACGTCGGCCTATCGGGTCCAGCCGATTCGGCGACGCGTTGCGACAAGGCTATGGTGCGATCGCACCATACCAAAGCATGCGCCCGGTTGGAACAATAAGCGCATTCGAGTTCCGCTCCTCCAGTTACGGGCGGGAGCAGCGACCGCCGGCAAGAAGCAGGGTCAGATTTACCCCAACGGACCTGCTTCGGCGATGGCACGGCCATGACCTCCTTGGCCGCATGCAACGCGCTCCCGCCCGGATTTTCTTTTTCGGCGCCAATTGTTCGCCCGTCCAGGCAAATGCCGGCCGCAATTCGCGCAAGCTGCTGATTCCAGCGGCAAACCACGGCTGTACCGGCGAGACCCGCGGCCCTTCCTTTTGACGGGGCAGTGCGGCGGTTACCGGGCTGACATCAAACTGTCATGTGACTGTAATAATCGGGGGCTATGGCCTCAGCGGGCGCCGAAGGAATGGCGCCGAGAGACCATTTTTCCGAACAGGAGCAGGCCACATGAAGAAATTCCTCCTTACGGCGTCGGCCGCGGCGCTTGCGCTCGCCGCGTCGGCTGGTTATGCCGCCGCGCGCGACCAGATTCAAATCGTTGGTTCGTCCACAGTGTTCCCCTTCACGACGGCTGTCGCTGAAAAGCTCGGCCAGAGCGGAAAGATCAAGACCCCGGTCGTCGAGTCGACTGGCACCGGCGGCGGCATGAAGCTGTTTTGCCAGGGCGTCGGCGAAAATACCGCCGACTTCACCAATGCCTCGCGCGCCATCAAGGATAGCGAGCTTAAAACCTGCAAGGCAAACGGCGTGACGCCGGTCGAAATCAAGGTCGGCTTCGACGGCATCGTACTGGCCAACTCGAAGGCAGGGACTGTCGTCGATCTGACCAAGGAACAGGTTTTCAAGGCGCTCGCCAAGAACGTCGCTGTTGACGGCAAGGTCGTCGCCAACCCCTACAAGAACTGGTCGGATGTCGATGCATCGCTTCCCGCGACAAAGATCGAGGTGCTTGGCCCGCCGCCGACATCCGGCACGCGCGATGCGTTCGTCGAACTCGTCATGGATGCGGCCTGCCAGGAAGAAGTGAAGGCGGCTAATGAAAAGGGCTGCGGCGAGATCCGCGAAGACGGCGCTTTTGTCGAGGCCGGCGAAAACGACAATCTGATCGTCCAGAAGCTGGAAGCCAACCCCAATGCCTTCGGCGTCTTTGGCTTCTCGTTCCTTGACCAGAACGCCGACAAGCTGCAGGGCCACAAGGTCGACGGCGTCGAGCCGACTTTCGAGAACATCGCATCCGGCGATTACGGCGTTTCCCGCTCGCTCTTTGTCTATGCCAAAAAAGAGCATGTCGGTGTCATCCCCGGCATGCAGGAGTTCATCGCCGAGTACACCTCGGATGCTGCATGGGGTCCTGATGGTTATCTGGCCGACAAGGGCCTGATCCCGCTGCCGGACGCCGAGCGCGCCAAGTCGGCCGAAAACGCCAAGGCCCTGAAGGGCATGGGCTCCTGATGTTTCGGGGTCCGAGCCTACCGCTCTGACCCCTCATATCCTAAAGCACAAAGCGCGGGATCTTAGGTCCCGTGCTTTGAGCCGGTGAATGACCGGCGGTCGAGGGGACGTCCCGAATCATGGTCGGTTATCTCGTTGTTCTTCTGGTGGTTCTGGCCGCTGCTGCCTATTGGCTCGGCCGGACCCGCGCTATTGCCAGCGTCAATGGCGACGTCGCGCGACTGCATTCGCTGCCTGGCCAGCATGGCATGTTTCTGGCGCTTTTTGCTGCCGGTCCCGCGCTGCTTGCGATCGTGTTGTGGTCGCTGGTGACGCCGGGAATTGAATCGTCGATCATTGCCGACCGCTTCGCCTCCGAGTTGTCGGGAATGGGCGTCCCGCAGGTCGAAGCTTTCATCCGCGACGCTCGCGCGATGGCCTTTGGCGGGCTTGTCGGCTTCGCCGACCCCACGAAAGAGGCGGCCGCCGCCCTCTACAAATCGGTCCATGCGACCAGCACCTGGATCATCTGGACCGTCGCACTCGTGCTTTCCGCGTCCGGATTTTACTGGGCCTATTCACGCATCGCCCAGGCCTACCGGGCGCGCCACGTGGTCGAGCGCGTTCTTCGCGCATTCTTGATCGCCTGTTCGGTGGTCGCGATCCTGACGACGATCGGCATCGTCCTGTCGCTTATCTTCGAGTCGCTGCGGTTCTTCCAACAGGTGCCGTTCTACAAGTTCCTGTTCGGCACGCATTGGTCGCCGCAGAGCGCCTTCACCGGCGCGGGAGCCGAGGCCGGGGCGGTCAACGAGGACATTTTCGGCATGGTGCCGCTCTTTGCCGGCACGTTGCTCATCACCTTCATCGCCATGCTGGTGGCCGCGCCTATCGGGCTGATGGCTGCGATTTACCTTTCGGATTACGCCTCCAAAAGCGTCCGCGCGGTCGCAAAGCCGGTTCTGGAAATCCTCGCCGGCATTCCGACCGTCGTCTACGGCTTCTTCGCCGCGCTGACGGTTGCGCCCTACTTCCGCGGTATCGGCGAAAGCCTGGGCCTCAACGTCGCATCTGAATCCGCGCTCGCCGCAGGCGTGGTCATGGGTATCATGATCATTCCCTTCGTTTCCTCGCTTTCCGACGATGTGATCAACGCCGTTCCGCAATCCCTGAGAGACGGTTCTGCCGGCCTCGGCGCGACCAAGTCGGAAACCATCCGCAAGGTGGTCCTTCCCGCTGCCCTTCCGGGCATCGTTTCGGCGATGCTGCTTGCCGTCAGCCGCGCAATCGGCGAAACGATGATCGTGGTCATGGCGGCGGGGCTGGCGGCAAACCTCACGGCAAATCCGCTCGAAGCGGTCACCACCGTGACCGTGCAGATCGTGACGCTGCTGGTGGGCGACCAGGAGTTCGACAGCGCCAAGACGCTTGCAGCCTTCGCACTCGGCCTGGTGCTGTTCTGCATCACGCTTACCCTCAACATCGTCGCTTTGCGCGTCGTCCAGAAATACCGAGAGCAATATGACTGATGCGATCTCGTCATTCGGCGCCGTCGGACGGCCGGTCAGCATTCATACCGACGATGCCGCGAAGGCGCGGCTGAAGGGCCGCTACCGCACGGAAACGTGGTTCAAATGGCTCGGCGCCGCGGCTGTCGCGTTGGCCGGCTTGTTCCTTGTGCTGCTCCTGTCGACGATCGTCACGCAGGCGATTCCGGCGCTGCGGCAGAACTATGTGACGCTGCCGATCGATCTTTCAGCGGCCAAGGTCGACCCGGCGAAACTCGATGAAGTGAACTACGACGCCATCGCTCAGGAAGCGCTTACGGCAAAATTTCCGGATGTGAAGAGCCGCCAGGACAAGCGCCTGCTGCGCGGGCTGATTTCCACCGGCACAGGCGTGTTCCTGCGCAAGGATATTGCGGCTGATCCAGGGATGCTCGGAGGAACGGTGGACTATGCGGTTCCACTTGACGATTTTGCCGACCTCTATCTCAAGGGTTTGCTTGCCGACGTCGGTTCGGACGAAGCGATTTCGACAAGCGTCACGCCTTCGGGAACCAGCGGCGACATCGATCTGACCTTCGGCGACGATGCCATGCTGGCGCTGGCGCGCGGCCATGGTGCGACCGAGGGCGAAAACGGCATGTTTACGCTGACGAGCGGCGCGTCGTCGCTGCTGGTCGCGTTCAATGGCGGCACGGTCAAGCTGACCTCGCTGTCGCCTGCGGCCAACGGCACGGTGATCGCAAAAGGCACGGTGATCGAGGCGCTGGACAGCACGGCGCCCGCCGCGAGCGGCCAGGCATTCCTGCGCGTCATCGAGACGCCGGAAGCATCGCGAAAGATTTCGGACAAGGTGATCGTCTGGCTCGACACGCTGAAGAGCGCCGGCCTGATCGAAAGCCGGTTCAACTCGATCTTCTTCTTCACCGGCGCAAGCCGCGAGCCGGAATTGGCCGGTGTCTGGGGCGCGGTCGTCGGATCGTTCCTGACCATGATCGTAACTCTCGCAATCGCCTTCCCGATCGGCGTTTCAGCGGCGATCTATCTTGAGGAATTTGCGCCCAAGAACCGGCTGACGACGATGATCGAAGTGAATATCAACAATCTGGCGGCGGTGCCTTCGATCGTCTTCGGCCTGCTTGGACTTGCCGTATTCCTGAATTTCTTCGGCATGCCGCGCTCAGCCCCGGTGGTCGGCGGCATGGTGCTGGCGCTAATGACCCTGCCGATCATCATTATCGCCTCGCGCGCTTCGCTGCGCGCCGTGCCGCCTTCGATCCGCGAGGCGGCGCTTGGCATCGGAGCGTCCAAGGTCCAGACCGTATTCCATCACGTCCTGCCGCTGGCGATGCCGGGCATCATGACCGGCACCATCCTCGGAATGGCGCATGCGCTGGGCGAAACCGCGCCGTTGCTGATGATCGGCATGGTCGCCTTCATCGTCGACATTCCCGGCGGCTTCACCGATCCCGCGACGATCCTGCCGGTGCAGATTTTCATGTGGGCGGATTTCCCGGAAGCGGGGTTCCAGCAGAAGACTTCGGCGGCGATTTTGATTTTGCTGGTGTTTTTGGTCATCATGAATGCCATCGCGGTGATACTGCGCAGGCGCTTCGAGCGGCGCTGGTAAGGAGTAGAGGATATGAACATCATGACGGAAGCCGGCGTCGAGCAGAAACTGAGCAGCGCAACCAACGCCCCTTCGATCAAGATGAAGGGCGAAAAGGTCTCTGTTCACTACGGCGAGAAGCGAGCTCTGTTCGACGTCGATCTCGATGTCCGCGAGCATCAGGTGACGGCGTTGATCGGCCCATCGGGCTGCGGCAAGTCGACGTTCCTGCGTTGCCTGAACCGAATGAACGACACCATCGATATCGCGCGGGTGAGCGGCAAGATCACGCTCGACGGCGAGGATGTCTACGACCCCAAAATCGATGTCGTCGAGCTGCGAGCTCGCGTCGGCATGGTATTCCAGAAGCCGAACCCGTTCCCGAAGTCGATCTACGAAAACGTCGCCTACGGTCCGCGCATCCACGGCCTGGCCAGGAGCAAGGCCGAGTTGGACGGCATCGTCGAATCGAGCCTGAAGAAGGCCGGCCTGTTCAACGAGGTCAAGGATCGCCTACTCGAGTCGGGAACCGGTCTGTCCGGCGGACAGCAGCAGCGTCTGTGCATTGCGCGCGCCATCGCCGTGTCGCCGGAAGTGATCCTGATGGACGAGCCCTGTTCGGCGCTCGATCCAATCGCCACCGCCCGCGTCGAGGAACTAATCGACGAACTGCGCCAGAATTATACGATCGTCATCGTCACCCATTCGATGCAGCAGGCGGCGCGCGTGTCGCAACGTACGGCGATGTTCCATCTCGGCTATCTGGTCGAGGAGGGCGCGACCGACAAGATGTTCACCAACCCCGACGACAAGCGCACCCAGGACTATATCACCGGCCGGTTCGGCTGAGCGGTCCGGCGAATTTCGAACACGAGGACAGCACCATGGGTGAACACACCGTCGCATCTTTCGACGAGGAACTGGAGCACATCGACCGGCTGATCCGCGACATGGACGAGCTCGCCGCCGCAATGGTCGCAGCCTCGATCCGCGCGTTGCTTGCGTCGGACAATGCGATGGCGCAGCGCGTCGTCTCGGACGACGCCATCATGGATGCGCGGCAGCGCGAACTCGACGACAGCGCCATCACGCTGATCGCCAAGCGGCAGCCGATGGCGCAGGATCTGCGCGCCGTGGTTGGCGCAATCCGCATGGCGGGCGATCTCGAGCGCATCGGCGACCTTGCCAAGAACATAGCCAAGCGGGTCAGCGCAGTCGGGCAGAGCGCGACGCCGCGGAATCTGTCGCACGGTATCGATGCGATGGCGGATCTCGTTCTTGTGCAGCTGCGCGGCGTGGTCGAGCACTATGTGTCGCGCGATGCCGGCGCGTTGAAGGAACTGCGCGCCGACGACCAGAAGATCGACGTGAAATACACGGCGGTTTTTCGCGAGCTCCTGACCTACATGATGGAGGATCCGCGCAACATCACCGCCTGCACGCACCTTCTGTTCTGCGCCAAGAATCTCGAGCGTATCGGCGATCACGTCACCAACATCGCCGAAAACGCCTACTTTGTCGTGACCGGGCAGCAATTGCCGGCGGATCGCCCGAAGCTCGACGAAACGACGATGTCGGCGCCGGCGACATGACAGGAGTGACCGGCCGATGATCGCGCCGCGCATCATGGTGGTGGAGGATGAAGAGCCGCTGGGCGTCCTCCTCCGTTATAATCTGGAATCCGAAGGCTATCAGGTCGAGGTGGTGACGCGCGGCGACGAGGCCGAAATCCGGCTGCAGGAAAACGTGCCCGATCTTTTGGTGCTCGACTGGATGGTGCCGGCGGTTTCCGGCATCGAGCTTTGCCGGCGCCTTCGGGTGCGCCCCGAAACCGAGCGGCTGCCGATCATCATGCTGACCGCGCGCGGCGAGGAGAGCGACCGGGTGCGCGGCCTTTCGACCGGAGCCGACGACTATCTGGTCAAGCCGTTCTCGACACCGGAATTCATGGCCAGGGTCAAGGCGCTGCTGCGCCGCGCCAAGCCGGAAGTGCTGTCCAGCGTGCTCAAGGTCGGCGACATCATGCTCGATCGTGAATCGCACCGGGTCTATCGCAAGAAGAGCGAGATCCGGCTCGGGCCGACCGAATTCCGGCTGCTCGAATTCATGATGCGCCACCCGGGCCGGGTCTTCTCGCGCAGCCAGTTGCTCGACAATGTCTGGGGCGAGACGATCTACATCGACGAGCGCACGGTGGACGTCCATGTCGGCCGGTTGCGCAAGGCGGTCAACAATGGTCGCATGCCCGATGTCATCCGCACCATCCGCGGCGCGGGCTATGCGATCAGGGAAGACTAGGGGATGTGCTGATATTCAGGTGATGCCGGCCTGCAAACGGCGGCTTCCTGCGCTTACCTACAGCGCCGCGCGCCCTGTTGGGCACGCAAAGGACGCTGTAGAACTTTGATTTTGCGCACGACCTTTCCGAAATCGATCTCGATTTCGGGGTCATGCGCGGGCTCACGTACCCAAAAGTACGCTCCGCTCCGGTTCTCGGAACCCACCATTCTCGACTCGGCCTGACCTGAATCTCAACACACCCCAAGTCACGACCCGGGAATCCCTGCCTTCGGATTCAAGCCACGTTCTTTCCGACCGAGCCGGCTCGTGCCTGGATGCTCGGCGCGAAAATCTCCTGGTCGACGAAGCTTAGCGCCCGCATGGCGCAGCCTTCGCGGATCAGCGGCAGCTCGTTCGGCTCGGTGTCGAAGGAAATCGAACCCGAATGCTGGCCGCCGGCGGTCTGGGCGATGGCCTCGCGCAGCGCCGGTTCGATCAGGTCGAAGGCGGCAGCGCTGGCGCCGACCATGGCCACCGGCGCCGGATCGATCAGCGCGAACAGGCTGCCGAGCCCGAAGCCGAGTGCCTCGCCGGCCTTGCGGTAGGCTTCGCGCTCCGGTCCGTCCGTCTCGCGCGCCCGGGCCGCCAGTGCCCGCATCTCGGCGTCGCTGACATCGGCGACCGGCTCGGCGTTCTCGCTCAATTGCCTTGCACTGCGCCAGATGGCGTAGTTGCCGGCATAAGCCTCGACGCAGCCGCGCCGCCCGCAGCGGCAAAGCGCGCCGCCCGGCCGATGGATCATGTGGCCGAATTCGCCGCCCGAGGAGTGGGTGCCGGTGAACAGCTCGCCCTTCAGCACCAGCCCCATACCGATGCCGTGCGAGAGCAGGATGGCGATGAAATCGTCGCGGTAGCGATCCGGGTGGCGCCAGCGCAGCGCCACGGCCATCATGTTGCAGTCGTTCTCCATGATGGCCGGGATGCCGAACTCGCGTTCCAGAATGTCAGCGAAGGCGATGTTCGTCTGCGGCGTGATCGGCGACCACAACATGGCGCGCGCGTGGGAATCGGTGATGCCCTGGATCGCCAGCGCGATGCGGGCGACGCTTTGGACATCGAGGTCGGGATCTTCGAGCCGGCGCCGGACGATGGCGACACATTCGCCGATCAGCGCGTCGCGCGACATGGTCAGCGTGTCCAGCCGGCGCTGTTCCTCGGCGACCACTTGTCCGGCATAATCAATGACGGCGACCGACAGGAAATTCAGCGACAACACGACGGCCAACACCGCAGCGGCTTGCGGATTGAGGCTGAGGCCGACCTGCGGCCGGCCGCGTTTCAGCGAAACCGTCTCGCTCGCCTTGCTCTCGGCCAGGATGCCTTCCTGGATCAAGTCGGCAGAGATCGCCGATATGGTCGAATGGCTGAGGCCGGTGGTCGCGGCGATCTCGGTCCGCGACGGCTGGCCCGCCCGGCGCACGGCCGAAATCACCATCGCCCGGTTGCGCCGGCGCAGATCGTCATGACGGATTCCCACCGACATTTTTGTTTCCTCCTCATCGCCGCGGCCGCTCATGAATCGGAAGCCGTCGGTAATGTGCGACAAATACTGGCAGAAGCAGAAGGGGCTGTCATTATTTATTCCGAGCCTCGAAAAAAAGTCCGACAGGACGTCAAAATCCATCAGAATCGGTGTTGACAGTGCTTCGGCGTTGGACCAGTATTTTTTCGAGGCTCGAAAAAATAGGAGCCTTTGTGCCGGCCTTCGGGCCAGTTGGTCGCGCCCTACGCGGCGCAGGGAGGAATATCATGAAGAGATTCGCAGCCGCCATTCTGGCGGGGGTCGCCATGTCGCTGACGCTCGCGTCGGCCGCGCAGGCCAAGGACAAGGTCATTGGCGTTTCGTGGTCGAACTTCCAGGAAGAGCGTTGGAAGACCGACGAAGCCGCCATGAAGGCGGCGATCGAGGCCGCCGGCGACAAATATATCTCCGCTGACGCACAGGCCAATCCCGGCAAGCAGCTGACCGACGTCGAAAGCCTGATCTCGCAGGGCGCCAACGCGCTGATCATCCTTGCGCAGGATGCCTCGGCCATCGGTCCGGCGGTGCAGAAGGCGCTGGACGAAGGCATTCCGGTCGTCGGCTATGACCGGCTGATCGAGAACAAGGACGTCTTCTATCTGACCTTCGACAACCAGGAAGTCGGCCGCATGCAGGCCCGCGAAGTGTTCAAGGTGGCGCCGGAAGGCAATTACGTCTTCATCAAGGGCTCGGGCGCCGACCCTAATGCCGATTTCCTGTTCGCCGGCTCCATGGAAGTGCTCAAGGATGTCATCGACAGCGGCAAGATCAAGAATGTCGGCGAGGCTTATACGGACGGCTGGCTTCCCGCCAACGCCCAGAAGAACATGGAACAGTTCCTGACCGCCAACGACAACAAGGTCGATGCGGTGGTTGCCGCCAATGACGGCACCGCCGGTGGCGTCGTCGCGGCGCTGACGGCGCAAGGCCTGGCCGGATCCGTCCCGGTTTCGGGCCAGGACGGCGACCATGCCGCGCTGAACCGTATCGCGCTCGGCACACAGACCGTATCGGTGTGGAAAGACGCGCGCGAGCTCGGCAAGAACGCCGCCGAGATCGCCTCGCAGCTGGCCGACGGCAAGCCGATGACAGACATTGTCGGCGTCAAGGATTTCACCACGCCGGGCGGCAATGTCGTCAAGTCACTGTTCCTGACGCCGATTGCCATCACCAGGGACAATCTCAACGTCGTCATCGACGCCGGCTGGATCAAGCAGGAAGAGGTCTGCGCCGGCGTGGCGGCGGGCACCGTCTCGGTCTGCAACTGATCCGCCTTCGCTAAAAAACCTGAAACGCCGCGGCTTCACGCCGCGGCGTTTTTTTCAAAAGAGTTGTTTTTCCGCGTCTCGCGGGTAATTTCTAAGCTGCTTCCGGCATCCGCGGCAGACGGCAACGGTGGGAGGACATCATGACCGACACGACTTCCAACACGCCGGCTGCCGATCGGGCGCGTGAATCCGAGCTTAGCCCGTTCGGCCGCTTCCTCAAGGCAACCGAGCTCGACATACGCATGCTCGGCATGGTCGGCGCGCTGCTGATCATCTGGGTTGGAATCCACATCCTGTCGGGTGGGCTTTTCCTCACGCCGCGCAATCTCTGGAACCTGTCGGTGCAAACTTCCTCGGTCGCGATCATGGCGACCGGCATGGTGCTGGTCATCGTGATGCGCAACATCGATCTTTCGGTCGGCTCCGTCGAAGGCGTGATCGGCATGGTGATGGGCGTTGCGCAGGCAGAATTCCTCATCCGCGTCATGGGATTCCAGCTTGGAAATCCCTGGATATGGGTCATCGCACTGGCTGCCGGCGTGGCGCTCGGCCTCATGATCGGCGCGCTTCAGGGCTTCATTATCGCCTATCTCGAGGTTCCGGCCTTCATCGTGACGCTGGGCGGCCTGCTGATCTGGCGCGGCATGGCGTGGCTGATGACGAGCGGGCGCACCGTCGCGCCGCTCGATGCCACGTTCCAGCTGATGGGTGGCGGGCCGCGTGGCTCGATCGGGGCGACCGCGAGCTGGATTGTCGGCATTCTCGCCTGTGTGGCCGTCGCCTTGATGCTGCTCAACGGCCGGTCGCAGCGCAAGCGCTTCAAGTTTCCGTTGCGCCCGGTCTGGGCGGAGAGCCTGCTTGGTGTTGTCGCCTGCGCTGCCATCCTCGGCGCCGTCTGGATCGCCAATTCCTATCCCTGGCCGATCGGCATCGTGCGCCAATACGCCCAGCGGAACGGCATCACCATCCCCGAAGGCGGGCTGTTCATCGCCCATGGCATCGCCATACCGGTGCTGATCGCGGTCGCAGTCGGCATCGTCATGACCTTCATCACCCGGCGCACCCGTTTCGGCCGCTACGTCTTTGCCATCGGCGGCAACCCGGAAGCGGCGGAACTCGCCGGCATCAACACGCGCTGGGTGACCATGAAAGTGTTCATGATCATGGGCGTTCTGGCCGCGATCAGCGCGGCAATTGCTTCGGCCCGCCTCAATGCGGCGACCAATGCGCTGGGCACGCTGGACGAACTCTTGGTCATCGCAGCAGCCGTCATCGGCGGCACGTCGCTGGCCGGCGGCTCCGGCACGGTGCTCGGCGCCATGCTGGGCGCGCTTCTGATGCAGTCGCTGCAGTCCGGCATGGTGTTGCTCGGCATCGATTCGCCGCTTCAGAGCGTCGTCGTCGGCGCCGTGCTGGTCGTCGCCGTCTGGCTCGACACAGTCTACCGCAAGCGGGTCTGAGCATGATCCCGAGCCGAAGGTCCGCGTCAGCGAAAAGTGGACATCCGTTTCGGTCCAGCATCATGCTCGGCAAAACCATGGAAAGGAACGATCATGGCTGACACGACTGCTCCCACGCCACTGATCGATATGCGCAACATCTCGATTGCCTTCGGCGGCATTCGCGCCGTCGACGATGCGTCGATCGACCTTTTCCCGGGCGAGGTCGTGGCGCTGCTCGGCCACAACGGTGCGGGAAAGTCGACGCTGATCAAGATCCTGTCCGGTGCCTACAAGCGCGATTCGGGCCAGATCTTCGTCAATGGCGAGGAGGCTTCGATCGCCAATCCGCGCGACGCCAAGAAATACGGCATCGAGACGATCTACCAGACGCTGGCGCTCGCCGACAATGTCGACGCCGCCGCCAACCTGTTCCTCGGCCGCGAGCTGATGACCGGCTGGGGCACGCTCGACGATGGCGCCATGGAGGCCGAGGCGCGCAAGGTGATGGGCAGGCTCAATCCCCGCTTCCAGCGATTCAAGGAGCCGGTGGTCAAGCTTTCGGGCGGCCAGCGGCAGTCGGTGGCGATCGCGCGCGCCATCCTGTTCAACGCCCGCATCCTGATCATGGATGAGCCGACGGCGGCGCTGGGACCGCAGGAAACGGCGCAGGTCGGCGAACTGGTCATGCAGCTCAAGGCCGACGGCATCGGCATCTTCCTGATCAGCCATGACATCCACGATGTGTTCGAGCTTGCCGACCGCGTCTGCGTCATGAAGAATGGTCGGGTCGTTGGCACGGCGCGCACCGGCGACGTGACCCAGGACGAGGTGCTCGGCATGATCATTCTGGGCAAGTGTCCGCCAGGCGCCATACCGGGGCCAGGCGCGCTGAAGATCGCCGCCTGAAGCGTCAAATACCTGTCACGTGATATGCCAGCCGTCATGATGGTTTGGCCGCGCCATTGTGTTGCCACGGGGACTTGCCCATAAGATGGGGAACCATGGGTCGCAGCCGCAGCTTGAAGAAGTTCTTCCCGATCGTCGCTTTCATCGCCGTCGCGCTGATCAGCCTGACAATGGCGGGATTCGCCTATTTCGCCACGCAGGAAGCGGCGCGCATCAAATTCGAGGCGACGGCGGACGACGCCCTCAACCGGATCGATAGCCGCATCGACCTGCATCTGTCGATGCTGCGATCGACACACGCACTGTTCGAGGCTCGCAATGGTGACATTTCGCGGAGCGAGTTCAAGGCGTTCTTCGATGCGCTGGGTATCAACGACAATTTCGCCGGCCTGCGCGGCATCGGCTTTCTCCGGCTGGTGAGAGCCGGCGACGAGGCAGCGGTCGAGCGTGCCATCCAGCACGACTATGGCGTCAGCGATGCGATCTATCCGGCCACGACAACGCTGCCATGGCGTGCGCCCATCACGCTGTTCGAGCCACTGGATCCTTCCAATCAATCCGGCATCGGCTACGACATGTTCACCGAACCGGTGCGGCGCGAGGCGATCGAAAGGGCGATGGCCGACAATCAGCAGCACGCAAGCGGGCGCGTGCAGCTGGGCCAGGAAACAGGTGCTGCGCAGACCTTCACCGGCTTCCTGGTTTTCGTGCGGCTCAACATCGAAACCGCGGCGGACGGCATCGATGCGTCGAGATCGTCGACAACAGGCTTTCTCTATGCGGCGTTCCGCGCCCGCGACCTGTTCCAGACCGCGCTCAGCCGGACGCCGCTGCTGCCGGTCAACATCGAAATCTATGACGGCAAGGTGGATGCCGACCATCTTTTGTTCCAGTCGGAAACGCCACCGGCGTCGAGCTTCGGCGACAGGTTGCTGGTTTCTCGCGAACTCACCATCGCCGGGCGTCCGTGGACCGTCCTGTTCAGGCCGACAAGCGCCTTCTCGCAACCGTCCTCGCGCGCCATTCCGGTGATGCTCGGCCTGTTCGGCCTGCTGCTCGCGGGAACCATCGCGCTGGTGGCCCGCTATCAGGAGCGAGCCTATGACGCGGTCTCGCTGCTTCATGAGACGACGGAAAAAAGCCTGCTCGAAAAAGACCTGATGCTGCAGGAGATGAAGCACCGCATCAAGAACTCGATCACGCGGGTGCTGGCGATCGCGCGCCAGACGGCGTCGCACGCCACCGACGTCCACGAGTTCTCGTCTTCTTTTTCGGCCCGGCTGCAAGCGATGGCGGCGTCCCAGGACATGCTGACGCGCTCGCGCTGGCAGAAGGCCGATCTTGGCGATCTCTTGCGCATCGAGCTTGGCCAGGTGTTCGGCAAGGAGCTTCCCGACGGGATATTGTCGGGGCCAGAGGTGTTGCTCGACGAGACGACGACGCAAGCGCTCGGCCTGACCTTTCACGAACTGGCGACGAACGCGCTAAAATATGGCGAAACCGGCAATTCGGCCATTACCAGGAACGGCGACTGGTCGCTCAAGGTCGACTGGTCGGTCGAAGGCCACAGGAGCGACCGAACGCTAGTTCTCAACTGGCGCGAAGCCGGCAAGAAGAAGCTCGAACCACCGGTCAAAACCGGTTTTGGCACCAAGCTGATCGATCTGAACGTGACGCGCGAATTGCGCGGTACGATCAATCGCGATTTTCACGATAGCGGGCTGAGCGTGGAAATCAGGATCCCGCTGTCGGACTGAAAGGCTGCCGCGAACCGAGCGTTTTCGAAGACGCCCAAATGCAGCGCCCCAAATACAGCGCCCCAAATAAACCGGCCATGTAAACAGAGACCGGCTCGTCCGGTCTCCGATTCCAATGCCTCCTGCGTTTGAAACGGATCAGCAGCGCGCCGTAAACAGACGGCCACGGTTGTCGCGGTACTGGCAATAGCCATTGCGCAGGTTGCGCACCAGCAGGCCGGTACCGGCACCGATGGCTGCGCCCACCAGCGCACCCTTGCCGCCGTCAATCAGGCCGCCGGCCAGAGCGCCGAAACCGGCGCCGACGCCGACATCCTGCTCGGTGGTGCTGCAACCGCTGACCGCGATTGCGGCAACCATGGCAATAATCATCTTCCGCATAGGGTCACTCCTCGCCTTTGTCCTCACTTGTAGCTCCGCCCGTCATTTATCACGCGAAAAAGTGTTTTGCCCTGCTCGATTTCATTGTTGGCTAAGAGAATCTTTTTCGGGGCGCGCGCCGCTCGAGGCGACCTCGAGGTCGGAAATCTCCACGGAAGCGTCGAGCGTGCCGTCTCCGCGCACGTTCCAGACGATCTGGTCGTAATCATCCTCAAGTGCCGGGTCGACGGAAAGGCATTTGGCAATGATGCGCGGAGCCTGACCCTGCACATCGCCCATGGCAAACGGACGCGCCGCTGTACACTCCTGAGCGGTTTCGAAAACGCTCACCGATACGGGCAATTCGCGGCACTCGGTCATCGTGTTCGAACAGCCGATGACCAGCAGCACGGCAGCGATATGTTCCATGGCGACGGTCCTCCCGCCATAGAACGAGCCACATCCGCCAAAGTTCCGGTGATGCGGGCTGGCGCGACCATGGAGGACAGGCCGACGACAGGCAAGCCCAAGCCGCCGGCGCCTTGCGTCCGACGCTTTGCTTTAAATTGTTATCGCAAAACCACTGCACACCCCCGGTTCAAGCCTGAGGGCATGCTTTTCGCGTGACATGCATTAGACCAACTGGATCGCGGCGGCCAGGACGACCACTGCAGCCAGCCCGATTGCGGCGAGGCCGGGAATCGGCAGGGAAGCACGGGGCGACCGCATCGCCGATGCTTCGGGATCCTGGAACCCGCTCATCGAAACGCGTGCGGCCTGTTCCAGTCTGTTGATGTCGGCAACCGTCAAAGCCATTTCTCCCGTACTGCGCAGCAAACTGCGATCGAAAACGTCATGCGGAGTGATGCCTGAGAAGAACAGCATCGAACCTTATGGTGAACAGATGGTTAAGCCGGCGCGGCCGGTATCAATCCCCACCCCTCTTGGCCCTAACCCCTCGGCCAGTTCTCTTGGGCTCGGCTGTTGCCCGTTCAATCCGTCTCGAAATTGCTGCGAGGAACGACGAGATGGTATTCGAGACGATCCCCGCTGATTTCAAGTTTCGCCGTGCCGTTCAACGACGCAGGCACGACGCGCTCGAGCGCGACGCTGCCAAAGCGCTTCTCGCTGGGCTGATTGTCATTGGCTCCGATGGCTTCGGCCCATGTCAGCGACAGCGCGGTCTCGCCAGCGGCAGCCGCCGTCAGATCGGCCGTCACCTCGACGAACCCGTCGGCTCGCGACAGAGCGCCGTAGCTGACAGAATTGACGGCAAGCTCGTGCATGGCCAAGCCGATATGCAGGGCGGCATTGGGATTGAGGTATGGGTTTGCACCGCGAAAACGCAGGCTGCGCACAGGGTCGGCGCCATAGCGGCCGACCTGGCCGGACACCAGTTCGCGCAGTGCCGCTCCCCGCCAGTTGGACGAGGTCACCAGGTCCTGGGATGAGGCAAGTGACTGCAGCCGGCCGCGAAAGCGCGTCAGGAAATCGCTGAGCGTGTCCGAATAACGGCTGGTCTGGGTGGCGATGCTCTGGATGATGGCCAAAAGGTTCTTCGAACGGTGGCTGACCTCGCGCAGCAGCGTCTTCAGGGTTTGCTCGCGACGTTTCTGCTCGGTCGTTTCGACCATTGTGGTGACCACGCCCTGCACGGCGCCGCCGTCGTCATGATCCGCGTCTATCCATATTTGGAACCAACGGACGCCATCTTCGGCCGGAATGCTGAGCTCAAGATGTTCCGGATTGCCGGATGCGACGACCTTTTGTTTGGCTGCGCCGATGCGCTCCGCCTGCGCAAGCGGCAGGATGCCGTTGCCGTCGCCAGTGTCGGAAACCCCCATGTCGGAAACAACCGTGTCGGAAATCCAGGGCGGGCGCATGTTGCGGGCCCAGACGGTTTTCATCTCGCGATCCTGATAGAGAACCGAAATGCCGGCATTGTGCAGCGCATGGAGAAGGGCC
This sequence comes from Mesorhizobium sp. WSM4815, assembly GCF_055811575.1. Classification (NCBI taxonomy): domain Bacteria; kingdom Pseudomonadati; phylum Pseudomonadota; class Alphaproteobacteria; order Hyphomicrobiales; family Phyllobacteriaceae; genus Mesorhizobium; species Mesorhizobium sp. WSM4815. The sequence goes on along the minus strand of NZ_JBVVQS010000099.1, from coordinate 153,161 downwards.
CGGCCAAGCTGCATTCCACTCTCAGCGGACTGCAAAGCGATGATCTCATCGCTCCGTCCGCTGTCTCTCATGTCTCCGGCTCTGGATTGCATCGTTCACTTCACCCGCCCAATGCAGGCTGAACGGCTGACGGAAAATTGGGTTCCAAAAAGAAGTCCGCCGAGCGACGTCCGGCTAAGGACACCGCCCGGCGGTAGCTGGAAACCGCTTGAGGGGTGCGGCTCCCAGTGTTCGATCGCAGTTCACGACGCGCGTTTGAACAAGCCCGCAATAAGCGAAATGATCAGGAAAGCGAGGAAGATGAAAAACAATATCTGCGCTATACCGGCCGAGGTGCCGGCGATGCCGCCGAAGCCAAGAGCGCCTGCAATGATCGCAACGACGAGAAATACGAGGGCCCAGTAAAGCATGGTCCATCTCCTTCAAATAGTATGCCAAAAACGTCTTTCGCTGCCGTTTGTTCCAGCATTTCCCGAAAAAGACGTGCCCCGGAAAGCTTTCCCGCTCGAATTGGATCGTCATGCGCAGGTGAGTTGCAAGTGGCGTGTGCCGGCCGCAAGCGGCCAGCGTTACTCATCTGTGGAAAACGGGCGATCGGAGGAACTGTGGAAAGGGCCGCTCAGGGCCGGGCTGCCCGGCCCTATGCAGCGGCTTTCGCATGCCGGTCGAAGAAGAGCGCCTGGCTGATCAGGGCCTTGACCATCTCCGGATTGAACGGCTTGGTGACGAGGAAGGCCGGCTCCGGCCGCTCACCGGTCAGGAGGCGTTCGGGAAAAGCGGTGATGAAGATCACCGGCACCGGGGTGGTCGACAGGATCTCGTTGACCGCTTCGATGCCCGAGCTGCCGTCGGCAAGCTGGATGTCGGCCAGCACCATCTTCGGCCGCATCTTGGCGAACATCGCCACCGCCTCGGCATGGGTACGCGCCGTTCCGACAACGCGATGGCCCAGGCTCTCGACCATTTGCTCGATATCCATGGCGATCAGCGGCTCGTCCTCGATGATCAGCACATCGGTTGCCACCTGGCGGGAAATCTCGTTGCTGGCCTCGGCAAGAAGCTCGGAGAACTCCTGGTCGTCGACGTCGAGAATCTCCGCCGCCTCGTCTTCGCTGAAACCTTCGACGGCGACCAGCAGGAAGGCCTGGCGGGGACGGGGTGAGATCGCGTTAAGATTGGCGGCGGCGCGCTGTTCCCACGCCGATTGCGGGTGTTCCTGCGGAACGCGGATGGCGACCGAGGTGAACAGCCTGGCGAAGACCTTGTAGAGCGCGATGCGGTCGTTCGATGCGTTCGGAAAGATGTCGACGTCGGCGATGATGGCTTCGAGCATCGCGGCGACCAGCGCGTCGCCACTCTCCTGCGATCCGGAGACGGCCCGCGAAAAGCGGCGCAGGAACGGCAGGTGTGGAGCGATGGTTGCGGACAGGCTCATGATGGACGTCTCCCTCTGACGTAATTGCATAGATTGCAGGCCAAGCTGATGACAAGCCCCGAGAATAAACCCTGAAAACATAAACGCCGGCTTTCCCAAAAAGTTCCGAGGGCTTGGAACTAATGTACGCCGAAGGCGTTTGAGATCGGGACGGGCAACCAGACGAGGGGGCCACCTGCTTTGCGTCGCGTATTGAAGGGCGGCAGGGTACTGGGAACAAAGGGCGAAATGACGACATGAGGAAAGACAACACGGCTGGCGCTGCAACGAACAGGCGCCGGGCTGCTTCCGGCGACCCGCTCGGGCCAAACTCGGAAATCGGCCGCAAACTCAAACAATATTACGACGAGCTGGTCTCCGACAGCGTGCCGGATCGCTTCGCCCAATTGCTCAGCCAGTTGGAACAGGCCCAACCTGCACGGAAAAAGGACTGAGGCATGGCGGCCGTCTCCCAGAGCTTCAAGACGGATCTGCTCGCCTCGATTCCGAGCCTGCGGGCCTTTGCCGTGTCGTTGACGCAAAACGCCGACAAGGCCGACGATCTGGTCCAGGAAACGCTGGTCAAGGCGTGGGACAAGCATGAGAGCTTCGAGCCGGGCACCAATCTCAAGGCATGGCTGTTCACCATCCTGCGCAACGAATTCTATTCGCAGATGCGCAAGCGCGGCCGCGAGGTGCAGGATAGCGACGGCATCATGACCGCCAGACTGGCGGTCCATCCGGCCCAGCACGGCCAGCTCGACCTCAAGGACTTTCGGAGCGCGCTCGAGCAATTGCCAGAGGACCAGCGCGAAGCCATCATCCTCATCGGCGCGTCGGGGTTTTCCTACGAGGAAGCCGCCGAAATTTGCGGCTGTGCGGTCGGAACGATCAAGAGCCGCGTCAGCCGCGCCCGCACGCGGCTGCAGGAAATCCTGAAGATTTCCGGCGACGACGAGTTTGGCCCGGATGCGATCTCGGCTCAGGTGACGGGGTCGAACGCCGCCTGAATACGCACCACCGGTAATGTGGGACCCTGTAATTGATGTCGGGCCCGGTAATCGGGCTCCGGTTTGCGGACATCAAACAACAGGGCCGCGCCCACACGCCGCCGCCACTGCCTGCACGAGATCGTCTCCCGAATAAGGCTTGGTGACCAATCTGACATCCGGAAAGGACACCCTGATTTCGTCCATGTCGGAATAGCCCGAGGCGAAGACGAAAGGCACACCCGATTCGCGCAGCCGCGAAGCGAAATCGAGTGTCGAAGCGCCGCCCAGCATGAGATCGACGATGGCAGCGTCGAATTGCGAGGCAACGCTCTTCCGATCGATCTCAGCCAGATCGCGGGCGACGATCACATCCCCGGCGCCATAGTCGCGGCAAAGCTGCTCGACATCCATGGCGATCAGGAATTCATCCTCCAGAACAAGAATCCGCAATCCGTCAAGCAAGGGTGGCACGTGGCAATGTCTCCGTGGAGCGCAGGGAACAGGGAGCGCAAGGGATAGAGGAGTCATGATCTCTATTTGGCTTCCTGTCATTTAAAGTTATTTCGCATCCTGTCATTTAAAAAAGGTATGCCGCCGCAGATGGCGGGAACCTCGACGCCTGCCGGCGTTCGCTACCGCCTTCCGCAAGCGGGCCCGTTTCGAAGAGGGAATGAAATGTCTGGCCAGAACGGCCGTTCCTGGTCCGCCCGCCGGTATTCGGGTGAGAACTGCCCAGAACTCGCCCGCTGGGAAGGGTTGAGCGAAGGTCGCCGACCGCTGATCTGGGCGGCTGCCGGAGACGTGCCGGGCTGGACTCGGCTGCGTAAACACCCTTTCATGGCAGTTGTTCCGATTTCGGAACCTTGGGGTGGGTCGAACGTTTCGACCCGAGCAAACGCAAGGAGTCAAGCAATGGCGACTGCCGCAGGAAAGTCCCCGAACGAAAGTCGGCCGAATTCGGACCTTGAAGAAGACATCAGGCAGCTGAAAGTCGACATTCAGAAACTCACCGAACAGCTGGCCGAGACCGGCCAACACGGTTACGGGGCTGCTCGTCGGGTTGCCGCGGAAGGGGTCGAGCAATTGCGCTCCCAAGGCGAAGCAGCCTTTGAAAATATGCGTAACAACGCCAAGGATATCGAAGCTCAAGTGGTGGCGAGCGTGCGCGAAAAGCCGGTCACGTCGCTGGCAATCGCGGCAGGCGTCGGCTTTCTGTTTGCGCTTCTCGCACGCCGCTAGTCTCAGCCCAGATGCTGGCATCGTTGATCTCGGCTCTTGCCTCAGGTGAAGTCGTTGCAGCCGTGCGCCGCGCGCGCACGGCTGCGATCGTCTATGCGCTCGCAGCACTTGCCGCACTGTGCGGCCTCGGTTTCCTCGTCGGAGCGGCCTATGTCTGGGTGGCGGGTCGCTATGGGCCGATGGCAGCCTGCCTTGGTTTCGGGGTCGGCTTCCTGCTGATCGCAGGGCTCCTCCTGCTCATCCATCAGCTGTCGGCTGGCGCGCGCGCCCGACGCCGGGCGCGGAGGCGCAATGCCGATATGAAGGCGGTCGGCATCACGGCCGCGCTCGCCGTGCTGCCGGCGCTACTCAAGGGGAAAGGCGGCTTGGGCACGATACTCGCCCCGGCGATTGCACTCGCCGCCTACGCAATCTACCGCGAGAACACAAAGCCCGATGCCGACGATCCGGATGCCGGCGAAGCGAAATAGCTCGAAGTGATTCTTCTTCGGGTTGGCAATGATCCGAAAAACCGGGTTCCACTTTTCCCTGACATGGACCTTTGGTTCGAGATCCATGGTCGAGCCGTCACTTCGGCAGATCCTCCAGCGGCATCGATATTTCGGCGAATACGCCTTCCGGCCGGAATTCGTGGGTCACTTCACTGGAGATGACCTTGGCCAGGCTGCGGCGGATCAGGATCGAGCCGAAGCCGTGGCGTTCGGGCGAGGCAACTTCAGGCCCGCCGCTTTCGCGCCAGGTCAGGACCAGGCGCCGAGCGCCTTTCCTAACCTGTGCCTTCCAGTCGAGATCGACCTTGCCCGAGGCCGCCGACAGCGCTCCGTGTTGCAGCGCGTTGCTGGCCAGTTCATGCAGGATCAGGCCAAGCCCGACTGCCTGGTCAGGCGAAAGCAGCAGATCGGCGCCTGAGATCGTCATGCGCGGCTGATCGGCGGTGTCGAACGGCTTGACCTCGATCTGCACGAGTTCGCGGATGCCAATGCCGCGCCACTCGCGGTCGGACAGCAGGCTGTGGGCGGCGCCCAGCGCCTGAAGCCTGGAGCTGAAGGCGTCGAGGAAATCCCTCGGCTGGCGGGCATGGCGAACTGTCTGCGTCGCCAGCGCCTGGACGGTGGCCAGCGTGTTCTTGACGCGATGGTTCAGCTCGCGCAGCAACAGCCGCTGCCTCTCATCGCCGAGCTTGCGTTCGGTGATGTCGTAGTTGACGCCGAAGATCAGCGTCGGCTTGCCGTCGCCGTCACGCTCGATGACCCGGCCGCGCGTAGCGAGCCAGCGCGGCGGGCTGAGGCCCTTGACGCGGTATTCGCCAAAATAATCGTCGCCGCCGCTCAGCACGTCGCGAAAGCGCGTCTCGGTCTGGTAGGCGTCACGCGGGTCGATGGCGGCGAGGATATCGCGTGCTCTCAGCCGGGTCGAGCGCGGCAGGTCGAACAGCTCGGACAATCGGGCATCGCATTCGATCATATCGCTATGGATATCCCATGCCCAGCTCGCGAGCGATGCGGCATCGAGCGCAATGCCGCGCCGCTTTTCCTCGCGCGCCAGTGCCGCAGCGGCGCTGGCGGCGTTGCGGGTGGCGTCCTTCAATGCGAACAGGCTGGCAGCGAGGCTGGCGAGCGCCGTCAATTGTTCGAGCTGGGCGGCAGACGGCGACCCGCGCGGCCTCCGGTCGAGCACGCAGAGCGTGCCGATCCGGGCACCGGCCACCACAATCGCCGCACCCGCATAGAAACGGAAATGATGCTCGCCAGTGACCAGCGGGCTGGCGTTGAAGCGTGAATCCATGGTCGCATCCGTCACCACCATCGGCTGGTCGCCGGCAGCAATGGTGTGGGCGCAGAAGGATGTATCGGTCGCGGCCTCGGTCTCGTCCAGGCCGACACAGGACGTGAACCACTGCCGCTCGACATCGACGAGCGTCACCAGCGCGACAGGTGTTTGCATCACCGCGGCGGCGAGCCCACTGATAGTGTCGAAGTCAGGATCGGCCGCCGTGTCGATTGCATCGAGATCATGGAGCACGGCAAGCCGATCCTGCGCCGTTACCACGCTAAGGACATCGACCGGCAGATTCGGCTTTGTCACTACCCTGCTATCCACAAGTCCCCCAGATGCATCGGCTTGCAGCCATCCGCGCTGGGCCCAGTTGCCGGGCCCTGAAACCGGAACCTTCGCCCTGAGGAACCGTTACCCAACCACACTTTGCCAGCCGCGCCGCCAGCGCCAACCGACATGCCAGCGCCAACCGACATGCCAGCGCCAAACGAAATGCCAGCGCCAACCGAAATGGAGGCCGATCATGCCCAAGATCGTTCCTGAAGACAAAGCCCGGCAGGGACGCTGGGGGTGGCACACCTTCCGTATCTTGATCGCTGCGCTGCTTTTGGCGTTTATCGCCTGGGGCATCGCCGAGATCTACGGCAACATGATAGACCGGACGCCGACAACCGAACAGGGCGAGCTTCCCAGGAACGAGCAGGGCGAGATTCCCAGAGGCTGAAGCCTTCCGATCGACTGTGCCGGGATGCATCACGCTGCCCTCGCCTGGACGGCGCGCGCCGGGACGAGAACGTTCAGCGCACCAGGATGAATTTCGATCGTCGTTTCGCGGTCAAGCCTGACCAGTTCGCCATCCATGACGGCGCGAAATTTCTTCGCAGCCGAGTGGAGTTTCAAAACGGCCCGGTCAGCCTGGTGGATCTCCACATGCTCGCTGTCGCGCCATTTGCCGCGCGCCATGTCGAAGAGGACCCTGACCAGTTCGCCACGCCGCCGCGCCACCGTGACATAGATGCCGAGCACGCCGCCGGCGGGATTGTCGGCATAGGGCAGATGACCCTCACCGAACAGATTGTTGGTGATGCCGATGCCGGTGGTGCGCGTCACGATCTCGGCCTCGCCGATGGTCAGCGTCACCTTCATCGCCGAAGGGTTGTTGATCGCCGCCCAGGCAGCCTTTGCCGAGGCCCGCATCTTTCCCAACCGCGAGCCATACTCCATGGCTTGGCGAAGCTGGACCATCCTGGCATGCATGCCGATCGAGAATTGATGCACGAATGGCTTGCCGTTGGCGGTTGCCATATCGACTGCAATAACCTCACCGTCGGCAAAGGATTTCACGGCCGCGTCAAGGGTTTGTGGAATGCCGAGCCCGCGCGCGAACAGGTTCATCGTGCCAGCCGGTAAAATGGCAAGCGCTTTCTTGCTGCCCATCAACCGAGCCGCCGCGGCCGAAATGGTGCCGTCGCCGCCACCGGCCAGCACAATGTCGACACTATGCCTGGAAGCGATGCGGTCCAGCGTTGCGACAATGTCCCTGCCGGCAACGATTTCGATATCGATGCGGTGGCCTGCTGCCTCCAATGTCTGGCGCATTCGGTCGGTGAAGGCGGAGAGATCAACCGTTCGCAGGGTGCCGCCCTCCTGGTTCAGCACCGCCGCAAATCGCATTCCCCCGCTCCGATTTTTCTTGGCTACCATTGGATAATCATCGGCCGTAACAGACCGAGCCATGGGCCGAAACGGGGCGGTTGAAAAAAAGTTCCGCAGCTCTAACGAAAATACAGGAGCCAATCTCACCCGGCCAAACGCATAATTGAGCGCGATTCGGGTGGTTTTTTCACAACGCTCGCCCTGGTGTCGGAACAACGGCGCGGTCACGACGTTGTGAATGTGTAACGCCGCGACCGAGCTCCCTTGCTCGCGGCCAGAGATAACGCACGAGGAGGATTACGATGATCCGCACCCTTTTATCCACCACCGCACTGGCAGCGTTGATTGCGACCGGTGCGTATGCGCAGGAAGCCACAACACCGGCGCCCACCCAGGAGCCGGCGGTCCAGGAGACCGCTCCGGCGGCTCCCGCTGCGCGGGCCGAGGGCAGCCTGATGACCAATATCATTGGTGAATCCGTCTATAACGGCACCGGCGACGATGCCGAGAACATCGGTGAGGTCAGTGACGTCGTCTTCGATGAAAACGGTCAGGCGAAATCCGTCGTCATCGGCGTCGGCGGCTTTCTTGGCGTTGGCGCTAAGAATGTCGCTTTCGACTACAACAAGCTGCAATGGGCCGAACGGAATGGCGACCGCTGGCTGATTGCCGAAACCACAAAGGATGAGCTGACGGCTCAGCCGGACTTCGACCGCACGCCATACGATCCGGCTCCTGCGGCCACCGACACCACGGCTACGGCTCCCGCTCCATCGACCTCGACGGATACAACGGCGCAAAATGCTCCGGCGGCTCCAGCCGATAGCGCCGCAGCTCCGGCCGAACCTGTGAAGAGTGCCGACGGCAACCTTGCCACGAATATCATCGGCGAAACCGTCTATAACGGCACTGGCGACGACGCTCAAAACATCGGCGACGTGAACGACATCGTTCTGGCCAAGGATGGCAAGGCCGAGTCGCTGATCATTGGCGTCGGCGGCTTCCTCGAGGTTGGCGAAAAGAATGTCGCCTATCAGTTCGACAAGGCCAAGTGGGCGGAGAGGGATGGCGATCGCTGGCTGGTGGCCGAGACCACGAAGGAAGACCTGGAGGCGCTGCCGGAGTTCGACCGCAGGCCTTATGATCCCGCCCCGGCGACAACCGCATCGACTGACGCGGCGACGCCGGCGCCAGTAACCACCACCCCTGCTGTCACTGCGGCTCCAGCCCCTGCGGAGAAGACTGCGGAAGCTCCGGCGGCAACGCCTGAACCCGCTGCTCCGGCTCCAACGGACAAGACAGCCGAGGCTCCGGCGACGACGCCAGACACGACTGCTCCGGCACCGGCGGACAAGACGGCCGAGGCTCCGGCTGCAGCAACGCCTGACACCACTGCTCCGGCACCGGCGGACAAGACGGCCGAGGCTCCGGCTGCAACAACGCCTGACGCAACCCCCGACCAGACGAAGACCGCGGCGATCGACAAGTCGGCGCTGACCGAAATGCCGATCAACGAAATCCGCTCCGAGGATTTGGTTGGAACCACCGTCTATGGCGCCAACGATGTCAACGTCGGCGAGATTGGTGACGTCGTGCTGACCGGCGACAAGAAGGTCGACGCCGTCATCATCGACGTCGGCGGTTTCCTCGGCGTTGGCGAGAAGGAAGTGGCGATCGGCATGGACAACCTTAAATTCATGACCGACAAGGATGGCAATCGCTATCTCTACACGAACTTCACCAAGGAGCAGCTCGAGGCGCAGGCCCCCTATGACAAGGCCACATATGCGCAAAACCGCGACACCCAGCGCATGATGATGCGCTAGCTTGCGCCAACGATGAAAGAGGCCCGCGCCGGCAACGGCGCGGGCCTTTTCATGACAGGAAAAGTGGCAGGCCTGCGACGTGGCCGACCACGCCATCCTCGGTCAGTTCGGCAAGCGCCAGCGACTGATCGAGATGTTCGGCCCGCCAGGCAAGCAGCCTTTCGGCAAGCTCCAGCCGGACCGGCAGATAGGCCGGATCGGCAGCGACATTGCTCAGTTCGTCCTGATCCTTCTCCAGGTCGAACAGCAGCGGCGGCAGGCCGCCGGCGAAATGTACATATTTGAATTGTTTCGTGCGGATGACCGCCAGATTGCACTGGCGCGGACCGATGCCGAAATGGCGCTCGGCATCAGCGTCGGCAACCGAGCGGAAATCGAACTCCCAATGCGCGGCCTCGCGCCTATTGTCCGGCTCCCCGGCATCCAGGAACGGCTTCAGCGATTGTCCGTCGAGATGCGGCGGGAATACCTCGCCAAGCAGATCGAGCAATGTCGGCGCTATGTCGACTGCTTCGGTGAAGCGGTCGACGCTGGCGCCGGCCGCCTTGCGGCGACGCGGGTCGCGGATGATCAGCGGAATATGAAAACTGCCGTCGAAGAAGCCGCCCTTGCCCAGCATGAAATGGTCGCCCATCATCTCGGCATGGTCAGAGGTCAGCACGACGATGGTGTCGTCCCAGGCATCCGCCGCCTTGACCGCCTGCCAGATGCGGCCAAGCTGCGCGTCGACTTCCGAGATCATGCCGTAATAGAGCGCGCGGATGCGGCCAAAATTGTCGTCGCCCCAGTCGCGCACCTTGCCCTCGGCGCCGGGGCGGAAATTTGCCCGCTGCTGCTGGTCAAGTTCATAGGCGAGGTAGGGGTGGCTCTGCGCCTCGGCCTGCCAGTTCGCGGCGCGGCGGAAGGCTGTTCCGTCGGCTGGGCCATACATGCTGTTGTAAGGCTCCGGCACGATGAAGGGCGGATGCGGGCTGAGGAAGGAAAGATGCGCGAACCACGGTGTACCGCGCTCCTGTTCGCCGAGCCAGCGGACGAATTCGCCGGTCAGGAAGGCGGCTGGGGTCTCGTCCTTCGAGTAGACGGGCGGTGAGGTGGTCACGGCGCCGTCCGTCGTGGCAGCAACGATTTCGTCCGCTGGGCGATGGATATCGGGAAAACCGGCGCTGCTATCGATGCCGCGCGCCTTGAGCCATGACAGCCACGGTTTCTGGTGCTCCGGCAGGAGTTGGCGCACGGTGAAGCCGGGCAGCACGCCTTCATAGCTTTTCAGCCGCGGGTCGCCTGGCGCCAGCATGCGCGGATCGGGCGACACGTCGGTATAGCCGAACAGCGTCGGATCATAGCCGAGACTGCGTGCCGAGAGCGCGATGTTGCCATGGCGGGCGTCGAGCGGCGTGCCGTTGCGGCAGACGCGGTTGTTCATCTGGTAAAGGCCGGTGTAGAGGCAGGCGCGTGCCGGCGAGCAGGGCGCCGCCCCGCCAAAATGCTGTCGAAACAGCACACCCTCGGCGGCGAGCGCATCGGCATTCGGCGTTCGCACCACCTTGTGGCCTGCCGCCGACAGGCAGTCGCCGCGCCACTGGTCGCAGGTGATCAGGAGAACATTCGGGCGTCTGTCTTTTCTGACCAATGCGGGTGTCCTTCATTGAAAACCTGTCGCGAATACCTGCCGATCACGGGAGCCGAATTTTTGTTGCGACACAAGCCTCAGGTGTTCGCAAAATGGTGAACAAAAGTCGCTTTATTGTTCACTTATAGAGCACAGTCTATTCTGTGTTTGCGGCCTTTGCCGCCGGCTGGCGGCTCCTCATATTGGCGTGGACCGCGGCATGGGCCGCACAGGACAAGGAAGGAGCAGGAAAATGCTCGACCAGATCAAGGGTCTGCATCACGTCACCTCGATGGCCAGGGATGCGCGCCAGAACAACGAGTTCTTCACAAAAAAGCTCGGCCTGCGCCGGGTCAAGAAAACCGTCAATTTCGACGCGCCGGATGTCTACCATCTCTACTATGCCGACGAGCTCGGTACGCCCGGTTCGGTGATGACCTATTTTCCGTTCCCCAACATCGGCAAGGGCCGCCACGGCGTTGGCGAGGTCGGCACCACGGTCTATTCGGTGCCCGAAGGCACGCTTGCCTATTGGGAAAAGCGTTTTGCCGATGAGGGCGTCGCCGGGCTGTCGCGCGAAGAGAGCTTCGGCGACAAGCGCCTTGGCTTCGCCGGTCCCGATGGCGACGGGTTTGCGCTGGTCGAGAACAAGACCGACAGCCGTGCGCCGTGGGCGAAGGGCAATGTTCCGTCCGACGAGGCGATTCGCGGCTTTCACTCGGTGTCGCTCAGGCTGAAGGATGGCGGCGCCACGGAGGAGCTGCTGAAATTCATGGGCTATGAGGAAGTCGACACGTCCGGCACTGTAAAAAGGCTGGCGGTGAAGGACGGCAACGGCGCCAACCTCGTCGATATCGAATCGCTGCCGGGCGCCGCTTTTGCCGATCTCGGCGCCGGCTCGGTCCACCACGTCGCCTTCGCTGTCGAAAACCGCGCCAAGCAGCTCGAAGTGCGCAAGGCGCTGATGGACACCGGCTACCAGGTGACGCCGGTGATCGACCGTGATTATTTCTGGGCGATCTATTTCCGCACGCCGGGCGGCGTGCTGTTCGAAGTCGCCACCAACGAGCCGGGCTTCGACCGCGACGAGGACGCCGCCCATCTCGGCGAGGCGCTGAAGCTGCCGTCGCAGCACCAGCATCTGAGGCCCTATCTCGAGCAACATCTGCAGAAGCTGGAAGACTAAAAGCGCACCGCGTTTGACCAGGTTGGGCGACGCGCCTTTAGTTTGGTCATCGCAAAACCGCTGCGCACTTTTGCGCGACATGCATTAAGGACAAGGCCATGAGCAAGGACGCTTACACCTACAAGACACTGCCGGGTTCGCCTGATGGATCGCTGCTCTTCGTCTTCCACGGCACCGGGGCCGACGAGAACCAGCTTCTGTCGCTCGGGCGTGATCTCGCGCCGCAGGCGACTATCGTTTCGCCGCGCGGCGATGTCTCGGAAGACGGTGCTGCGCGCTTCTTTCGCCGCACCGGCGAGGGCGTCTATGACATGGACGACCTGGCGCGGGCGACGGACAAGATGGTCGGCTTCGTCAAGGCGCATATCGAGGCGGCAAAGCCCGCGTCGGTGCTTGGCCTCGGCTATTCCAACGGTGCCAACATCCTGGCCTCGGTGGTATTCGCGGCGCCCTCTCTGTTCGAGGCGGCGGTGCTGATGCATCCGCTGATCCCATTCGAGCCGGAAATCGAGGGAAGTCTCGCCGGCCGCCGCATCCTGGTCACAGCAGGCAGGCGCGATCCGATCTGTCCGCCGAACCTGACGTCGCGGTTAGAAGCCTATTTGCGCGCCAATGGCGCCGATGTCACAGTGGAGTGGCACGACGGCGGCCATGAGGTGCAGTCGAACGAGATCGAGGCGGCGCGGCGGTTCCTGTCCGCTACGCCGGCAGAAGGAGCGTAAGCAATGCCTGACCAATTGCCGGAGGTCGAACTGGAGGATCGCGGTTCCAAGGGCCGTTATCTCCTGCGCGGGCCTGACGGCGCCGAGGCGGAGATGACTTTTACCAAGGTCGGCGAGCACCAGATAATCATCGACCACACCGAAGTGCCGGATGCGTTTCGCGGCCAGGGCGCGGGACTTAGGCTCGTTACCCGCGCCGTCGAGGACGCGCGCGCGGCGGGCAAGAAGATCATTCCGCTCTGCCCGTTCGCCAACGCCCAGTTCCGGCGTCACCAGGAATGGGCCGACGTGCTGAAGCAATAGTCGGTCGTGGCTCCCCCTTCTCCCCTTGTGGGAGAAGGTGGCCGCGAAGCGGCCGGATGAGGGGTGTTCCAGCTTGGCACCAACAGCACTCCGTCCAGCACCCCTCAACCGTCTTGGCGCTACGCGCCAATCCACCTTCTCCCACAAGGGGAGAAGGCAAGACCGCGCTCGACTTGCCTAGTGGGTATTGCCTTGCCTAAGTAGGATATTGCCCGCCCGACCAATCGAACCGAAATGATCCCTTGATGACCGAAACCGATCTTGTCCCCGTCTTCGACGGCCACAACGACACGCTGCTCAGGCTCTATCAGTCGAAAGACGCGGATGTCGAAAAGCTGTTCATCGAGGGAACATCGGGTGGCCACATCGACCTGCCGCGTGCGAAACAGGGCGGCTTTGCCGGCGGCATGTTCGCAATCTTTCCGCCGCCGGTCGAGAAATCCAAGCGCAGTGCGGTTCCTCCCGCGCCAAGCGATATCGAGCCCTTGCCGCCCGAAATTCCGCGCGCCGACGCGCTTGCTTCCACAATCGCCATGGCCTCGATCCTGTTCAGGCTGGAACGAGCGTCGGCGCTCACCGTCTGCCGCAGCGCCGGCGATGTGCGAAACGCGATGGCGCAAGGGGCGATCGCAGCGGTGTTCCATATCGAAGGCGTCGAGGCGATCGACCCCGAACTGACCATGCTCGACGTGCTGCATGCGGCCGGCTTGCGCTCGCTCGGCATCGTCTGGAGCCGCCCGAACGCTTTCGGCCATGGCGTGCCGTTCCGTTTCCCGTCGACGCCCGACACCGGACCTGGCCTGACCGATGCCGGCAAGGCGCTGGTCAAGGCCTGCAACCAGCTCGGCATCATGGTGGATCTTTCGCACCTCAACGAGAAGGGGTTTCGCGACGTCGCCGAGATCAGCGACGCACCACTGGTCGCGACCCATTCCAATGTCCATGCGATCTGCGGCCATTCGCGTAACCTCACCGAATGGCAGCTCGGCGCGATCCGCGACTCGGGCGGCATGGTCGGGCTGAATTTCGCGACCGGGTTTTTGCGCGAAGACGGCAGGATGAATGCCGATACCAGTCTCGACGTCATGGTGCGCCACGTCGATTCACTGCTGCAGGCTTTGGGCGAAGACGGCGTCGGGCTCGGGTCCGACTTCGACGGCGCCATGATCCCGGCTGTGATCGGCGACGTCACCGGCCTGCCGAAGCTGCTCGACGCGTTCGCCGCGCACGGCTTCGGTCGCGCGCTGATCGAGAAGATCGCCTACCGCAACTGGATAAGCATGCTGGAAAAGACCATTGGCTAAAGCGGGTCGCCCGGCGGAGCGACCTGCAATTCGATCGAGTGGGGGTTGATGATTTCGACAGGACCGTTGTCTCCGAAGCTCAAGCCGCGGATGATTGCGGACTTCGAGACCTTCAGGGCCGGCTCTTGAAGCGCCAGACCGCACGAACCGATGTCGCCATCGTCGGCGCCGGCTTTACCGGCCTGTCAGCCGCGCATGAATTGAGCAAGGCCGGCATTAATCTTGCGCTGCTCGAGGCGCGCGGCCGCGTCGGCGGGCGGGTCGAGTCCCAGTGGAACGGGCTTGGCGAGCGGATCGACAGCGGCGGTCAGTTCCTGTGCGAGGACATGCGGGAACTGATGGCCCTGGTGCGAACGCGCGGCAAGACGTTGATCGAGACCTATGCCAAGGGCGAGTTCGTTGCCCAGCCGCTGACCGGCGCAAAGCAAGTCGAGCGAATCTACCACGCCTCGATGTCGATCCGCGACCGCATGAACGCGATCGCACCGGGCGATCCGGCTATCGCCGGCTTGACCGTCGCCGCATGGCTCGATCGCCAGAACGATCCCGGCGGGGCCAAGGCGGCTTTCCGCTCGATGATCGAGGGCCTGTGGTGCCAAGCGCTCGAAAAACTGCCGCTTTGGCACCTCATCGACAATGACCGCCGTATCACCAACGAGGTGTCGGAGCTGCAGTATTTCGTGCTCGAAACCATGCAGTCCCTGGCGGATGATCTGGCTGGCGACCTCGGCGACCGCCTGCGATTGAACGCGCCGGTCAGAACGATCGAGCGCAGACCGGGAGGCATGCGTCTCGCGTCGACGACGGGCTCGATCACGGCTCGAATAGCGCTGATCGCCATGCCGCCGATGATGGCTTCGAAGCTGGACTTCGCACCGCCGCTGCCGGCTGCCTTGCAAAAGGCTCTCGGCGTCTGGCAAAGCGGCGCGGTGATCAAAGTACAAATGCGCTATGCCACCGCGTTTTGGCGCGCCAAGGGCCTGAGCGGCATGGTGATGTGGCGCGATCCGCCGGCACTTTTTGCCTGTGACGTCAGCAAGGATTGTGGCCACCCTGCGTTGGTCGTCTTCGTCGGCGGGCCGCTTGCCCTCCGCTGGCGGGAACTGGGAGATGCCGCGTTGCGCACCGAGGTTATGGCGCGGCTGAGGCAGGCGCTCGGCACGGACGCGGACGGCTTCATCGACTTCAGCTGTCGCGACTGGACCGATGATCGCTGGAGCGGTGGCGGCTACGCCGATCTCATCATCGATACGAGCGCCACCGGGGCCGAACAAACCATCCTGGCCGGCGCGCCGCCGGTGTATTTCGCATCCTCGGAATTGTCGCCGTCGTTTCCGGGCTATGTCGAAGGCGCAATCGTGGCTGGGCGCATTGCGGCACAGAAAATCCTCAGGGAATTTAATCCGCAGTAATCACGCGCCTCATGGCCGCAGGCGAGGGCGTCTCAAGCGGCGACTGGATGCCGCTGGGCCAGAGCGGCGCGATTTGATCCCGTGAACATGCGACTGCACGAAAAGAGTTCGGCAACGAACTGCCTCGCCCCTGGGATGACCGGATGCGCCCGCCGAATTCCCGTTTCAAAGCTGTTACACGGTCCGTTTGCGTGCGTCGTTCGTCGGTTACAAGGTGCGACTAAGTTCGTTTCAATAAAAAAAGAAGATCGACGAAGGGAAACGCGATGTATACGAAAATCCGGACTGCCTGCAATGATCGCCGTCTGCAAGGGCTGAAGGGCAAGGATCGGCGGCCGAAGCTGGCGCTGCGCCAGCGCGCCAACGACCATCCGATGGCGCTGTTCGTGGTGCTAGGCGCCGCCGCGTTCGCCGGCATGGCGTTCGCGCCGACTGTTGGCCCCGCCTTTGCTTCACTGAACCCGCCGGCAAACATCGTCAAGGGCGCGCCGACCACGACCAAGACCGCGCGGCTGCCGATGCCGGAGATCGATTTTGTCTGCAAGGGGCAGGCCTGGGGCGCCGAGAGTGCGGAGTGCCTGCGCGTCATTGCCGAGCAATCCGGCATTCACAAGGCCCGCGCGGTTCGCGTGATCGCCAATGCCGCGCCGCTGACCGATACGCCGAACGTTTTTTGATGCCCGAGCGACCCCTCCAGCGCTCCAGGTAGGCTCCCGCCGCATCCTCGGCCGGGAGTCTTTTTTCTCTGGAAAGCCCTTTGTTGAGCATCGGATTTTTTCAAAAACCGATTTCCACCGGTCCGAAGTCCTAGCTGCCCAATGCGGCCTGCTCGGCGATGGCCGACAGCACCCCGCGCACGTCCAGCGTGCTGAACGGCTTTTCCAGGATCTGCGGCCGCTGCGGCGCCGGCAATGCCTCGATTTCGGCTTTCGCGCCGATCAGGTCGCCGGTGACCAGAACGAAGCGCCGCGCCAGATCAGGCTTTTCGGCGAGCAGTTCGCGATAGATCGATATGCCGCTGGTGCCGGGCATGCGCAGATCGGAAAAGACGATGTCCGGTGGCATATGGCCTGACAAGGTCGCGGCGGCCGACGCCCAGGCCGGCACGATCCGCGACTTGATGCCCATCAACTCCAGAATGTCGGACAGCGAGGCGGCGACATCCGGCTCGTCGTCGATGATCAGGGCATGGCGCAATCCGCTCGAGCGCGACGGGCTTTCGCCGGCGGCGGCCGCGCCGCCGGCGATCGCCGGCAACTGGACGACGAAACGGGCGCCTCTCGGCAGAACTTCCTCGAACCAGACATTGCCATTGTGCCGTTCGATGATCGATTTCGAGATCGACAGGCCGATGCCGGTGCCGACGCCGACCGGCTTGGTGGTGAAATACGATTCGAAGATGCGAGAGCGTATCGCTTCCGGCACGCCCGGCCCGTTGTCCTCGACCGAGAAACAGGGATTGCCGCGATCGCTGCGAAACGTGCGAACTTTGATCAGCCGGTCGCCGCCGATGCCGGCCAGAGCGTGCTGGCTGTTGATGAGGAAGTTGGCGGCCACTTGCGTCACATGGTCGGCGTCGGCCATGGCCAGCAGCGGGCCGCTGGCGAATTCGGTGTCGATAATGATGCCGGTCGACCTGGCGCCGTAGGCGGTCACTTCGAGTGCCGCGCGGACCACCTGGTTGAGGTCGGTCTCGGCCTGAGTCGCCGGATGCAGGCGCACCATCGAGAGGAAACTCTTGACGATGCGGCCGCAGCGCTCTGCGGCGGCGCGCACCTTTTCGGCGCGCACCTTGGTCTGCGGGTCAGAGGCGAACTCGTGCAACAAGGTCGATTGGGCGACGACCACGGCAAGCGGGTTGTTGAGTTCGTGTGACACGCCGGCAAGCAGCGAACCCATCGCCGCCATCTTTTCGTTCTGGTGCAGCTTTTCGCGCTGGCGGCCGATCTCCTCCTCGGCACGCAATTTGTCGCGCAGGTCGCGGATCGAGCCGAAGATCAGGCGGCGGTCGGCGACCCGCATCTCGGTTGCCGTCAATTCGATCGGAAAGACCTCGCCGGCAGCATTCTGGGTGACGGTCTCGATCCGCTGCCCGACCATCGGCGCGCCGCGGCCCGACATGTATTCGGCGCCCGACACATAGCCCTTGCGATAATAGTCCGGAACGACGGTGTCGAGCAGGTCCTTGCCAAGGATGTCGCTGCGCTGGTAGCCGAACATCTTTTCGGCGGCCGGATTGAACTCGATGATCGAACCGGTCTCGTCGATGACGATGATCGCGTCGAGCGAGGCCTGCAGCATGGTGCGGCGGATGACTTCGCTGGCGTGGGCATCGGAAAGCGATCGTTCGATGGCGTCGCCGATGGCCAGCGCCACGATGTGCAGCGTTGCCTCTTCCTCGTCGGTCCATTCGCGCTCGTTCACGCAGTCGTTGACCGCCAGCGTTCCCCACAGATGGCCATGCGCAAAGACCGATACCGACAGGAACGACTTGATGTGCTGCTTTTCGAAGTCGGTTCTCAGAAAGCCTTCGAGGTCGCGCGTGTGTCCCGCGAAAATCTTGCCTTGCCGCTCGTCCTCCGCCAACCGTTCCAGCAGTGGGTCCGAATTGACAACCGACTGCATGATCACCGTCGGCGATGCCAACTCGCCACCATATCGGGGGTCGATCCAGTAGGCCGCCACCGATTGGGCAAAGCCTTGGCCGGGCAGCTCGCGCAGCCGAAACAGGATGCCGCGCTGGCAATCCATGGCCCCGCACAGCGTTTCAAGGATGCTGCCCATGTCGCGCTGCCAGTCGCCAGCTTCGTGAAGCCGGCGAACGATGTGAACAGCGGCCATCGCCGCGCCCTGCCTGACGCCGTGCCTATCGCTGCGTGCTTCAGCCGTCATGGTCAACCGTCATGGGGTCAGCCGTCATTTCACAGTCGTGCCACCGAGAGTGGTTGGTCGCGCCGCTCAGTTGCCTTCGCCGGTCGGCAGCGAGAAGATATAGCCTTCGCCGCGGACTGTGCGCAGGAATTTCGGATTGGCCGGGTCCGCCTCGATCTTCTTCCTCAGCCGCATGATGCGGATATCGACCGCGCGTGAGGAGTCAGGATCTTCCACGAAGCCGATCGCCTCGGAGATCGCCGCACGCGTCAGCAAGCGGTTGGCACGCGTCAGGAAGACCTCCAGCACGTCGAACTCGCTCTTGGCCAGGTCGATGACCGTCCCATTGGCGCCGGTGACGAACCGACCGTCGAGATCGGCATGGAAAGGTCCGAAGCTCATGGAACGGCGGTTGGCAGTTGTTTCGGCCTTGGCGGCCTGCGGCTCGGCCGGCTGCGGCACGCGGCGCAGCACGCTGCGGACCCGAGCCAGCACCTCGCGCAATTCGTAAGGCTTGACGATGTAGTCGTCGGCGCCGAGTTCCAGTCCGACGATGCGGTCGAGCGCGGTGCCGGCGGCAGTGGCATAGATGATGCCGATCGGCGTTTTCGAGCGCATCCAGCGGCCAAGCGACAGGCCGTCCTCGCCCGGCATGGCGATGTCGAGGATGGCCAGGTGAAACGACTGCGTTTCCAGCAAGGTTCGCGCAGCGCTGGCACTCTCGGCCGTAGCGACATCGTAGCCGCTGGCGTCGAGATACTCGGCGACCGCGTCCCTCAGATCCGGCTCGTCCTCGACGACGACAATTCGTGCCCGCACGATGCTCTCGCTCCCACTTTCAGCGGAAAGTAGATTGGGTATAAACATCATGTCCAGCACTCATCTTGGGTTGCCGGGTTGCAGGGTGGAAAAAAATGGCTGCACGATCCATCATCGCGCTTGTTTCCGTCGCCGAAGTGGTCGCAACCGATCTCGCCGACCATCTCGAACGGCGCGGTCATGACGTGCGCGCAGTGCGGCAGCCGTGGGAGGCCGAATCCTTGCTTTCCGGAAACGGCATCGATGTCGTTGTCGTCGGCGACAGCCTCAGCCAGGCGGAAGGGCGTGATCTGCTCAAGCGCCATGGCGGCGAGGGCGGGCCGGATTTCATCCTGATCTGCCGGCCGGCCGATCTCGTCGACAAGGTGCTGGCGCTCGAGCTCGGCGCCGCCGACGTCGTCGAGAGCCCGCTCAACGTCAGGGAACTCGCCGCCCGTATCGGCGGCTTGCTGGCACGGCGCGGCCGGAACGCCGGGGAATTGGTCGTGCTGGAGAACGCGACGGTCGACCTCCGGTCGGCCATGGTCATGCATCGCTCCGGCACGGAAGAACAGTTGTCGCCGGGTCAGGTGGCGCTGCTCAGATTGTTCCTGGCCAGTCCGCGCAAGGTCTTGACGCGCGACGATATCATTGCCGCCGCGCCCGCCGAAAATGCCGATGCCTTCGATCGCTCGATCGATTCGCGCATCGTGCGACTGCGCCGCAAGCTCGACACCGAAACCATCACCACCATACGGGGTGCGGGCTACCGGTTCGATCCGCCGACGCAGTTCGCCGACTGAGGCCCAGCCCCTCACCAGCGAGCCCCTCACCGTGCTGTCCACAGGCCCAGGCGCTCAGCGCACCACGAGAAGCAACGGACCTGACGGCATTTCGCTGGCCGCGACGAATTCGCTCGCATGGGCACGATCCCTGAGAAGCACGGTGGCGAGGCCGGCAAAGCCGAGCAGGCCCTGTGCGTAGAGCAGTGCGGAAAGCACCGAAGCTGCAAATTTCGTGTTCATCGTTTTCGTCCCCCAAATTTGGTTTCACGTTCGCTTCAGGGAAAACCCCGAAGTGCCCGCGCCGCCATCGGAGCCCCCCGTTGCGGCGCGGGCCTTCGGTCCTCTCGGCTGCAAGTTGCCGGAGGTGCCGCGCATCTTCTTCAGCCCAAAACCGACCCGCCAGAGGGCCTTGAGCCGGTTATGCGCAGGCTGGACACGATCCAGACCGTGGCGAAAACAGTGCGGCATGCAAATCAACGCTGCTTCTATGCTTATCCTGAACCAGGAGATCACGTTCGATTGCATGTTCATCTTGGTTTGTGCCGGCTGTTTTCGTTGGGTCAACTTTGCCGGTGGCCTGTATCAACATCATGCCGCTCGAGCCGCGCTTTGTTGCCGATTGGTTTCGAGCTTTCTTTCATGTGAGGGAAGACCGCGCTTCTGCCAGGAGATGGCAGTAGCTTTTCCGGTCCGGGCTCGACCGGGAAGACCGTCCTGTTCTTGCTTTCACCCTTGCAAACGCCTCGGAATGGGCCTGCGGCCGTAACCAGAGGAAACAGATTCGAAACAGAAAAATCCGCCGTGCGAAATCAATTCGAAACGTGACCCAACGACAAGCCAGTCATCGAATTGGAGCCGGCCATGCCCGGCAGACAGGGGGATATCATGTACACTGCCATTTCCGCCAAGCTCATCAACATCGCCGCCGCCGTCACCGCGGGCACGGTTCTTCTGTTCGGCGCCGGCAACGGCGTTGCCGATGCTGCCAATCGGGCCGCCAATCAGATCGTGGCGCGGATTTCGCTTTCGCAGCAGACGATGGAAGTCCTCGTAGACGGCCGGCCGACCTTCGCGTGGAAAGTCTCGACCGGCGGTAGGGGGCATCTCACCCCGACCGGGTCGTTCAAGCCGACCCGCATGCACCAGATGTGGTATTCGAGGAAATATGACAACGCGCCGATGCCGCATTCGGTCTTCTTCAAGGGTGGCTACGCCGTGCATGCGACCAATTTCGTCAGGCGCCTCGGCCAGCCGGCCTCGCATGGCTGCGTGCGGCTGCATCCGGACAACGCCGCCGACTTCTACCAGCTTGTCGAGATGTTCGGTCCGACCAACACCAGGATCGTCATCGTCAAATGATAAGCAAGACGATCCGCCTTTATAAATACGTTGCGGTCGGACATCACTACCCAGAAAAAAGGCCGGAAATTTCCGGCCTTTTTCTCATCAATCGACAGGCACCGGCATCAGCTTCGGGTCCGGCTTCTCGGCGTGATGCGGCAGGTCCTTGCTGGCGATGAAGGTGTAGAACATCGGCACCACGAACAGGGTGAACATGGTTCCCACCAGAATGCCGGTGAAGATCACCAGGCCCATCGAATAGCGCGCTGCGGCGCCTGCGCCGCTGGAGACGATCAGCGGCACCACGCCGAGCGCCATCGCCGCCGTCGTCATCAGGATCGGTCTTAGCCGCACCCTGGCCGAGGCGACGATCGCATCGCGCCGCCGCATCCCGTGCAGCTCGCGCTGCTGGTTGGCGAATTCGACCAGAAGAATGCCGTGCTTGGTGATCAGGCCGATCAGCGTGATCAGCCCGACCTGCGTGTAGATGTTGAGCGTCCCCAGCCCCAGATTGAGCGGCACGATTGCGCCGAAGATCGACAGCGGCACCGACATCATGATGATCAACGGATCGCGGAAGCTTTCGAACTGCGCCGCCAGCACCAGATAGATCACAAGAACAGCTGCCGCGAAGGCGATGATGATCGTGTAGCCCTGCTCCTTCTCCTGACGCGACTGGCCGGTATAGTCGATGAAGAACGTGTCGGGCAGGCTTTCCCGGGCAATGTCCTCGATGGTCCTCAGCCCGTCACCGGTGGTGAGAGTGGGCAATGGCAGAGCGGAAATCGTGGCGGAGTTCAATTGGTTGAACTGCTCGATCACGGCCGGCGAGGCGTTCGTCGAGATCTTCACCACTGCCGAGAGCGGCACCATCTCGCCCGACGCGCTGCGGACGAAATACTCGGCCAGCTTTTCAGGGTTGTCGCGGAAGTTCTGCGGCACCTGAGGGATGATGTCGTAGCTGTTGGATTCGCGGTCGAACTGCGCCACTTCGGCACCGCCGACCAAAAGGGTCAGCGTCCGGCCGATGTCGGCGATCGGCAGGTTGAGCGCCGCGGCGCGGTCGCGGTCGATCGTCACCGTCACTTGCGGTGCGTCAAAGGACATCGAATTCTGCACTGCGAGGAATCGACCGGAGGCCTGCGCCTTGTTCTTGATGTCCTCGGCCGCCTCGAACACCTGCGAGGCATCGCCGGTCGAACGCACCACCATCGTGACCGGCAGGCCCCCGCCGGAGCCGGGCAGCGTCGGTGGGGCGAAGACGAAAGCCTCGACGCCCGCCACCTTGGTAAGGCGACCCGTGATGTCTTCCTGAAGCTCCTTCGAGCTGCGCTCGCGCTCGGCCCAGTCCTTGAATGCGAAGCCGACGAAGGCGCTGTTCGTCGGGCCCCCGAAGGCGACGGCGGAGAACCGCGCCCTGGTTTCGGGGATATCGTTCATCAGCCCGAGAATCTGGTTCACATAGGTCTCGGTATAGTCCGACGTCGCGTAGCGCGGCGCGTTCACAAGAGACAGCAAGAAGCCCTGGTCTTCCTCCGGCGCCAGTTCGCTGGCGGTCTTGGTGAACATGAAGCCGGTCGTGGCGACCAGTGCGATGACGATCATCAGCGTCACCGGACGATATTTTAGCGAGCCGCTGACCAGCCGCTCATAGACGTTTTCGACGCGCCTGAACGTGTTGTCGACAATACGCTGGAAGCGGCTGTGCGAGCCGGCCCTCAGGATGCGTGCTGACATCATCGGCGTGACGGTGAGGGCAACGACACCCGAAAGCACCACCGAGCCGGCAAGCGTTACCGCGAATTCGCGAAACAGTGCGCCGGTCAGGCCGCCGGTGAAGGCCAGCGGCGCGAACACGGCGGCCAGCGTTATCGTCATGGCGATGACGGCGGACGAGATCTCCCGCATGCCGTTGAAGGCCGCCTGCATCGGCGACAAGCCGTCTTCCTCCATATGGCGGTGAATGTTTTCCACCACCACGATGGCATCGTCGACGACGAGGCCGATCGCCAGCACCATGGCCAGCAACGACAAGAGGTTGATCGAATAGCCCAGCGAAAACAGCAGGAAACAGACGCCGATCAGCGACAGCGGAATGGTCACGATCGGCATCAGCACCGAGCGGAACGAGCCGAGGAAGAGCAGGATGACAACGATGACGATAGCGACCGCTTCGCCGATGGTCTTGAACACTTCCTCGATCGAGGCGCTGATCTGCTCGGTCGAATCGTAGACGATCTCGATCGTCATGCCTTGCGGCAGCGTCTCCTGGATCGTCGGCACGATTTCGTGGATGGCCTCCGCTGTCGTCAGCGGATTGGCGGCCGGCGTCGGGAAGATGGCGAGAAAGATGCCGGGCTTGCCGTTGAAAGTAACCCTGGTGTCGGTGTTCGCCGCGGCGAGCTCGACGCGCGCCACGTCGCGCAGCCTCACCACATTGCCGTCTGTGGAACGAAGCGGAAGAGCGGCGAAAGCCTCCGGCGTCTGCAGCGTCGAGCGGACGGTGATCGAGGAGGCGACGTACTCGTTTTCGGTATTTCCGGGTGCCGACAGGAAATTCGATGCGTTGATGGCGGTCAGCACGTCCGACGCCGTCACGCCGCGCGCCGCCAGTTTGATCGGGTCGATCCAGACGCGCATCGAATATTCGGCGGCCCCGAAAATCTGCACGTCGGCGACACCCTCGACCGTCGACATGCGCGGCCGCACGACGCGCTCGATATATTCGGTGAGTTGTTCCGGCGTCATGTTCGGATTCTGCATCGAGATATACATCATCGCGAACTGCTCGCCGGTGCCTTTGACGATCACCGGGTCTTCGGACTCGTCCGGCAGGTCGCCGCGCACGCTTTGTACCTTCGACAGGACTTCGTTCAGCGCGACGTCGGGATTGGAGCCGAGTTTCATCTGCACCGTCACGGTGCTGGAGGACGGCCGGCTTGCCGACGTGACATAGTCGATGTTTTCGGTCGAAGCGACGGCACGGGCGATCGGCGCGGAAATGAACCCCTGGATCAGGTCGGCGCTGGCGCCGGGATAGGCTGTGGTGATCGTGATGGCCGTTTCTTCGACCTCCGGATACTGCCGGATCGAGAGGCTGAAGATGCCTTGGAAACCCAGAAGCAGGATCATCAAGGCGAGCACGGTCGAAAGGACCGGACGGCGAATGAAGATGTCGGAGAAGCTCATTTCTGGGCTGCCTGCTGGTTTGCCGGCTTGGTCGGATCGACGGTGTTGTCGACGGCAACGGACATGCCGTTGGAAAGGCGGTTCTGGCCGGCGGTAACGACTTCGTCGCCGGGGGCGATGCCTTCCAGGATCTCAACCAGGCCGGCATTACGGCGGCCTGGCTTGACGAACACCTGGGCAAGCACGAGCTGCGGCTTCTGTTCTTCCGCTGTCGGCTCGGCCGGCGCAGCAGCTGGCTTTTCCTCGGGGTTTGCCGCGGGCGCTTCAGCCGCGGGGTTTGCCGTATCTGGGGCCGGCTTTTCTTCCGGCTTCGCCGCAGCAGCAGGGGCGGCGCCACCGTCGGCGGCGGGCTTTGCCGGACGCACCACGAAGACGAAATCACCGTAGAGGCTGGAGGTCAGCGCAGTCTGCGGCACCGTTAGCACGTTGTTTTCCTCGGGCAGTTCGACGCGCACCTGCACGAACTGGCCAGGCGTCAGCTTGCCTTCGGGGTTGGCGACCTCGGCCCTGACCGTCACCATCCGGCTGGTCGGATTGATCTTCGGGTCGATACCGCGGATGGTGCCGGCGAACGGAAGCTCGCCGTCGCCAATGCCCAGCCGCAGCGTCTGGCCGATCTTCAGCAGCGGAAGCTGCTGTTCGGGAACCGAGAAATCGGCTCGCATCGTCTCCAGATCCTGCAGGGTCGCTACGGAAGTGCCGGGTGAGAGATACTGGCCGAGATCGATCCTGGGGATACCAATGGTGCCGCTGAAGGGCGCTGTCAGCAGCTTCTGCTCGAGCACCGCCTGCAGCCTGTTGACCCGCGAAGCGGAAGCCAATGCGGCTGCCCGCGCTGAATCGAGCGTCGATTCCGAGCCGACATCGCGTTTCTGCAATTCAAGGGCGCGTGTCAACGCCGTCTGGTCGAGCGCTGCTTGCGCCTTCGTCGCATCGAGATCGGCGCGCTCTGCGGCATCGTCGAGCTGAAGCAGACCCGCGTTGGCTTCAACCTTCTGATTGGCGTGAAACAGGATGTCCTTGACGATGCCGGCGGTCTCGACGGTCAGGTCGACGCCGCGGACCGCCCTGACAGTGCCGATCGCCTCGACGCCCGGCGTCCACCCCTTCGGCTTGACGATCATCGTCGACACGGTCGCGGCAGGGGGCTTCATCGTGGCGAAGAATTCCTGCATTGCATTGTCGCGGAACAAGTTGAAGCCGACGATGCCGCCGCAGACCACCACGAGCAGAATGAAGGCGATGATGAAACGCTTGATCACGAACAGTCCCCTTGGCCATGGCCCGGCACAACAGTCGGATGACCCAAACACATAGCTGTGACTGGTCCCGATATCAAATGACGGCGACCTTACTGTACCGTCTGGACGGTCTTGTCAATTCCGCGTAGGCTAATGTATGGGGGAGCGATTGATGAAAGCCCGCAGAGCAAATTCGCGTGATAAAATTCTCGCTGCCGCCGCCGATGTGGCACGCGAGACAGGGCCCGGCAGCCTGTCGCTGGACGCCGTCGCCAGCCGGGCCGGGGTGTCGAAAGGCGGCTTGCTGTACAATTTCCCGACCAAGGCGAAGCTGATGCAGGCGCTGGTTGAGGATTATCTTCGCGCCTTCGAGCAGGCGCTGGACGCCGCCCGCACTGCCGGCGTCGCGGGCGAGAGCCCGCTTGCGACCTATATCAAGCTTTCGGCCGAACATGCCGCGGAATCGAAACCGTCGGCGTCCTGGATATTTTCGGCGATCGCCGAGGATCCCGATTTCCTGACGCCGATAAAAGCGTTCAGGCGGCAGGTTTTCGAACGGCTCAAGGGAGAAACGCCGGACCTCAAGGCGCTGCTGGTCTGCTACCTCGCCATCGAAGGACTTCGCAGCATGAATCTCTTCGATTCGGATGTTCTTTCGGTCGACGAACGCCGGTTGCTGATATCGTCCTTGTTGGAGATTGCGGGATAGATTGCCGCGCAGGAGTGCCGTTCAGGGAACCTTTGTCCGCCTCGCGATTTTGGATGTATGGTGAGAAGCCGAACGGCCAGAAAGGCATTCCCCGATGACAACAAAACGTTTTGCGATCCGCGCTCTCGTTTTCGCAATGGGGTGCAGCATGTCTGCCGCGGCCTTGGCTGGAGATCGCGATGATCGGCCTGACCGTGATCGCTACGTCCCCGCCGAAGGCAACATCATCGACATTCTGTTCGGCGGCCCGCGCTACTATGACCAGCAGTTGTTCACGACAGCCGCAGGAGCCTGCTCCTACCACAGGGTCGGGCCCGACGCGAACGCCTTGAACAAGATCAACGATCACCATTGCGGGAAGTAGACGGCAGGCCGCGGCGGTCGCCAGTCTTCTTCATCTGTTCGATAATCTCGGCCATCAGCGCCAGGTCGCGGCGGGAGTCCGCTAGGTCGGTCAGCGGCTTCGTCCTGGCGGTGATGTGGCGGTGGAAGGTTTCCAGTTCGTTGGAGAAGGCGTCGCCATACAGCGGCCCGAATGTCCGCGTCACCGGGCCGGCTGCCCCGGCTTCCGTCACTTCGAGTCGCGTCGGCAGGCTGCGGATGTAGGGGGTATCGTAAATGATGCGGACCCGTTTGGTGTTCGAGCGCACCTCGATCATCGCGTCGAACAGGCCGAGATCGTCGACCACTGCGTCGTAGCAGCAGGCGAAATGGCCGTAGTCGAAGGTCACGCTGGTGTTGGCTCCGCCATTGGTGCGGTGCGCCGCCAGCACACGGGCCGGTTCGCCGAGGAGCCCGCGCATCGCCGAAATATGGTGCGAGCTCAGCGCCGTCAGGCCGCGATAGGCGCGTACGAGATCGGCGGGCGCATCGCTGCCCACCACTTCGCGAATCAGCGCCTCGCGCTCCCCGGCGCCGCGTGCTAAAAGGGCCGGATCTATGTCGGTGGGATAGAGGACGTTCTGGCTCTTCTTCAGGAAATGCCGGCCCTCGGAGATCAGGTCGAAGATGCGGACATGGGTTATGTCGGCGAAGTCAGGCAGTTCCTCCATCGCTGCAAGATAGGCCGGGGCGTAGCGGCGCATGTAGCCGACGAAGATCGTCTTGGCGTAGTTTGGCGTCAGTGCCAGAAGCTCGTCGATCTCGCGCACCGTCAGGCAGGCGGGCTTTTCCAAGAGGACATGCTTGTTCGCCTGGACGGCGGCACGGACGAAACGGCTGTGGGTCTCGTCTGACGAGAGGATAAAAACCGCGTCGATATCCGGCGAGTCGATTAGCGCCTCTGCCGTTTCGAAGGCTTTGGCGGTCGGGTATTCGGATGTGCACAGCGCCATCAGGCTCGGCGACACATCATAGATGCCTGATACCAGCCAGCTGTCGCGCTGATCGCTCAGCACCGGCAGATGGATTGATTGCGCGACCTCTCCAAGACCCACTAGCCCGACACGGATCACCGCCACGGCACACTCCCTTCGCAAACCAATTGTTTCAGCCAACAGCTCGTTATAGCTACAGGTGCGGCTCGACCCGGCCGTCCGTCATGCAGCGCCGGTGACGAGCGCGACGAGTTCGTTGCCGGTCGTCTCGGATGAACGGACGGTCGCCACCATCCGTCCCGCTCGCATCACCCAGATCTGGTCGGACAGGCGCCGCACCTGATCGAAATTGTGGCTGACCAGGATGACGCTGACGGCCTGTTCGCGCAGCCGCCGGATCAGGGCTTCGACATTGGCCGTCTCCTGCACGCCGAGCGCTGCGGTTGGCTCGTCCATCACCACCAGCTTGGCGCCGGAACCTGCGGCGCGGCAGATCGAGATCGCCTGTCGCTGTCCGCCCGACAGGCGCCGCACGCGCTGGCTGACCGAAGGCATGTTGATCGACAGGCGTGACAGCATGGCGCGCGCCTGCTGCTTCATCGCCTTGCGGTCGAGCAGCGCGAAGGGGCCGATCCGGCGCACGATCTCACGGTTGAGGAACAGGTTCTGGGCGACGGTCAATTCATCGATCAGCGCGAGGTTCTGGTGCACCGTCTCGATGCCGGCCTTGCGCGCCTCGTCGGGATTGGCGAAGGGGTGCAGCCGGCCGTCGAAGAAAATGTCTCCAGCGTCCGGCACATGCACGCCGACCAGGCAGCGTATCAGCGTCGACTTGCCGGCGCCATTGTCGCCGATCACCGCGGTGACCTCGCCACGGCGGGCCTGGAAGGCGACATCGGTGAAGGCGCGGATGCCGCCGAAATGCTTGCTCAGTCCTTCGCAGGCGAGGATTGCGTCGGCCGACGGGGAGTGATTGACGGCGCTCATTTCTGATACCGCATGATCAGTGCCGCCAGCACCACGATGGCGCCAACGGCCAAGGGCTGGTAGAAGGCCGAAACGCTGAGCAGCGTCAGCCCGTTGACGAGAGCGGTTAGCATCAGCGCTCCGATCGCCGGGCCGAGAATGCTGGCGCGTCCACCAAACAGGCTGACACCTCCCAAGACGACTGCCGCCACCGAATTGAGCAGAAGGCTGGTATTGATCTGCGGTTCGGCCGAGCCGATGCGCGCCACCAGAAGCAGTGCGGCGATGCCGGCGCAGAAGCCTGAAATCGTATAAGCGACGATCTTGACCCGGTTGGTGTGGATGCCGAGCGCGCTGGCGCTTTCGACCTGGCCGCCGGTCGCCAGCAGATGCACGCCGAAGCGGGTGTGGAAGAGCGCGATATGCGCCACCAGAACGGCTGATATCGCCACCCAGACGGGATAGCCGAACGGTCCAAGGGAGCCCGAGGCCAGCCGCAGCAGGAAGGTCGAGCCGACCATTATCGGCTCGCCGCCCGACAGGATCAGGCCGAGCCCGGTAACGCCCGAAAGCGTGCCGAGCGTTACCACGAAGTCGGGTATTCGCCCGGCTGTGATGAGCGCGCCGTTCAGGAAACCGACCGCGCTGGTGGCGGCTACGGCGAGCACGCAGGCGAGAAAGATGCCATAGCCCGCGGCATCGACGAGCCCGAGGACGATGGCGCCCAGCATGACGGCTGCCGCCAAGGAGAGATCGATGCCGGCGGTCGCGACGACGAAGGTCTGGCCGATCGACAGCACGACCAGGATCGCCGCGGCCAGCAGCAGGGCCTGCAAGTTGGCGATGCTGAGGAAGACCGGCTGACTAATGCCGAAGACGATGACGAGGCCGACAAGACCGACGACCGATGCCCAGTCGGCCCAGAAGGAAGGATCCAGGAGGAGAGCCGACAGGGAGGGGCGGCTCTCCTCCGCCGCGCCCGCAGTATGCACGGGCGCGTTTTGTTCAGGAATGCTCACTTCAACATCTCGCGGAAGGGATCGGGATAGTCGTCGCCTGGACGCGGGAAGTTCTTCAGCGAGGCTTCGGCATTGTCCTTGTTGATCAATAGAACCGGCGCCGGCACGTTGGCGGGCAGTTCCTTGCCCATGGCCGCTGCCTTGCAGGCTTCCACGCCCATGGCACCGACGACATAGGGATATTGCGCGACGGTCGCGGCGAGTTCGCCGGCCGCCACCGATTTCAACGCGTCGACGATGCCGTCGAGGCCGATCACCTTGACGTCCTTGCCCGAGGTCTGGACGGCGCGCTGAACGCCGAGCGCCATGATGTCGTTGGCGGCGAAGAAGCCGGCGAGATCGGGATGCGCGGCCAGGATGTCGGTGGCCGCGGTAAGCGCCTTCTCGCGATCCCAGTCGGCGCTGACCATCACCACGACTTCGAGCTTGCCTTCGACAGCCTGCTTGAAGCCCTTGATGCGGGCGTTGCTGCCGACATCGCCGACAATGCCGGCCACCAGCGCGACCTTGGAGCCTGCAGGAACCAGCTTCAGCATCTCCTCGCCCGCCAGAACGCCGGCGGCAACGTTGTCTGTGCCGATGTAGGTTGAGATGGTGAAGCCGGCGGCCTTGGCCTGCTCGGCGTCGATGGTGCTGTCGATGTTGACGATCGGCTTGTTCTTCTGGGCGACAGGGACAAGTGCCTGGACGAGGTTGCTGACGCTGATCGGATTGACCAGATAGCAGTCGAAATCCTGCATGGCCATGGCTGTCAATCGATCGGCCTGCCCGGTAGCGTCGCCCATATTGGCGGCTGCCTGGATAGTGACGGCCACGCCGTCGGCCTTAGCCTGCTCTTCGATGCCTTGGTGCATGTACTGGAAGAAGGGATTGTCGAGACCCTTGACGATCGCCGCGACGCGGGCCGCGTCCTCGGCATGGACCGGCACTGAAATCATGATTGCAAACAGGCCTGCGCCAAGCGTCAGGCAATTGAACATACGCATGCTTTCTCCTCCTAATTTGTTGGTGGTGTCGCAATCGACCCGTTGCCCGGCGAACGGAATGGCTGTGCCGGCAAAGGCCAGCCCGGCGCTTGCGATGACAGGCGACCGACCGACCGGCGATCGCCGCACGGCGGTTTCCGAGCGCTCGGTCATGGCCATTTTCGTGTCTGGCATTTCTCCTCCCGGAGCGCTGACCGATGCCTTGTCAGCATTTCCGCATGTTTTAGAAAAAATTAACATGCGTCAACATTTAAAATGGTATCCAGAGGTTTTTGATGTGCTGCGGTGCAGCAGAAATTGACGCTGCGGGGGCGAAGCAGCTTGATGCCGGCGTCGTCAGTTATGTGGCTTCAGCCTATGAATCCACCGCGAACGCCGAATGCAGCGGCACCAGCGCCCGGGCCACAGGTGACCGGCGCCAGCAGCTTGAGCTCAGCGATGGATTGCCTCCCTGCCGGCGACACGTTCGGTCCGGCCGCCTTTGCTGTCCTTGTCCTGCGCCATCGCCAACGGCGCGCCCGGTTCGCCTTCCCACAGGATCAGGCTGGCCGCGCCGATCAGTCCTGCGCGGTCGCCAAGCTGCGCCGGCACGATCGGTACATCCCTGTAGGCTGGCATCGCCCGCTGCTCGACGGTTGCCCTGATGGCCGGAGCCAACAAGTCGAAACCGTTGGCGAGGCCGCCGCCCATGACGATCAGATCCGGCGAATAGAGGTGAAGCAGATTGGTGAAGCCGATGCCGAGCCACTTCGCCTCAGCCTCGATCAATTCGAGCGCGCTGATATCGCCGGCACGTGCGGCTTCGACGACCTGCCTGGCCGAAACGTCGCCGTCAGCCGAAAGGCGCCTAAGCAGGGAGCCGTCGCCCGGCGTCGTCAGCGCCGTGGCACGCCGCCCGAGCGCCGTACCGGAGGCGACCGCCTCGAAACAGCCGACGGCGCCGCAGAAGCAGCGGTCGCCCTCGCCGGTGATGGTCATGTGGCCGATCTCGGCGGCAAGCCCGCGCCGGCCGTGATAGATGTGGCCGTCGGCGACGACGCCGCCACCAATGCCGGTCGACACGGTGACGAACACCAGGGAGTCGCTGCCTCGGCCGGCGCCGAAGCGCCATTCGCCAAGGGCGGCCGCGTTAGCGTCGTTTTCCAGCCGCACCGGCAGGCCGAAATGCTTGCCAAGAATGTCGATCAACGGCACGTCGTGCCAGCCGGCCAGCGTCGGCGGCGCGATCACAATACCGGCCTTGGGATCGAGCGGTCCCGGCGCGCCGATGCCGATCCCGACGACATCCGCCTGTGGGTGCTGTGTCAGAAGAGCCCCGGCCAGTGCGATGATCTGGCCGATCACCGCATCCGATCCCGCAATCGCCATCGTCGGCGCCGAGACCTGCGCGACAACGCCGCCGTCGCTCTCGACCAGCGCGCCGCGCAGCTCCGTTCCGCCGAGATCGAAGGCGAGGGCCAGTCTTGTCATCAGGCGGCGACCTTCAGCCCATGCAGCCAGCGAATGCGCTGCGCGAGGTCGGGGTCGCCGAACGCCAGCGATCCGAGCACCACCGTCTCGGCGCCGGAGGCGCGCAGGCGCGGCACCGTCTCGTGGCGGATGCCGCCGTCGGCAGCCAGGATGATGTCGGTCTCGCGACCGGCTTTTCTCATCAGTGCGCGCGCTTCGATCAAACGTGGGCAGGCCTGCTCGGAAAGGCTCTGGCCCTTGACGCCGATGGATGTGCCGAGAAGCGTCAAAAACGCGACTTGCGACAGGAACGGCGTGACCGCGGCCACTGGCGTTTCCAGCCTGAGCACCACGCCGGCCTCGGCGCCGAGCGCATGCGCCAGCCGCACGGCGCGCAGGCCGGCTTCGCCGTTTTCGGCGTGGACACTGACCAGATCGGCGCCGGCCTCGATGAACTGACGCGTCTGCTCCTCGACGATCTCGGCTTCGACCATCAGGTGCACATGGATAGGCCTTGCCGTCAGCCGGGCGATCCGCGCTACCAGGTCCGGGAAGAACAGGAAGCCCGGAGTGAAGCGGGCGTCCGCGACATCGATGTGGTGGAGGTCGACATGAGGTTCTATGCGCTTCAGGTCGCGCTCCATATTGGCAAGATCGGCCGACCACAGCGAAAACTCGCCGAGCAGCCGGCTGCGCGGCAGGGCGGCGATGGCGGCGGGACCGGACAGGATTTTGGTCGTCATGACGGAATGAGGCTCCGATAATTCGAGTAGGTGTGAAGGAAGGTCGTAATCTCGGCCTGCAACTCGGCGAAATGCCTGACGCTGTCGAGCGCCTTGGGATGGATTTCTGCAAAGGTCGCGCCGGGAATGGCTGCGGCGAGCGTTAGGGCCGCCGAGAGCGGATGCACCGCATCCATGGCATTGCCGATGACCAGCGTGGCAATGCCAAGCACGGCGGCGTCGCTCGTCGAAACGCCCGGGCCGTCGGCGGCAATGTCGGCGAGGACCTGCGCGAATTGCGCGGCGTCCGGCCGGTCGAAATAGCCGATCAGCGAGGCAAAATTGTCGGGTGCTTCACGCTGCAGGCGCGCGGCGGTTTCCGATTGCGCGAAGATCGACCTCGCCTTGTCGGGCCCGTGGTCCAGGATAAGCCTGGCAACCTCGGCGATCGGCAGCAGGTTCACCGGCGCGTCGTCGAAAATCCAGGCCGGCCGCACCAGGAGAAGACCCGCGACGCGATCCGGATGACGGCAGGCGAGGCGCATGGCGATCGCCGCGCCCATCGAAATGCCGCCGGCGACGAAACGATCGAGACCGGCCTGATCGGCGGCGGCAACAACATCGTCCGCGAACATCTCCAGGGAAAACGGCCGGCGGCTGCCCAGTCCGGAGGCGCCGTGCCCGCGGCATTCCAGCGTGATGCGCCGCAAGCCCGGCCCGGAAGGGAAGGCCTGGGCGACCTGCGCGTCGCCACCGCCCAGCCCATGC
The DNA here is from genome assembly GCF_055811575.1 of Mesorhizobium sp. WSM4815. Taxonomy (NCBI): domain Bacteria; kingdom Pseudomonadati; phylum Pseudomonadota; class Alphaproteobacteria; order Hyphomicrobiales; family Phyllobacteriaceae; genus Mesorhizobium; species Mesorhizobium sp. WSM4815. The sequence goes on along the minus strand of NZ_JBVVQS010000099.1, from coordinate 119,562 downwards.
TGAAAGATGACCGCAATGCCGTCGCCACTATCGGAAATCCGAAGCGTGGCGTCATCGCGAAGCAGCGTGGCCAGGCGCGCCATCACACCAGCCCTTTGAGGAAGCGGGCAACGCCGGGTGCCTCTTCGGCCGAGAGGCCATGCGTGACCAGCGGCCCGTCAAAACCCGATGCTTTCAGCTTGGCGACGAAATCCGCAAAGTCGACGACACCCCGGCCGGCCGTCGTGAAGCGGCCGTCAGCGAAACGGTCCTTGGCATGGGCCATGGCGACGTGGCCCGCTGTGCGTTCGACGGCGGCGGCGACGATGGCGCGTGCTTCGGCCGAGCTCGCCTGCTCGAACAGGTTGGCCGGATCGAGCACGATGCGCAGCCGTGTCGAGCCCATCTCGGCGATCAGGCGCATCGCCTCCGAGGCCGAGGTGACGATGTTGGCCTGTTCGGGTTCGATGCCAAGATCGACGCCGTGACGCTCCGCGAGCTGAAGCGCCTTTTCCATCTCGCCCGCCATGTCTTCCCATGCCGAGGGCTCGCTATTGTCGGGATGGTATGCCCACTGATCGTCGGCGTTGCGGGTTCCCGTGCACAAGGTGACCAGCGGGACGGACAGCTCTGCCGCGGTCTTGATGACCACGCCAAGCCGGCGCAGGCCGTCGTCGCGCACGGTCCTGTCGGGATGGGCCATGTTGTAGGTGCCCGAGAGCGCTGCAAGGACGACACCGCAAGCATTCGATGCGTCCGCGATGGCATCAATGGCGTCCTTTTGCACCGCCTCCGGCATCGACGGCAGCCCGGCGCAGGCAAGGTTGAACTGGGTGACGGCAAATCCCGAGTCGCGGACCGCTGCCAGCACGCCAACCGGCTCGCTGCCCGGGAAGGTCTTGGCGAACACCCCGATCTGCATCAGACCGCTCCCGTTGCGGAAGCGATCTCGACGCGATCGCCGGTTTCGACCGAACGGGCGATCGCCACCATGGCGCGGATCGAGGCAAGTCCGTCCTCGACGTTGGCGCCGCGCATCGGCTTGCCGTCAAGGATTGTCTCGGCGAGGCCTTCGAGCTGGCGCCTGAAGAAATGCCCGTCGGCGCCGAGCGGCTTTCGCGACGTTGCATCCTTCTCGTGAAAGATATCGACCTCACTCGCCCGGAAATACCAGGGATTGAAGGTCTTCGCGATCACAGAGCCGTGTTCGCCATAGAGCTGAAAACCCTCGTGCCAGTCCATGCGGACAGCCACGGTGAGGTCAAGATGGCCAAGCGCGCCATTGGCGAATTCGGTTTCGACGAACCAGCAATAGGCGCCGAAACGTTGGTTGAGGCGGGCGCGCACGGCAACGATCTCGCCGCACAGGAAGCGCGCGGTGTCGACGAGGTGCGAGCCGTGCGCGAGCATGAAATACTGCCTGAGATCGGACTTCGGATTGCCACCCGGCTTGCGTGCCAGCTTGCTGGTGACCGGCAGCGGCTGGACCGCGTCGGTGTTGGTGTAGCGGTGCGTGGAATCGCAATACCAGGCTTTTAGCGCCAGGATCTCGCCGATCTCATCGTGGACGAAATCGCGCGCCGCTTCCAGTGCCGGGTCGAAGCGCTTCATATGGCCGACCTGCAGCAGCTTGCCGGAGCGCCGGACCGCATCGGCGAGCATCTCGCCTTCCTCGACCGAGACGCCGATCGGCTTCTCACACAGCACGTGCTTGCCGGCCTCGAGCGCCTTGATCGACATCGGCACGTGATAGGCGTCGGAGGTCGCCACGATCACCGCTTCCAGTTGCGGGTCGGCGAGCATCTCATCGTAATCGCCATAGGTTTTTTCGGGTTCATAGGTCGCGGCCATGCGCGCCAGAAGATCGGGGGCGGCATCGCAGATCGCATAGAGATCGGCGTTGCCGGCCTTCACGCAGGATTCGAGATGCGCGAATTGGGCGATCGGCCCGCAGCCGAGCACGCCGACACGAAGGCGACGGTCTTGCTTCCGGATCATGGTCTCTTCCTCACGCGCCGTAGCCGCGCATCGTCTGGCGGTTGGTCTTGACCGCGGCGGCCGGATCGCCGGCGGCGGTCTCGGATTCCTCTTCCAGCACCAGCCAGCCGTTGAAACGAGGTGCGGCGCTGGCGATATCGATCACCGCTTGGGTGTCGCAGACGCCCTTGCCGAGCATAGCCCAGGTGCCGCTGGCGTCGACGTCTTTCAGATGCACGTAGCGGATGCGGTCGCGGTAAGTGGTGAGCGTATCTGCCATGTCCTGATGGCTGCGCAATATGTGGCCGGTATCGGGCACCCAGCCGACAAGCGAGGGGTCGATCAGCCTGAAAATCCGATCGTAGTCGGCACGGTCGAACAGCAGCGTGTTGTGGTGGGAACTGGGATGGACGGCGATGTCGACGCCGGCCTTGCGTCCGAGTTCGCCGGCGTTGTTGTAGACCTCGGCCGCGATGGCAAACTTGTCGTCACGCGGGCCGTCGGACACGACGGTGGCCGAGCCCATCGAAATCAGCGCGCCTGGAAAGGCAGCGGCAAAATCGATCCAGCGTTTCGCTGTCTCCAGGTCGGGGCCGATGCTCTCCATCAGCGTAAAGCCGCTCTTCGAGCCGAAGGCGAAAGAAACAAGGATGAGGCCGGCCGATCTCAGCGCCGCGGCGAATTCCGCCGGCCTGTCGGCATAGCGGCCGATCATCGTGTCGGTGATCTCGATGCCGGCATAACCGCCATCGGCGATCGCCTTGAGCAGATCGTCGGGACCACCGGCAAACCGGTCTCCGAGCATTTCCCAGGTGAAGGTCTGGCAACCGACTTTCAGGTCTTTCATGCTTTCATTCCTTGATGCCGCCCTGCGTCAGCCCTTTGTTGATGTGGCGCTGGATGAACAGCACCAGCTCGATTCAGCGGCGCTATGAAGACGCCCGAGGCCGCGGCGATATCGCCTGCCAGCAGAGAAGGTCCAATCCATCGATTTCGACGCGCGGCCTTCCCCATCGGTTCTCCGTGGGAGGGACATCCTACTTGACCGAGCCCGCGGTCATGCCGGCGAGGAAGAACCTCTGGGCAACGAGGTAGATGAGCAAGAGCGGTAGCGAGCCCAGCACGCTCATCGCCATCATCTGGTTCCATTCGAAGGCGTGCTGCCCCATCAAAAGTTGGATGCCGATCGGGACGGTGCGCATGGACGTTGACTTCGTCAGCGTCAGCGCAAAGAGAAATTCGTTCCAGCACAACAGGAAGGTGTAGACCGACGTCGCCACGATTCCAGGCAGTGAAATCGGGACGATCACCCGCCAGAGTGCGGTCCAGCTGGTGCCGCCGTCGACAGCCACCGCTTCATCGAGATCGCGGGGCAAGGTGTTCAGATATCCCGTCATCAGCAGGATCGCGTAGGGCAGCGTAAACACCAGGTAAGTCAGGATCAGTGCGACGTAGGTGTCGAAGATGCCATACGAGACGACAAGCCCAAAGAAGGGGATCAAAAGCGTGATCGGCGGAATCGTCTGCGTGCTGATGATGAGTGTGTTGAGGCTGCCCTTTCCGCGGAAATTGAAACGGCTGAACCCATAAGCCGCCAGCAAGGCGATCAGAACCGTCAGCACGGTCACCGCTCCGGCCACGAAGTAGCTGTTGAAGAAGAAGCGCAGCTTTACCGGGTCGCCAAGGATGGCCGCATACGCTTCCAGCGTGAAGGCCTTCGGCAGGACGGTTGGTGGCAGGGCAAAGATTTCGGTATTCGACTTGAACGAGCTGCTCAGCATCCAGTAGATCGGGAAGGCCGCGAAAAAGAGCCCTGCGGCAAGCGCGACATGGAGCGCGACGGTGATCAGTCTGTCTTTCGGTGTGTGCCTTTTCCTCATGGTGACTACCGAGCCTTTTGATAGCGGATGTAGAACAGCGTCAGGCCGAGAGAGATCAGCAGGATGACCACGGCGCTCGCCGACGCCTGCGACAGGTTGTAGCTCGAAAATGCCAGCTTGTACGTGTAGGTGCTGAGGACCTCGGTCGAGTAGATCGGACCGCCGCCCGTCGTTATCCAGATCAATGGAAAGACCTGCATGGTCCAGATGAAGTCGAGCAGCGAGATGCTGATGATGATCGGCATCAGCTGCGGGATGGTGATGAAGATCAGCTTCTGGTAGGCCTTCGCCCCGTCGATATCGGCGGCCTCGTAGAAATCCTTGGGAATGCCCTGCAAGCCTGCGAGCAAGCTGACCATGAAAAGCGGGTAGCCCGCCCAGATATTGGCGAAGGTGACGGCGTGCAGCGCGGTCGCCGTCGAGGAAAACCACTCGACCTTGGAACCGATGATGCCCATCTGCATGAGAACGCTGTTCACGACACCGTTCGGCTCAAGCAGGAGGCGCCAGATCACGGCGATAATCACCGCGGTGAACAGCCAAGGCAGTATGTAGAGCACGCGCAGAATGTTGCGCAGCGTCGGATTGATGCGGTCGCTGTTCAGCATGAGTGCGAAGACCATGCCGATGGTCATATGGAAGATGACACTCATGCAGGTGAAGTAGAGCGTGTGCCACAGCGAGGCCCAGAACACCGGATCGGCAAAGATCGCGTGGTAGTGTTTCAGTCCGGCAAAGGATGGGTCGCGACGCAGCACCGCGCTGTTCTGGAACGAATAGCCAATCACCGTCACCATCGGCAGTAGCATCAGAAGGCCGATGATGAGGAGCGAGGGTGACAGATAGAGATAGGGTGCGACCGCTCGTTTCAGTCGATGGTGGGAGCGCTTCTGCCGAGTCATGTGCCACCCTTGGGATGTGCCTTCAAGAGGAAGGTGCGCTTCGGAAAGAGGTCCATCTCAAATTGCCGATCCGTTGTTGACGGGTGGCCTGCCCTAAGTCAGGCTACCCGGTGGAAGATAGCAACGGGGAACAGGTCGCTCAGAATTTCGCCATCCAGCCCTTTTGAGCGTTGGCTGCGGCTTCTTCCGGAGACTGCTCGCCGGCGAGCATCTTCTGGGCTTCCACATCGAACTGGGTCATCAGGTCTTCAGCCACCGGCAGACCCGTGAACTCGTTGGCGAGATAGCCGGTCTTGAAGATTTCGAAAGCCTTGGCGAAAGCCTTGTCCGAGGTCACGAAATCGGGCTTGGCATTGACGTTGCCCGGGAAGGCGTTTGCAAGCGTCACGAGCTTGGTGTTCACCTTTTCACTCATCAGATATTGGACGAGCTTCCAGGCTTCCTCCTGATGTTTTGAGGCCGCAGAGATGCCGATGCCCCAGGAGGCGTAGGGAAGGCCGCGCTTGCCGTTGTAATTCTCCACGACCGGGACGGGGATGAGGTCGAAGTTCAGCTTGGGATTGCGTTTGCGAATGAGGTTCACATGCGCGAGCGAGTCGATCATCATTCCGACCCGATCGTTCACGAATTCCTCGACCTTTTCCTGCTCGGTCTTGGTGGCAATGCCGGGCGAAACGACGCCGGCGTCGTTCAGCGATTTGACGAAGGTGAGCATATCGACGACCGGCTTGCCCTCGAGAGCCGGCTTGCCGTCAGCCATCATCGATTGACCCGAGGCCCAGACCCACGACATCAGGTCGTTCTGGACACCGGACGGCGTTTGCAGCGACAAGGGCAGCACCCAGCCATACTGGTTCTTGTCGGCATGGGTCATCTTCTTTGCGGCTTCGAGAAACTCCGCGCGGGTCGACGGCAGCTTGGTCACGCCTGCCTGGGCGGCGAGATCCATGTTCACGAAGACCGGATAGACGAACGAAGCCACGGGAAACATCACCGCCTTGCCGTCCACCTTGATGATATCCGCGACCTGGGTCTTGTCGAACTCGCTCGCATCCATCATCGGGTTCATGTCGGCCAGCGCATTCTGCGCGTTCAGATTGTTCACCCAGGCGCCGTCGAGACCGACGACGTCGCTAAGCGTTCCAGTTGCAGCACCAACCGAGATCTGGTCTCGCGTGGTCGCATAGGGGCCGCTGACCAGCGTCACCTTGATTCCGGGGTTTGCAGCCTCGAAGTCATCCATGATTGCCCTGAGCGAGCCGGCCGGTAATTCGGGCTCCCACCATTGGGTGAATTCCAGCGTCGTGTCCGCCATGGCGCCGGTTGCGCCAAGCAACCATGCGGCCGCGGCTATTTTCAGCATCGCGGGTTGTATCCGAAACATGATTTTCTCCTCCTTCTTTAAGATCGACCGCACAATGCGGACGATCGTCTGCTCTACTCAGAAGCCTTCTTGCGTTTCGCAGGCGCCTCGCTCTCGCCTGCGGTCTGCCGCAGATCTTCAGATCGCCAGATGCGTCTCGGGATCGAAGAAATGGAACTTGGCATCATCCACGGCCAACCGGATTTCCGAGCCGGAGTGGACGGCGCTGATCGGCTCGAATCTCGCCACCGCGTTCGATGCCAGGCCAAAATCGTCCACCGCGTCCGGATCGCCGGAGTCCACCCGGACCGCGTCGATGTTCAGATGGACAATATGTTCGGATCCGAGTTCTTCGATCGAGGTCACCTTGGCCGGTATCGTCGGATACTTGCGACCGGATTCGAGGCTGCTGTCATAAAGATCCTCCGGTCGTATGCCGAACACGACCTTGCGCCCCGCAAACGACCTCAAGCCCGGCCTGCGCACGAAGGCTGCCTCCTGCAACCGGATGGCGAAGGTGCCGGACATCAGTTCGTCGCCCGTCAGGGTCGCCTCGAAAAGGTTCATCGAAGGAGAGCCGATGAAGCCGGCAACGAAGGCGTTCACCGGCGATTCATAGAGCCTCTTGGGTGTATCGACCTGCTGCAGCACGCCGCCTTTCAACACCGCGACCCTGTCTCCCATCGTCATCGCTTCGATTTGATCGTGGGTCACGTATATGGTCGTTACGCCGAGCTGCTTTTGCAGACTGGTGATTTCGGCGCGCATTTGCACGCGCAGTTTCGCGTCCAGATTGGAAAGGGGTTCGTCCATGAGAAAGGCGGCCGGCTCGCGCACCATGGCGCGGCCCATGGCAACCCGTTGACGCTGTCCGCCTGAAAGGTTCGCGGGTTTGCTGTCCAGCAAAGACGTCAGCTGAAGGGTTTTGGCGATCTCGTCCACGCGCATCTTGCGCTCGGCCTTCGGCTTGCCTGCCAGCCGCATCGAAAAGGCGATGTTTTCGAACACCGTCATATGCGGGTAGAGCGCGTAGCTTTGGAAGACCATCGCGATGTCGCGGTCCTTGGGCGGCATGTCGACGACGTCGACTCCGCCGATCCGAAGGCTGCCGCTGGTGATGTCCTCCAATCCCGCGATCATTCGCAACGCGGTGGATTTGCCGCAGCCGGACGGCCCGACGAGAATCAAGAACTCGCCGTCCTCGACCGATAGGTTCAATTGGTCGATTGCGCGAAAATTGTTACCGTAGGTTTTGCAGATATTCTCAAGGATGACTTCTGCCATATTCCTCCCTCCGCAAGTATAAGCCGCTGATTTTTATAACCCTCCTCGGAGCATGTTCACCTGCGAAATATTTCATCGTATAGTTTCTAGCTATGTTCCAGTATTGACATGCGTTTTTTTCAATTCGACTGCTGACGGCGCGTTCGTCGATGCCAGGAGTTCCTTAACCTGGTCGTCGGTTGGAAGCGCCTCGCGCCCGCCACGGCCCGTTATCGAAAGGGCTGCCGCCGCGGCCGCGAATGCCACCCGGCCTGCGGTGCCGGCTCCGCGCGTCAACGCATGGGCATAGGCGCCATGAAAGCAGTCACCCGCACCGGTCGAGTCGACGACCACAATCCTGTGCGGGGGCAGGTGCCAGAGACCTGTCTCTTCACGCCCGCGATAGTACACGCCCCTGCCACCGTCGGTCAGAACCACTGCGGACCGCGACGGCAACCACAATGTATCGAGCATCTCGGCGGGCGATCGGCACCCCGTGGCAGTCCGCGCAAAGCCGAGTGGAAGAATGAGATGGTCGCAGAGCGCGATCAGCCGCTCCGTGGCTGGGCCGCTGCTCCATTCGATATCGCCGAGGATCGCAAGGCCGAGATCGCGAGCCCGAGCCACGACATCCAGGGACCGGATCGCGTAGCTATCGACGATCAGGACGGTTGCGCGGCTGAGGATGTCGTCCGGAAAATCCGGAGCGGTGCCCAGCATCGCATCGTCGTCATACGCGATGAACCGTTCCCCGTCCGAGCCGACGGTGATCCGCGAGCGTACCGGGCGCGCGTCGGGGTGGCGCGGCGCGAATGCGGTTTCAACACCGCTCGCAACGAGATCGCGCAGCACGGCGTCGTCCGCGGCACTGCCCAGCCATCCGGCGAACCCGGCGGTTCCGCCGAGTCGCACGACGGCGGCCAGCGCCGTCGCAACATTTCCCCCGAAAGCGCGGGCACTTTGCAGAACCTTCCCCTTGCCCGCCGACAACGGCTGATCGACGTAAACGATGTCGTCGATCGCAATAGCGCCGAAGCCGAGGATCGCGGGGACGGTGGGCATCGTTCAGGCACCTGCCTTCGCCAGGGCGTCTTGCGCCGAAAGGCCGTCATGGATGACGCCCCGAAAGGCAAGCGCTGCCTTCTCCGGATCGCCATGCCCCCAGAGATTGCGGCCTACCACGGCGCCGCGTGCGCCGGCACGGATGGCGTCCGCCGTCTGCTGAAGCGCGCCGAGCAGCGTATCGGTCTTCGGACCACCCGCGATCACAACCGGCACCGGGCAGGTCCGGACGGTCTCTCGGAACGACTCGAAATCGCCCGTGTAGCCGATCTTGATCACGTCGACGCCGGACTCGTAGCCGATGCGCGCCGCATAGGCGATCTCGTCGGGGGTGAAGACGATTTTTGCTCCGTCGGTGAAATCGCGAGGGTAGATATGCGCCACCACAGGCATGCCGTAGCGGGCCGCTGCATTCACCGAATCGGTCAGCCAGCGTATGTATTTGCCCTCGGTCGCGCCTCGCACCGGAATGGCCACGGCCAACGCATCGGCCCCCGCGCGCACCGCATCCTCGGGCGTTGCGATCAACTCGCTGATGCGATCGTCCGGAGTGAAGCAGCCCGCCTGAATCACCAGGGAAGCTTTGCCCGCATATTGCGGCCACAGATGGCGCGCGGTGCCAGGCTGGATGCTGACGTAGTCGGGTTTGCCCACCATGACGCGTGCGAGCGCACCCGGCAGATCGGCAAGGCCGCCTTTGCGCACGTCGCCATAGCCGACGAAGTGGTCGACCGCGCCGCCAAAAAGTTTCCCCGATGGATGCGAGAAGAGGCGCGCAAGACGCACCTTGGTTCCTAGGCTCATGAGTGCAAAATTCCCCAATCGTTTGATTTCAAAATCCTGGACCCAGTGTTTCCGAAAGAAACAAGAAATACAATCTTTCGAAAGCTTTCGAATTTGCATATTTTTGGTAAGCTGAGCCGAGGCCAGAGCGGTTGCTTGGCGCAGGGAAGGGCAGGGCAATGTTGTCGGAGCAGAGACGCCAATCGATTCTGGGTGAGGTGCAGCGCAGCGGACAGGTGCGCACGAAGGACCTGTCAGACGGGTTTGGCGTGTCGGAAGTCACGGTGCGCTCCGACCTCGAGATACTGGACCGCAAGGGACTGCTGACCAAGACCCGTGGAGGGGCGGTGACCCGGACCACCGATTCGACGACGGCCGCGTTCGCCCGGCGGATGCAAACGAACCTCGACGCAAAGAAGCGCATCGCCCGGGCGGCGCTAGACCTGTTCGAGGACAACCAATCGGTCATCTTCGACGGCGGCTCGACATTGATGCAGGTTGCCATGCAGTTACCGCCGCTCAGCAATGTCGTGGTCGCGGCCACGGCCATGAATATCGTGCAGCATCTTATGCATCGTCCCGGGCTCGACGTTCATATGATCGGCGGCCGGGTCTATCCCGACACGGTGAGCACGCTGATCACCGATGCCGATACGGCTCTCGGCGGCTTGGTAGCGCATCAGGTCTTTGTTGGAGCGCATGCGATAGACTCGTCACTGGATGTGGTCGACGTGAACGAAGACATGGCGCGAACGAAGCGAAAGCTCGTTCGCATGGCCCGGCGCGTTGTCCTCCTCGCCGATTCGAGCAAATGGGGCGTCAGCGGGACCTCCAAGGCATTTTCGCTGTCGGCCGTCGATGTGGTGATCACCGACGATGGCCTGCCCGGTCCAATACGCAGCCAGCTTGAGATGACCGGGGCCAGGGTGATCTATGCCTGAACCCATCTCGGTTCCTGACCGCGACGGAAAGATCCAATGCGCGCATGACGCACGGGATTCGCATCGGCTGTTGGCCGTTTTTTCATGTCAGTCATGTTCTCCTCCTCAAGGCTGGCGGCCTCCAATGTTGCGCCATCATTTTCGCATGTTCCATAATAATTTTACGCGCGTCAACATTTAAAATGCTGTAAAGCGGCTTTCGAATGTGATCCGTTGCTGGTGCAATGATTCAACCAGAGCGTTGCGACGTCGGGAGGTAGAGTGGAAAATGCCAGGAAAATCAGGAGCTAAGCTCGGCATCGGCGTTGTCGGGTGCGGCAATATCTCGATGACCTATTTGCGCAATGCGGCCCTGTTCGGCGAGGTCGAGCTACGCGCCTGCGCCGACATTTCGCCCGATATGGCTGTGCTGCGCGCCAAGGAATATGGCATCCGCGCGCTCGGCGTCGACGCGCTTTTGGCCGACCCGAACATCGACCTTGTCCTCAACTTGACCATACCGGCGGCGCATTTCGACGTTTCGCTGTCGGCGCTTTCGGCGGGAAAGCACGTCTTCACCGAAAAGCCGCTGGCGACCTCGGCCAAGGACGGCAGGCGGCTTGTCGCCGAGGCGGCGGAGCGCGGGCTGCTGCTGGGCTCGGCCCCGGACACCTTCCTTGGCGCCGCCGGACGGCGGGCACGCCGCTTCATGGACGAGGGTGCGATCGGCCGGCCGGTGACCGGCACCGCTTTCATGATGGGGCGCGGCATGGAGCACTGGCATCCCAATCCGCAATTCTACTATCAGCCCGGCGGCGGACCGGTCTTCGACATGGGTCCCTACTACCTGACGATGCTGGTCAATTTGCTCGGGCCGGTGGCCCGCGTGATGGCGATGGCGACGCGGGGCCAGGAGGAGCGGCTGATCACCGCCGAAGGCCCCTACCGGAACACCAGCTTCAAGGTCGGCACACCGACCAACATCCTGTCGCTGCTGGAGTTTCGCTCAGGCGCCACCGTCACCTTCGGCGCCTCGTGGGATGTCTTCAGGCACTCCAACCACCCGATCGAGCTGCATGGGACGGAAGGCTCGCTCAGGCTGCCCGATCCGGATACGTTCGGCGGCACCGTCTCGCTGTCGGAACGAGGGGCCGACTGGGCCGACTTCCACAGTGAGAGCGAACTCTATGGCGCGCGCAATTGGCCCTTCGCCGCGCCCGACCGCGCGAATTACCGCATGCTCGGCGTTGCCGATCTTTCGCGCGCGCTGACAACAGGAAGAAAGCCGCGGGCGTCCGGCGACCTTGCGCTTCATGTGCTGGAAATCATGGAGGCGATCCTCGCTTCGGGTGAGAGCCGCGAGTCCGTCGCCGTCAACGCAACGGTCGATCAGCCGCCGCTCTTCAAGGACGCCGAAGCGGCGAGCCTGCTCGCCCTGATATCGGAGGGCTTACGATGACGACATTGCTTTCACCCTTGCTCGATCCGGAGGCCCGGCATGTGCTCGACCTTGACCGGCAGGCGGCAGCCCCGCCATTCGAAGCCGGCACGCCTGAAGAGGCGCGCCGCGCCTATGAGGAGGGCTTTCCGGCACTCCAGGGCGAGCGCGAGCCGGTCGGCTCATTGACTGAGCGCACCATCACCGGACCCGGCGGCCCGTTGACGCTCAGAATCTATCGCGGACAGGGCGCGGTCGGGGCCGCTGCCCCGGCGCTGCTCTATCTGCATGGCGGCGGCTGGGTGATCGGCAATCTCGAGTCGCATGACGAGATCTGCCGCTGGCTTGCGAATATGGCGGCCTGCGTCGTCGTCTCTCCCGACTACCGGCTGGCGCCGGAACACAAATTTCCGGCGGCCATCGAAGATTGCCGCGCCGTACTTTCCTTCATGCAGGACGGCGCGGGCGATCTCGGCATCGACGCCGAACGGATCGCTGTCGCCGGCGACAGCGCCGGCGGCAATCTCGCTACCGTCCTTTGCCTGCTTGCGCGCGGCGACAAGAAGCCGCCGGCGGCGCAGCTGCTGTTCTATCCGAACACGGACGCCTCGCAGGCGGCGGACAGCTATCGCCGCTTTGCCGACGGTTATGGCCTGACTTCGGCGACCATGGCCTGGTTCCGCGACCACTATATCAACCATGCTGGCGATATTGATGACTGGCGCGTGTCGCCGCTCAAGGCCGCAAGCCTTGCCGGCGCAGCGCCGGCTTTTGTCGCAATCGCCGGCCATGATATCCTCGCCGACGAAGGCGAGGCCTACGCGAAGCGTCTGGAAGATGACGAGGTGCCGATCGTTCTGCGGCGCTGGCCCGGCCAGATCCACGGCTTCGTTTCGATGGGCCGCCATGGTCCGGCGGCGCGGCAAGCGGTCGGCGCGGCAGTTGCCGCATGGCGCGGCTTCGATCCTGTGTTTGGAAACGCTCAGGCCGACTGACGCATGACCAGCGTCGCGTCGAGACTGACCTTGGCTGCAACTGTCGCGTCGTCCTCGTCCAGCAAGGCCAGCAGCGTCTCGACGCTGCGTCCGGCCATGGAAGCGAAGTCCTGCGCCATGGTGGTGAGGGCAGGGCAGGTGTAGCGGCTCAGCGGATGGTCGTCATGGGCTGCGACCCGCAGGTCGCAATCGCCCTTGCGTCCGACCCTGCGGCCCTGCGAGTAGGCGGCAGCCATCACGCCGAAGGCGAGGCGGTCGTTGGCGCACAGAATGGTCTTGCCCGGCAGGCCGCCACGGACGAGCATCGCTTCCATCTGCTCATAGCCGATCCGTTCGAAATCCCAGCTGTAGTCATAAGGGGTGCCGATGAGCACCGGCTCATGCCCGAGCCGCTGCATGGCGCCGACATAGCTGTTCAGGCGCTCGCGCGAATTGTGGTTGACGTGCGGGATATCGAAATAGACCGGGGCATCGCCGGAGCGGCAGAGATAATCGACGATGGTCGAGACGCTCTGGCTGTTGTTATTGCCGACGAACGGCGTGTCGCCCTCAAGATAAGTGTCGAAATAGACGATCGGTATGGTCTGCGTCAGCTTCTCCAGCGTGCGCTGGTCTGAGCGCAGGCCGAGCGGCGCGATCAGCGCGCCGGAAACCTTTAGCGAAAGAATGGTTCGCGTCGCTTCCACTTCGAGCTCGCGCGAGCCGTGCGAGGAGATCACGATCGGCCAGTAGCCTTCGTCGCGCAGCCTGAGTTCGATTCGGCTGACCATTTCCGAATAGAAGGGATCGGCGAGCGTCGGCACGACAATACCGATGCTGCGGGTCCGCTTGCGGTTGAGGTTGCGTGCAAACAGATTGGGCTGGTAGTCGGACGAGCGCAGCGCCACTTCGATCCGCTGACGTGTCGCCGGCTTGACGCTGGTCGGATCGTCGAAATATTTCGACAGTGTCGGCCTGGAGACGCCGCAAGAGCGAGCAAAATCCTCCATCGTCTTGTGCGTCATCGACATCAAAGCCCTCGAATGCAAGGTGAAACTTTACAGTGAAATTGTGTAGTTTCCATGCGTAAATTTATTAATTGACGCGAAAAAGCACAAGCCGTATTCACTTGCAGTAGGCGAATTCGAGGGATTCCGCGAGATGAAGAAGCTGGTCGGTGCCGGCGAGATTCTGGTCGAGATCATGGCCGAGCGGATCGGCCAGAGCTTTCTCGAGCCTGGTCCGCTGCTCGGGCCCTACGCGTCAGGCGCGCCCGCGATCTTCATCGGCCAGGCGGCGGCGCTCGGCCAGCCGGCCGGCCTCATCGGCGCCGTCGGCGACGACGATTTCGGCAGGCTGAACATCGATCGGCTGCGGGCACTTGGCGCCGACGTGTCGGCGATCGCGGTTCACCCGGGCCATGCGACGGGCACGGCCTTCGTCACCTACCGGGCCGACGCCAGCCGGCATTTCGTCTTCAACATCCGCAACAGCGCCGCCGGCCTGATCGAGACAAACGCGGCGGCGACAAAGCTGCTCGCCGGTGCCGATCATGTCCATGTCATGGGCTCGTCGCTGTTTTCCGACCGCGCCATCGGGGTGGCGCTATCGGCGATCGAGACCGTCAAGGCCAAAGGCGGAACCGTGTCCTTCGATCCGAACATCCGCCGCGAGATCATGCAGGCATCCGGCATGCGCGCAGCACTCGACCAAGTGCTGGCGCGAGCCGATATCTTCCTGCCGAGCGGCGAGGAGCTCTTCCTGTTTTCGTCCGCCAGGGACGAGGAGGGTGCAGTCGACGAACTGCTGGCCCGTGGCCTGTCCTGCATCGTCCTGAAGAAAGGCGCCGCCGGCGCCGTTTATCATGATCATCACGGTGCGGTCGCCTCGTCCGGCTTTGCCGTCGACGAGGTCGATCCGACCGGTGCGGGCGACTGCTTCGGTGCTGCTTTCGTCTCGTTCTGGCTGCGCGGGGCGGCTCCTGCCGACGCGCTGCGGATCGCCAATGCCTGCGGTGCGCTTGCCGTCACCCGCAAGGGCCCGATGGAAGGCATTTTCCCGCTTGAAGCGGTCGAGGCCTTCATCGCCACGGGGAACACGCAGTGAGTGGCGCGACGCGAAGGTTTGCGAACATTGCGGCGAGGCGCGCCGCAGGCGAGAGAAGCGGCATCGCCTCGGTCTGCTCGGCGCATCCGCTGGTCATCGAGGCTGCCCTGCGCCATGGCGCGGCGCGGCGCGCGGATGTGCTGATCGAGGCCACCTGCAACCAGGTCAACCACGACGGCGGCTACACCGGGATGACACCTGCGGGGTTCCGCAGCTTCGTCGAGGCGCAAGCGCACAAAGTCGGCTTCCCCGTCGATCGCCTGATCCTCGGCGGCGATCATCTCGGGCCGAATCCCTGGAAGCACATGGCTGCCGCCGCCGCGATGAAGAAGGCTGCGGCGATGATCGATGCCTATGCGAGCGCCGGCTTCACCAAGATGCATCTGGATACGAGCATGGCCTGCGCCGACGATCCAGCCGTGCTTACCGATGAAACGATCGCCGCGCGCGCGGCTGAACTAGCTGAAATCGCCGAGGCGGCGGTCGAGCGGGCAGGCGGCGAAAAACCGGTTTACGTCATCGGCACCGAAGTGCCGGTGCCGGGCGGGGCGCTGGAGGCGCTCGACCACCTGCATGTGACGGCGCCGGGGAATGCCTTGCGGACCGTCGAGATCCACGCGCGAGCGTTTTCGCGCGCCGGCCTCGAAGCCGCATTTGACCGTGCGGTCGGTGTCGTCGTCCAGCCCGGCGTCGAATTCGGCAATACCGAGATCGTGCCCTATGCACCCGCCAAGGCGACTGAACTGGTAGCTGTGCTCGATCGTATGCCACAATTCGTTTTTGAGGCGCATTCGACCGACTACCAGCCGACTGAGGCGCTCAATGCTCTCGTTCACGACGGTTTTGCCATCCTCAAGGTCGGCCCCTGGCTGACCTTCGCGCTTCGCCAAGCGCTGTATGGGCTCAGCCATATCGCTGATATCCTCGCGCCGGACTTTTCGCGCGAAAGCCTGCCTGCCGCGATGGAACGCATCATGCTGGCGTCGTCGGACAATTGGCAGCAATACTATCCGGGCACGCCGGACGAGCAGCGCATGCAGCGGCATTTCTCGTTCAGCGACCGCATCCGCTATTATTGGCCGACGCCGGAGGCGCAGCGCGCAACACGGACGCTGCTGGACGTATTGGGCGAGAAGGATATACCCCGGCCGCTGATCAGCCAGTATCTGGGGCAACTCGACGCCGAGGTTGCCGCACGGCGGGTCAAGCCCCTCGCTCACGAGCTTCTGATCGGCAGCATCACCCGTGTCCTCGATATCTACGCGGACGCGACGGGACAGTAGGGATCGCGTTGCCGGAAAGACGGCAGCCGCCCAAATCCGCATCATATATTCGTCCGATGTCGACGCCGTGTTCGAAAAGCCCCTCCGCAATTTACAACTAACATGTTAGTGTGCTAGGAGTGCTGCACATCGACATCTGGAGAGAATAGTGGTCTCGCGCTTTGGTCTTTCGGTTGCTCTCGCCACGCCTTTCGATGCGTCCGGGCAAATCGCCATCCTTCCCATGGTCACGCAGGCCCAGGCTTGCCTTGGCGCCGGCTGCAGCAGCGCCACGCTCTTCGGCACCACCGGGGAAGGCGCCTCCGTGGGCACGGCGGAGCGGCGGATTGTTACCGAGGCCATGCTGGCCGCCGGCATCCCGGCACATCGGCTCGTTGCCGGCGTGCTGGTCGATGCGGCCGAAGACGCCGCCGAACAGGCGCGGCATGCCTTGCAGTGCGGCGTCCGCAACATCCTGCTGGCTCCGCCGAGCTACTTCAAGAATGTCGGCGAGGACGGGCTGTTCGGATGGTTTTCTGCCGTCTTCGCTGCGCTCGGGCCGCTGGCTCGCGGCATCCTCCTCTACAACATCCCCTCTGTCACCATGGTGCCGCTCCCGCTTACCCTGATCGGTCGGCTGTGTGCGGCCTTCCCCGGCGTGATCGCCGGTGTCAAGGATTCGGGTGGCGACTGGAGTTACAGCGAGGCGCTGCTAAGAGCCCATGGCGACATGGTGATCCTGATCGGCGACGAGCGGCACCTGGCCAGAAGCGTGCGCCAGGGCGGGCAGGGCGCCATTTCCGGCATGGCCAATTTCGTCACCGGCGAAATCCGCGCCATGGCCGAGGATGGGCGCGACGATGCCCGTGTCGAGAGCTTCGTGCTCGAATTGCTTAAATATTCGGTCATCCCGGCGGTGAAGGTCATGGTGGCGCGCAAAACCGGGGACGAGCGCTGGCTGGCGGTCCGTCCGCCGCTGGAGCCGATCGGTTCGCAGGGGCGGCAAGAGCTTGCTGCCGCCTACGACAGGCTGTTTGCGACAGAGCCGGCCTGACCGGCAAAGGGAAGCGCGCTGAAATGGACGACAGCAGCGAACCGGCAACCCTCAGGGAAAGAGCTTATGCCAGCTTCACGCGGCATTTGCTGGCCCGCGATCTCAAGCCGGGACAGTTCGTGTCGCAGCGCGAACTGGTTGCCTTTACCGGGCTGCCGCTAGGCGCCATCCGTGAGATCGTGCCGCGTCTCGAGGCCGAGGGGCTTTTGACGACCATCCCGCAGCGCGGCATGCAGATCGCCCATATCGACATCAACCTGATCCGCGAGGCCTTCCAGTTTCGCCTGTTCATGGAGCGTGAGGCGGTGGCGCTGTTCACCGTCAACGCCTCCGACGCCGTGCTCGCCGGCCTGCGGCGCGAACATGAGGACATGCTGGCTCAAGCCTTGTCGCAGACGCCGACGCCGGAAATGGAAGCCAAGGCCCAGAACATCGATTGGGCCATGCACGACACCTTCATCGATGCGCTGGGCAACGAGATCATCGCCAAGGCGTATCTGGTCAATTCGGTAAAGATCAGACTGATCCACCAGGAGCGTTTCCGCATCGATGGGCGCGTCGTGCCGGTGATGCAGGAGCACCTGACGGTGATCGAAGCGCTCGAGAGCCGCGATCCGCAAAAGGCGGTTGAGGCGATCAGCCGGCATATCGACAATGCGCGCCGGTTGGCGCTCCAGATCTGAGGACGTATGGTTCGCGGCTGCCGCGACACTATCCACAACGACAGCAACCCAAGGGAGGAAGAAATGTCGTCCAATCCGTTCAAGCCAACAAGAAGGCAAGTCCTTGCAGGAACCACGGCGCTCGCCGCCGCGGGCATGGCCGGCCTTCGCCCGAGCTTTTCCGCCAGCGTCGACTGGAAGCGCTTTGCCGGCACCACGCTCGACGTCAATCTGGTGAAAAGCCCGCGCAGCGACACCATCCTGAAATACATCGCCGAATTCGAGGAACTGACCGGCATCAAGGTCAATGCCGAGGCGACGCCGGAACAGCAGCAGCGGCAGAAGACGGTGATCGAGCTCAGCTCCGGCAGGCCGAGCTTCGATGTCGTGCATCTCAGCTATCACGTGCAGAAGCGCCAGTTCGAAAAGGGTGGCTGGCTGGCCGACATCGCCGGCTATCTCGCCGATCCGACGCTGACCGATCCCGGCCTGGTCGAAAGCGATTTCGCCGAGGCCGGCATGCTTTTCGCCAAGGACAACCAGGGCGTGCTGCGTTCGCTGCCGTTCTCGGTGGACTACTGGATCGTCTACTGGAACAAGGAGCTGTTCGAGGCCAAGGGCGTAAAGTACCCTGAATCATTCGAGCAGCTGGTGGCCGCCGCCGAAGCGCTGACCGATCCATCGACCAACACGTTCGGCTTCGTCGCCCGCGGCCTCAAGAATGCCAACACGCCGGTGTGGACGTCGCTGATGCTCGGCTACGACATGACGCCGCTCGACGACAAGGGAAAGCTGCGCACCGAAACGCCCGAGGCGATCGAGGCCGCTGCCCTCTACCAGAGGCTGATGACCAAGTCCGCCCCTCCGGGCGTCACCGGCTTCAATTGGGCGGAAGCGCAGTCCGCCTTCCTGCAAGGCAAGATCGGCATGTGGTTCGATGGCGTCGGTTTTGCCCCGCCGATGGAAAATCCCGAAAAGTCGCGCGTGGTCGGCAAGGTCGGCTACGGCGTCATGCCCAAGGGGCCCAAGGCGCATGCCTCCGGGACGTTTGGCGACGGCCTCGGCGTGACCGCCTCCAGTGAAAAGAAGGAGGCCGCCTATCTGTTCTGTCAGTGGGCGGTTTCCCCGGCGATGGGCGCGCGCCTGCTCCAGGCCGGCGCCGGCGTGCCGTTCCGCAAGTCGGTGCTGGAAGACCCAAAGGTGCGCGAAGGCGTCACCATGCCGGCAAGCTGGCTCGATGCGGTGGTTCAGTCCGGCAATATCAGCAGACTGGCGCTGCCGGTGATCATCCCTGTCACCGAGTTCCGCGACATCTACGGCGTGGCGTTGACCAACATGATTGCCGGTGCCGATCCTGCCGAAGAACTGAAGAAGGCCACCGCGCAGTTCCAGCCGGTTCTCGACAGGAGCGAGCAGGGCTGATGTCCGCCATCGCCCCTGAACGCACCGGGGTGACGACGCAAGCCATCGAAGGGAGCCAGACGATCCGGCTGGCTCCCAACTACTGGCCCTTCGTCGTTCCGGCGCTCGTTGTCGTTAGCGCCGTGATCGTCTTTCCCTGGGCGTTCACGCTCTGGATGAGCGTCAACCGCTGGACGCTCGGCCAGTCGCGGAGCTTTGCCGGGATGGAAAACTATCTCCGTCTGGCCAGCGACCCGCGATTCTGGGAATCGCTTGTTCATACATTGACCTACACCTCGCTGTCGGTGGCAGCGCCGATGTTGTTGGGCACCGTCGCCGCCCTGATCTTCGACGCCAGGTTTCCGCTGCGAGGCCTGCTGCGCGGCGTCTTCGTCATGCCGATGATGGCAACGCCGGTTGCCGTGGCGCTGGTCTGGACCATGATGTTCCATCCCCAGCTCGGTGTGCTCAACTACCTTCTGTCGCTGGTCGGCATCCCGGCGCAGGAATGGATATTCAACGCCAACACGGTCATCCCTTCGCTGGTCGCGGTCGAGACCTGGCAGTGGACGCCGCTGGTGATGCTGATCGTGCTGGGCGGGCTGGCCTCGGTGCCGCGCGAGCCGTTCGAGAGCGCCGAGATCGATGGCGCCAATGCCTGGCAGCAATTCCGCTACCTCACTTTGCCGATGATCGCGCCGTTCCTGATGATTGCGTTGATCATCCGCACGATCGATGCGCTGAAGAGCTTCGACATCATCTATGCGATGACCCAGGGCGGGCCGGGCACGGCGTCCGAAACCATCAACATCTATCTCTACAACACCGCCTTCTCCTATTACGACATCGGCTATGGCTCAGCCATGGCCGTGGTGTTCTTCATTGTCATCGTGGCGCTGTCCTTCATCCTCCTGATGCTGCGCCAGCGCTCGCAGTGGAACGACGCGGAGGGCAAATAGATGAGCTCACGATTGCTCAACCAGATCGGCCTGTTTTTCGCGGCACTGGTTATCGTCTCGCCGGCGATTCTTTTCTTTCTCTGGATGATCTCGCTTTCGCTGAAATTCGAGATCGACAACGGCGCCTATCCGCCGATCCTGATCCCCGAACGCTTCGCCTGGTCGAACTATGTAAAAGTGTTCGAGGAGAACAATTTCCTGCTCTATCTCTGGAATTCGGTTCTGGTCACCGGCACGGCGACACTGCTGGCGCTGCTGATCGGCGTACCGGCCGGCTATGGCATAGCGCGGCTCAAGGCCGAAAAATCGGCGGTCGTCATCATGATCGCCCGCATGACGCCGGGGCTGTCCTATCTCATCCCGCTGTTTCTGCTGTTCCAATGGATCGGGATACTCGGCACGCTCTGGCCGCAGATCATCATCCACCTGGTGGTGACGGTGCCGATCGTGGTCTGGGTGATGATCGGCTATTTCGAGACCACGCCGATGGAACTGGAAGAGGCGGCCAACATCGACGGGGCCAGCTCCTGGCAGGTGTTCCGGCTGGTCGCCCTGCCCATCGCCAAGCCGGGCATCGTTGTCGCCTTCATCCTGTCCGTCATCTTTTCGTGGAACAATTTCGTCTTTGGCGTGGTGCTCGCCAGCCGTGAGACGCGGACGCTGCCGGTCGCCGTCTACAACATGCTTTCCTATGAGCAGGTGAGCTGGGGGCCGCTCGCCGCCGCCGCACTGGTGGTGACGCTGCCGGTGCTGGTGCTGACCATGTTCGCGCAGAAGCAGATCGTCGCAGGACTGACCGCCGGCGCGGTTAAGGGCGGCTGAAGACGCATTCCAGCTCGACAACACTCTTCTCCCGGAGAAATCCAATGGCATCGGTAACCATCAACAACGTGCAGAAGGCTTTCGGAGCCACCAAGATCATTCACGACGTCAGTGTCGATATCGCCGACGGCGAATTCGTCATCCTGGTCGGCCCGTCGGGATGCGGAAAGTCGACGCTGCTGCGCATGATCGCCGGACTTGAAACGATCTCGGGCGGGAAGATCACCATTGGCGAACGCATGGTCAACAATCTGCGGGCGCGGGACCGCAACATCGCCATGGTGTTCCAGAATTACGCGCTCTATCCGCATATGACCGTGGCCGACAACATGGGCTTTGCCCTCAAGATCAAGAAAGCCGATCCTGCCGATACCGCTGGCCGCGTCAGGAATGCCGCCAGCATCCTTGGCCTGGAAAAGCTGCTAGAGCGCTATCCGCGTCAGCTCTCAGGCGGCCAGCGCCAGCGCGTCGCCATGGGCCGCGCCATCGTACGCGACCCGCAGGTCTTCCTGTTCGACGAGCCGCTCTCCAATCTCGACGCCAAGCTGCGCGTCCAGATGCGCGGCGAGATCAAGGCGCTGCACCAGCGGCTCGGCACCACAACCATCTACGTCACGCATGACCAGATCGAAGCCATGACGATGGCCGACAAGATCGTCGTGCTGCATGACGGCCTGGTCGAGCAGATCGGCGCGCCGCTCGACCTCTACGACCAGCCGGCCAACCTCTTCGTTGCCGGCTTTATCGGCTCGCCCGCCATGAATTTTATTGCCGGGCGCATCGAGGAAGGCGTGTTCCGCAGCGCCGGCGGGCTGATCCTGCCGCTGCCGGAAGGCGCCCGCCCGACCGACGCTGCAGGACGCGAACTTGTCTACGGCATCCGTCCCGAGCACATCCGCGCAACTGCCCAGGGCATGCCGGGCACGGTCACGCTTCTGGAAGCCACGGGTTCGGAAATCTTCGCCAAGGTCGACTGCGCCGGCGAGGAAATTGCCTGCCTGTTCCGCGAGCGGCTGCCGCTCAAGCAGGGCGCGGCGATAGGGATCGAAGTCGATCGCGCCTGCGCCCACCTGTTCGACGCGAAAACCGGTCGGCGTATGTGATGGCGTGGCCTGCGCGGCGGGTTCGCCGACGCGAAGACGATATTCACGCAAAAGCGCCGCAGTACCAATTGCGGCGCCTGTCGCCACACGCGTTTCCATCGACGTGCAACAACCGATGGTACTGGACAGAACGGTGTTGCGCGAACTATCGGCCGCTCGAGAGCCTTGTGAGAAGCGCGACCAGCTCCGACTGCCGATGCGTCTGCGTCTTCGCGAAGACCGATTTCAGCTGGTTGCGCCCGGTCTCATAGGAAACGCCAAGTTCGTCGGCTGCCGCTTCAACGCCGTGTCCCGCGCAAATCTTTCTCGCCAGCCTCGCTTCTGACGCTGTCAGCCTGAAGCAGGACTGCAGCACGGCTTCAGGAGGAGGAGGCCTCGCGTCAGGATCAATGAGCATGACGATTGCCTGGCACGGAGCGAGCGCGTTGTAGGAGACGTTCGGCAGTCGCAACGGATAGGCAAGGAGCGGCCGCCCTTGCAGTCTGGGCAGTGGCACGGGTGGCATCGATGCGGCCGTGTCCGGCGAACACAGCAGTGCTTTCAGCGATCGGTCGAGAGCATCTGTCGCGGTTCGGTCAAAGGAAACCAAACGCCGGCGCGTAATCTGCAGACCCCGCCCCAGAAGCCTTTCCGCCGGAGCGTTGGACCGGAGTACATTGCCACTTCTGTCCAACATGACGGCAGGCGTTTCGGTGGCGCTAAACGCATCCAGTGCCGCGTCGGCCCTCCCGAAACCTATTGCCCGCGCAACTGCGGCTACAGAGCCCAGCTGTCTTGAAAGGTCCGCCAGCTGTCTCATTTCGTCTGGCGTGAACGGACCCTGTTGGATCGACCTCTGCAGCGACAGTGCCCAGAAGTCGTCGCCTGCAGCGATCTTGACGGCCGCGCACCATCGCAGGCGGAAAGGCGCGAGGAATTCCTGGTAGTATGGATGCTTGGCGATATCGTCTGACGTCAGGAGGTCGAACTCCGAGGTGACCCCTTTCCGATCGAGGAAGTTGATGAGGCGATACCCGTCCCGGTCAATCCAACCATCGCGGACGTAGGTGTCGAGAGCCGGGGCCATGGTGCGGCTGCAAGGCACGAGTGGCAGATGTCCCTTTTATGTCGAAGAGCAGCGCTCCGGCGCTCCCGGTGGCCTTTTCTGCCACCTCCATCGCGGAATCCCAGCGTGATGGATCGAGGGCTGCCTCGGCAAAGGCAACACCGATCGCGTCAAAATCGAAAGCAGCGCCCACCGCCAGCCCCTTGGTAGGCACCTATCTAAACATACTGAATCTTGGATAGCGAGTCGGACCGCCTCGGGGCCGCCCGCGATCGTGATGCAGCTTGGCGGCGCTTGCTGCCAGGAGAATTAGTGTTTTTTGGGCGATGTTGAAGAGCGATGCCTGAACCGGAACGGCGACCTCATCTGCTTTGGCGACCTTATCGCCGCAGCCCGCTGCGTTACCGGCCCTCGCCACTGCTCCTCCGACGCGGCGGTGAACTGCGGGGCCTGCATTCGCCCAATGCACCCAGTCTTCAGCTTGCGTCTGGGGTTCGCCAGGAAATCGGCGACAACCTCCGATCCGCAAGGGTCGGAATCGATCACATCGTGCCCAATCCCGCGAAGCACGACGACCTGCCCAAAAGGAAGGCTTTTGGCCGCACGATATGCCCAGTGAGTCGGGGTTGCCGGATCATACTCGCCCGACAACAGCAGTGTCGGGATATCCAGGCGGCGGGGATGCTTTTGCGAAACCGTCATTCCCTGGGGAAACCAAAGCGGGCAAACCCAGGTATAGTCGGCCTCTCCGATCCACTTCGTCCAGTATTCGAGGTGCTTGTCAGGCAACTCGGATCTGTTGGTCTCAGAGCAAGTGACCGAAAAATCCATGCCCTGGGCAACCTCGGTATCGTCATGCTCAAAGATCATACCCGCAAGCGGTCTGAAATCGTTTTCGTATGTTTTCTCGACTAGCTTTGGAAGATCTTCGATAACGTAACGATCATATAGCAGCCCGAATATAAGCTCAAGAAAATCCGCGCCGGAGACATATCTGTACTGAGCGGGATCGTTTTCCCTGTCGTCGCTCCGCAAAAGCACCGGCTGTTTGTCCAGCTGCTTTACGATCGCTCGCACCGCGTTTCCCAGTCCGCGCATGCAATTTTTCGATTTTTGGCAATCTCGTTCCAGCAGGCGCAAAGAACGATCCAGATTTCGCTCATCTTCCTTGAGGTAGTCGATATCAAGGGGAAGAACGGAATCCAGAATGCTCGCCGAGACGCCCTCTGGATGCTCGTTCATCACTTCCAAGGCAACTCTTGTGCCGTAAGAGACCCCGTAGAGTACCCACTTCCTTATGCCAAGAGCCATGCGAACGTCGTTGACGTCTGCTGCATTTTCGGCGGTGTTGTAGGCGAAGAGGTCAATGCCCTTTGCTATCAGCCCGCTTCGGCACGCGACCACCTCATCTCTCATGAGCTTGTCAAAGCTGATTTCAGCATCGACGCTTAGCGAAATGGAGTTCCAATGATCGGCCTTGAAGTATCGCGAACAGCTCAGCCTGGGAATTGACTTTCCTATCCCTCGTTGGTCGACCACGACCACTCGGCGCCCGATCATCCAATTTTGATCACTTATGAACTGCCACCACGCCTCGATGTCTTCCCTGTCGCCAATATCGGTGGGCTGGCCAGGCCCGCCCGTGAGAAACACAATGGGCTCATGCCGCTCGCGGTCGGGTTCGAAGACCACCACCGATAGAGTGATTTCAGTCCCAGAAGCTTTTTTGCGGTTTTCAGGGACATTGAGAGTCCCGCACGTCATTCCACGGTCGCGCGGAACCTCGAACCAGCAATTCGTTTTCTTGAACTCTCCGGCATGGATATCCCCGCTCCACGCGCAAAAGAGAAGTACAGCTGAGGCGAGCTTAAGGAGTACTCGATCCAGATTGATGAACATACGTCGAAAAGAGGCGCGCATGTTGCCCTCCAGCATGAAGCAAGGCCTGAGGCATTCGCGCGCCACCCACTGAGCTTTGACATCAGCGCGGTCGTAGGAATGATCGTAGTTTCCCCCTGCCCCACCAATTGCCAAGTGCGATTTTGCTCGCAGCAAGCTACCCCTCATCGATAATAGAGTGGTTCCATGGGCCGCGCATGACCCATTTGGGTATAGGATCATGGCGACCGTGGCGTCAGGGCAGTTGTCACCGTTGCCGTACCCCTGAGCCTGTGGAGCGCGCCGACTTACTCCGTCGGGCCGCGGCAGCGATCCAGGACTATCGTGACGAGATCGCCATCGCATTCGGGTTGGCGCATGCCGACGAGATCGTCGGCAAGCACGCGATTGCGAATCCCACAATGCGCTTTGCCTGGAACGCTATCGCGACGGGCATAAGAGGAAGAAATGCCGCAGCGATGGAACGACCAACAATTATCGTGATCACAACCGTTTCACGTTAACCGTTAGGAAACGACAGGCTCGTTAAATGAGTCTCCCCAAGGGGCATAAATATGGCACTTCACCTTTCGGCGGATGCGATTCCTGTGGCGGCGGCCCCACAGAAGTATCTTTTTGGTCCAGTCGCTGACTTTCTCATGCTTGGCGGGAGCGCGTTGCTCATCCTGCCGGTCTTGTTTTTTGTCCCTCTTAAGTACGAAGGTTTCGTGGGCGCAACGATGTTGTTGCTGGCTCATCTGATAAACCATCCGCACTTTGCCCACTCGTATCAATTTTTCTATCGCAATTTCGGGCGGAAGGTGCGCGGAGACGGATATGACAAGAACCTTCAGGTCCGTTACATCTTCGCGGGCATTGTCGTCCCGCTGATCATGGGCGGTTTTTTTGCTTACGGTTCAATAGCGGGGAATGCGCGCCTGCTGGGGTATGCTGGCAATGCGATGGCCTTTTTTGTGGGCTGGCACTATGTCAAGCAAGGCTACGGCATGCTGATGGTGGACGCCGTATTGAAGCGCAGGTTCTTCAACGAGCAAGACAAGAAAGTGCTGCTGTTCAACGGCTATGCCGTATGGCTGTTCGCCTGGCTTCAGACAAACGCGGTGATCACCGAAAGGCAATTCTGGGGCTTGGACTACTACACATTTGCCGCCCCCTCATGGGTCACCAATATTGCCGTATTTGCCGCCGCTGCTTCCACGGCAGCCACGGTCGTGATGCTGATCAATCGCTGGCACAAGCATGGTGGCACGCTACCGTACAACGGCGTCGTCGCTTACGTCGTGTCTCTATACGCCTGGATTCTATTTGTGAGGATAAACCCGCTCTGGTTGCTTGTGGTGCCGGCGCTCCATTCGTTGCAGTACCTGGCGGTGGTCTGGCGTTATCAGACCAATGTAGAGCTCGACCGTTCAGATGCTGTTATAGAACCCGAATTCAAGGTCCTGTCTATTATTGGTCCGATGTATAGGTTGCGAGTGCTGGGCTTTATCATCATTGGTAGTGTTCTTGGGATTCTCGGTTTCTGGCTGGTCCCGATCGCGTTGTCTGCTTTGATTCCTTATAATAAAGAGGTGCTCGGCTCGTCGCTGTTCCTCTTCATAGCGTGGATATTCATCAACGTGCACCACTACTTTCTGGATAACGTTATGTGGCGACGAGGCAATCCAGAGGTATCAAAATATCTGTTCCGCTAGTCACTTGCCGCGGCAATCTTGTGATGGCCATAGATAGCCGGCCGGACCGCTCGCCACGCGGAGGCCAGCGTCGGAAAACGGTTCGGCCATACCTGCGTCAGCCGCTTGGTGGGCTTCAATAATGTTCGAGATAATCGATCTGAAAGCGATTCTGATCGTTTTTATGATCTTCGTTCCGCTGGAGCATCTGGTGCCGCTGCATGAGGGGCGACGGTACCTGCGACGGGCGTTCGTAACCGACCTCCTTCACCTGCTGGTGACCGGACTGCTGTTCAAGATCGGATTTCTGATCTTTGTCGGCGCCTGTATGATGGCCATCAATTCAGCCGTTCCGAGTATCATCGGCCAAACGGTGCGGGCGCAGCCCATATGGCTCCAGACGATCGAGGTGATCGTTATCTCGGACGTTGGTTTCTACGTCGCACACAGGACGCTCCACTCTGTGCCGTTCCTTTGGCGTTTTCACGCGATCCACCACAGCATCGGAGAACTGGACGCCCTGGCTGCCCACCGTGTTCATCCCCTCGACCAACTCTTCGTCAAGGCGACGTCGCTCCTACCGATCTACGCCCTCGGCTTTTCGGTCTGGCCAACCATCATCGCTGGGCTGATCTACCAATGGCAGGCGCTACTAATTCACTCGAACATCAGGATCGGGTTTGGGCCGTTCAAGTGGGTGGTCGCCTCACCGCTCTTTCATCATTGGCACCATGCTAACGAGCCAGCGGCCATCGACAAGAACTTCGCCGGCCAGCTTTCTATCATCGATGCGATATTCGGCACGATGTACATGCCCAAAGCGATGCCGACGAAATACGGGACCGACGAGCCGGTGCCAGATGCCTATTTGGGACAACTCGCCTATCCGTTCACCACGCCTAAAAGGCCCATCGCATCAGACTTGCAAATGGCGGAGCTGAATCATGACCAGTCGAATTGAAGACTTCGCCGGCCAGGCCGCGATCCTGGCTATTTTCTCGGCGCTGGTAGTGCTGGAAACAGGTACAATTGGCGGCATATTCAATGCGCGCGAGAGTCTCGAAGGATGGTCGCTAGTATTGATCTCTCGGATCGCTGCCTTAATCTTCATGGCTATGTCGCTCTTTTTCACGCTGGTGAGGCTGCCGGCCAAGGCCAGCGCGTCGGGCCTTGCACCGCGCATAGTCTCGATCGCGGGAACCTTTGTGATGTTCTTGCTGGTCGTACTCCCGGTCGGAACCGTTCCAACAGAAGTTCGACTGTTTGGAACCGCGATGATCGTGGTGGGCACGATCCTTTCAGCCTACTGCCTGCTTTGGCTTGGACGGTCATTTTCTATAATGGCGACAGCTCGAAAGCTCGTGATCGCCGGCCCCTATAGCATCGTCAGACACCCGCTTTATGTTGCGGAGGCGATCACAATCAGCGGTGTTATCATCGCCAACTGGTCGATCTCGTCGGTTGCGGTCGGTGCCTGCTGGTTTATGCTTCAGTTCCGGCGGGCCGTGAACGAAGAGCGCGTGCTGCGCGCCGCGTTCCCCGAATACCAGGAATACGAACGGCGAGTGCCAATGCTGCTACCATTTCGAGTGGTCAAGGCAGCCCGCTGATCGTTTCCGGCGCCACCTGGTTAGGATCGAGATAGAGTATCTTGTTGGGCAACGGCGTCAGGCCATATGCCGTGCGGAATTTCCCGTTGTGGCGCTTCTTTCGACGCTCGCCTGAGGACATGAGCTACAAGGCGTTCCCTTCTAGTTCTTCTGACGAATTGAAGCGTTGCGACCGGAACGGAAACAGGCGTAATGACGTAGCGTGTCTCGAAGCAGGGCGTGGTCCAGGAGCCAGGGGTTTGGCAAACTATTTGGTCTCGTCATCTGTTTTGTCTTCTTCCTGAGTGCACTGCACGTTGCGGATGAAAACGGTGTCTGGCTGGCACCAAGCGCACACCAGGCGCGCTACGACCACAACGTGTACAAAGTTCGCCATACAAAATCGCAGAAAAAAGTACGGCGATGGCTCCCTAAGTAATTGAAAACTATGGTGATCCCGACAGGAATCGAACCTGTGACCTACAGATTAGGAATCTGCCGCTCTATCCTACTGAGCTACGGGACCACGCGGCCCGACACATAACTGCTTCGGACCGTTTCGCCAAGAGGCAAGCTTGACGCAATCGGCCGGTCACGAGTGGACCGCAAAGATGAGCCGGAAATAGCGGAACTTCGGACCACCGCCGCGCTTTAGTGTGCCGAAGGAGAGACCCGCATGAGTGCCACGAAAGAGTTCTTCGAAACCTGGCTCCAGGAGAACGTCGGTAACCTGCCCGCGGAAAGCGAAGTGAGCGTGGCCGTCCTGGTTCAGCAATTCGAGCAGGATGCCGATGCGGCCGGCTATGGTCACGAGGTGCGCCAAGACGAGATCGGCGACATCGAAGAGGCCATTGAGAAAGCTCTGAACGGGGCCCGGACAGGCGAACAGCCGCGGGCTGACGATCCGGCCGAAGAGAGTGATCTGGCGCCCGTCATGGAGGCGCTGGAGGTCGACGACCCGAAGAGCGGGCCGTAGCGATCCCAGGCAACATCGGATGGCAGCCTACCAGCGGTTGCAGCTC
This sequence comes from Mesorhizobium sp. WSM4815, assembly GCF_055811575.1. Taxonomy (NCBI): domain Bacteria; kingdom Pseudomonadati; phylum Pseudomonadota; class Alphaproteobacteria; order Hyphomicrobiales; family Phyllobacteriaceae; genus Mesorhizobium; species Mesorhizobium sp. WSM4815. The sequence continues at coordinate 90,424 of NZ_JBVVQS010000099.1, read as the reverse complement.
TCCCCTTCCACCCTAAATGACCCGGCATGATGGATGCCAAACACATCACACTCGGCGTTGTGATCGGCGTGGCTATCGGTGTCGCATCGGACAATATCATTGCGGGTATCGGAATCGGTATCGCCCTGGGCATTGCCTTGGGTCTTGCGCGGAGGCGGTCCGGTCGGAAGTGACGATCGGAGCATCGCCACGTCCCGGGCCCGACCGCCTTGTAGCCATCCCAATCGCAGCGCACCCCTCGGATCAAGCCGCAGGGCGGTTTTATGGCCGATGCATCAGGTAGCCAGCGCCGTCTCCGCGAGTTTCACCCAATAGCTCATGCCGTGCGGGATGACCTCGTCGTTGAAGTCGTAGGCAGGGTTGTGGAGACCGGCGGTGTCGCCATTGCCGATGAAGATGAAGGCGCCCGGCCGCGCCTCCAGCATGTAGGAGAAATCCTCGCCGCCCATCACCGGCTGGATGGCGCGTTGCACCTGTGCCTCGCCGGCGATTTCAGCGGCGACATCGCTGGCAAAGACCGTCTCCTCCGGATGGTTGAAGGTGACGGGATAATTGGCTTTGTAATCGACCTCGATCGTTGCGCCGAAGGCCGCGCCCACGCCCTCACAGATGGCGCGCACACGCTGCTCAGCCTTCCTGGCGACCTCCTTCTTCAGCGTGCGCACGGTGCCTGCGATCTCGGCGCTCTCGGGAATGACATTGTAGGCGTCGCCGGCGTGGAATTTCGTCACCGACACCACGACAGCCTCGACCGGATCGGTGCTGCGCGAGGCGATCGTCTGCAGAGCGCCGACGAGCTGGCTGGTGATGACGATCGGGTCGATCGTGCCGTGCGGCATCGCCGCATGCCCGCCCTTGCCCTTGACCGTGATGGTGAATTCGGCTGTCGCCGCCATGATCGGGCCCGGCTTGATGGCGAATTGTCCGACCGGCAGGCCCGGCATGTTGTGCATGCCGAACACCTTGGAGATGCCGAAGCGCTCCATCATGCCGTCCTTGACCATCTCGTTGCCACCGCCGCCGCCTTCTTCGGCCGGCTGGAAGATCACTGCGACGGAGCCGGCGAAATTGCGCGTCTCGGCAAGGTATTTGGCGGCACCGAGCAGCATCGCGGTGTGGCCGTCATGGCCGCAGGCGTGCATCTTGCCCGGAATGGTCGAGGCGTAGGGTTTCCCGGTGATCTCGTTGAGCGGCAGCGCATCCATGTCGGCGCGCAGGCCGATGCTCGTGCCTTCGCCCAGGCGGCCGCGGATGATGCCGACGACACCGGTCTTGCCGAGGCCGGTCACCACGTCGTCGCAACCGAAGGCCTGCAGCTTCTCGGTGACGAAGGCGGCGGTCTTGAAGACGTCGAAATTCAGCTCTGGCGTCTGGTGCAGATGGCGGCGCCAGCCGGCGACCTCGTCTTGCATTTCGGCGGCGCGGTTCAGGATCGGCATGATGTTCCATCTCGCTGTTGGAGCAGACGGATTCAGCCTGCTGCTTTGCAATTGTGCCTGCTGTTTTAGAATTGTCATTCAGGCACTTTGCCATCTTGACGTCACATAGGCTAAATAGCACCGCAAGATAGTGATCCGGATAGAGGGACCGGATCACCATGCTGGCGATCGCGTAACAAATCTTACGGAGCCAGAGGCGACTGCGGCAAGAGGCGATTTCGGATTCCACCATGCGGTACAGGCGTTTCCTCAAATTGTTGCTCGCGGGCGCCGTGGCGCTTGCGGCGCTGGCCGGCCCGGCTCTCGCCAATCCGACGATCGTGTTCGACCTGGAGAATGGCAAGATCCTCCAGCACCAGGAGGCATTCAAGCGCTGGTATCCTGCCTCGCTGACCAAGCTGATGACCGCCTATGTGGCGTTTCGTGCGATTGCCGCCGGCGAGGTCCAGGTCGATTCGCCGATCAAGGTGACGAAGCGTTCCGCCAGCGAGCCGCCGAGCAAGATGGGCTTCAAGCCCGGCTCGGTCATGCGGCTCGATAACGCGCTGAAGATGATACTGGTAAAATCGGCCAACGACGTCGCCATGGCCGTCGGCGAGAACATCGCCGGTTCGCAGGCCGCTTTCGCCGAACGCATGAACGCCGAGGCGCGCCGGCTCGGCATGACCGGATCGCATTTCGTCAACCCGAACGGGCTGTTTTCGCCGGACCAGTATACGACTGCGCGCGATCTCGGCTTGCTGGTGATGGCGATCCGCACGGAATTTCCACAATATGCCCCATGGTTCTCGATCGAGGGCCTGGCCGTCGGCAAGAAGCAGATCCCGAATTACAATCTTCTGATCGGCCGCTATCCCGGCGCCGACGGCATGAAGACCGGTTTCGTCTGTCCCTCGGGCTTCAACATGATCGGCTCGGCAACACGCGACGGGCGCACGCTGGTGGCGGTGGTGCTTGGCGAGAAGTCGGCCATCACCCGCGCCGAGACCGTCGCCAGGCTGCTCGACCACGGCTTTGCCACGCCGACACCGGGCTGGCTGACGGTGGCCGCGCTGCCTTCCTATGGCGACACCACATCGATCAACAACCTGAATGACGAGATTTGCAGGAAGAAGCCGGCTAAGGAGCAGTCGGAAGCTCCCCCCGTCGGCGATAAGAATGCGGCAAAATCTCTCTATCGAAAAAAACTCGATCACGCGCCGACATTGGTCGCAGTCGGCCTTGGCGGCGCCACCGGGCCAATACCGAAAGCCATGCTCGATGCATCGGGCCAGGAATATGCCGACGTGCCGCTGCCGAGCTGGCGGCCCGACCTGCCGCCGCCGCCCGGCGCCGAGCCGGCAGTGATCGGTTCCGCCACTGCGGCCCAGGAGCCCGCCAAGGCGGTGAACTAGCCTGATGAGCAGCGGCTTTCCCATCGCCGTCTCGGTGCTGACCGGTTTTCTCGGCGCCGGCAAGACGACGCTGCTCAACCGGCTGCTCAGGGATCCCGCGCTCGCCGACACCGCGGTCATCATCAACGAGTTCGGCGAGGTGGCGATCGACCATCTCCTGGTCGAACAGGCCTCCGACGGGATCATCCAGCTTTCCGACGGCTGTCTCTGCTGCACGGTGCGCGGCGAACTGGTCGACACGCTGGCCGACCTCGTCGACCGGCTGCAGACCGGCCGCATCGCCAGGCTTGCCCGCGTCGTCATCGAAACCACCGGCCTCGCCGATCCGGCGCCGGTGCTGCAGTCGATCATGGCCCATCCGGCGCTGGTCGAAGCCTTCCGGCTCGACGGCGTCATCACGCTGGTCGACGCGGTCAACGGCGATGCGACGCTAAACGCCCATGTCGAGGCAGTGAAGCAGGCGGCGGTCGCCGACCGCATCGTGCTGACGAAAACCGATCTGGCCATCGATCCGCGCGACGTCGAGGCCTTGCGGGCGCGGCTGCGGCAGATCAATCCGGGTGCCGAACTGCTCGATGCGGCTGACAGAAGGACCGATGCAGCGGCGCTGTTCGATTGCGGCCTCTACAACCCAGCCACCAAGTCCGCCGACGTGCGGCGCTGGCTGGGCGAGGAAGCCGCCCATGATCACCACCACCACTATGGTGACCACGGCGACCATGACCACGATCATGACCATCGGCACGATTCCCGGGTGCGCTCCTACTCGCTCGTTCATGACGGGCCGGTGCCGTTTTCGGCGATCGAGATGTTCCTCGACCTGTTGCGATCAGCACATGGCGAGCGCCTGTTGCGCATGAAGGGCGTCATCGAATTGCTGGAAGACCCGTCACGGCCACTGGTCGTCCACGGCGTCCAGAAGATCCTGCATCCGCCGGCGCGGCTGCCGTCCTGGCCGGACGGCCAACGCGGCACAAGGCTGGTGCTGATCACGCTCGACATGCCGGAAGATTACGTCCGCCGGCTGTTTGCCGCCTTCACCAACCGGCCGTCGATCGACTCACCGGACCGCGCAGCGCTGGAAAACAACCCGCTGGCCATCGCCGGGCGGTAGGGTTCTCGTCTTGCAGACGTAGCGCTGCCCCTCACCTGCCTGCCGGCCCCCTCTCCCCGTATAGTGACGGGGAGAGGGGGCGCTCTCACCGACGCTTTCGCCAATCAGCAACATTGCAGAAAGAGCGCCAAGGTTGCGGCCAGCTTCTTTCCTCCCCGTTTACGGGGAGAAATGTCCGGCAGGACAATGAGGGGCAGCGCAGACAGAGCGAAATTGCTCTCAGCCGCCGCCGCGCTCGACCAGAAAGCGATGGCCGCCGGAAACCGCTGCCGTTTCGATCAATCGATGGCCGCTCTCGGCGCAGAAGGCGGGAATGTCGATGACGGCGAGGGGGTCAGTGGTTTCGAGCCATAGCCGGCTGCCCGGCCGCATTGTGGCCAACCGCTTTTTTGCCTTGAGCACGGGCAACGGGCAGTTCAGGCCTTTGAGGTCGTAGACAGGGGCGGGGGCGGGGCTGGTTGAGGGCCTGTCTTCCTGGGCCCCATCTCCGTGTTCAGGCATGAAGCTCAGCCGCCGAACATGCCGAGCAGCTTCTTCTTCAGCCTTGTCGTCCTGCTTTCACCGGCATTCGCCGCCTGCGTTGCGGCCGGGGCGGCATCGGGGGACGACGCGATTGTCGCGGTAGCGACAGGCGCTTCGGCAGCGGCCCTGGCCTCCTCCTCTTCGGCCAGCGAATTGATCCTGGCCGTTTGCTTTTCGGCCAGAGCCTGAGCCCTGGCCGCCTCTTTCGCGGCCTTGGCCGCTTCTATAGCGGCAAGCCTTTGCTCCTCGGCCTTCTGCTTGGCGGCCTTCTCCGCGTCGAGCGCGGCCATCTTGCGGCCCGCCGGCGAATCGATGCGGCCCATGCGCGCCGTCTCTGTCACCGAGCCGTCGGCGTTGAACGAAGGCGGATCGATCGGCACGCGTTCGCCACGGGCGCGTTTCTTCGACCACTCGGAAACGATGCTGGCTTCCTTGATCCCGCCGATGGTCGGCTTGGGCGCCGGCACGCTGGCCTTGACCGCGCCGCTGAAAGCCGCCTCGTAGGTGCTCTGGTAGGCATTGAAGGCGCTCTTCAGCGAATCCGGCTGCGTCGTCGCGGGGCAGGCGCCGGTCGGATCGAAGGTCTCGCCGTCAGGCGCGACCTGGTTGAAGACATAGCGCTTCTCGCAGACATCGACCTTCGGCGGCACTTTCGTGATCTCGAAATTGTCGTAGCCGACCTTCAGCATCTTCCAGAATTCGTAGTTCGGATCTTTGCGATAGCGCGCCATGTTGGCGGCGGTCATGCGGAACGGAAAGGCCTGGATCTGGAACTCGGTCTGCCCGCCCTGGAAAGCGTCGCGGCCGAAGGCGTAGATCTGCTCGATCTGCGCGTCGGTCATCGAATAACAGCCCGACGACGAGCAGGCGCCATGGACCATCAGATGGGAACCGGTGCGGCCATTGGCGCGGTCGTAGACGTTGGGATAGCCGATGTTGAAGGCAAGGTGGTAGCTCGACCGCGGATTCATCTGCGCCGGACGGACCGTATAGAAGCCCTCCGGCGCCTGGCGGTCGCCTTCGGTGTATTTGGGACCCAGCTTGCCCGACCATTTGCAGATGTCGTAGCTGGCGACCAAGTCATAGCGACCGTTGGTCTTGGCCTTCCAGATTTCGAGCTTGCCCTCTTCCTTGAAGATGCGGGCCATCACCGGCGAGGTGCGGGTCATGCCCTTGGCCTTCATGCTGGCCAGGATTTTTTCGGGCAACGGCTTGTTGGCGTGGGGGGCAAAATCCTTCATCGAAGAATCGTTGCAGCCAGCGACGCCTATCGCGGCAATCACAAGTGCGGTGCGGGCAAGCTTGGCAAACATGGCTATGTCTTTTCTTTCGGACCGCAGGCATCAGGGCAGACAGGCCCAACCCTAAGCCCGTTAACCTTGAAAATTCCTTACCGCAGCGCCGGGCCTTACGGCAATCCGATTGAAACGAGCGCAGCGGCATTTTTGTGGCGAAGGTGCTTAATCTCGCCACATTGCGGCGTCGAAACCGTCCGGCGGTCCGTCCGACTGAAATCGGCCGGCCTGAATCCTCTTGTTCGACCACGCCTTTTGCGAAAACCGGTACCCACTTTTTGCTGCGCTGAGCCTCGGTTCGGGATCATAGTCTAGAGGTTTCGCCCCATAGCCAGATATTTCTCGCGGCGCTGCTCACGAAAATCGGTGTTGGCGCCGGAGAATTCCTTCATCGTTTTGGCGATGAGATCGCCGGTGGCGGCAATCACCGTATCCGGGCCACGATGGGCGCCGCCGAGCGGTTCGGGAACGATGGCGTCGATGATCTTGAGCTCCAGCAGATCCTGAGCGGTGATCTTCATGTTGGTCGCCGCATCCTTCGAGCGGGTGGTGTCGCGCCACAGGATCGAGGCGGCGCCCTCCGGCGAGATCACCGAATAGATGGCGTGCTCGAGCATGTAGACGCGGTTGGCGGTGGCGATCGCGATGGCACCGCCCGAGCCGCCTTCGCCGATGACCACCGAGATCGACGGCACCTTCAGGCGAAGACAGGCCGAGGTCGAGCGGGCGATGGCTTCGGCCTGGCCGCGCTCCTCGGCATTGACGCCGGGATAGGCGCCGGCCGTGTCGACCAGCGTCAGCAACGGGATATTGAAGCGGTCGGCGAGTTCCATCAGCCGCACCGCCTTGCGATAGCCCTCCGGCCGCACCGAGCCGAAATTATGCCTCAGCCGGCTGGCCGTGTCCGAGCCCTTTTCCTGGCCGATGATCGCCACCGGCTCGCCGCGGAAGCGGGCGAAGCCGCCGACGATCGCCTGGTCCTCGCCGAAATTGCGATCACCGGCAAGCGGCGTGAAATCGTTGAACAGGCCCTTGATGTAGTCGACGCAATGCGGCCTGTCCGGATGGCGCGCCACCTGCACCTTCTGCCACGGGGTCAGTGCCTTATAAGTGTCGCGCAATGCGTCGCGCACGCGTTTCTCGAGCCGGCTGATCTCATCGCCGACATCGACCGCCTCGCCATTCTCGGCGAGCTTCTTCAACTCGAGGATCTTGCCTTCAAGATCGGCGACCGGCTTTTCGAAATCGAGGTAATTGTACATTCTTGAGCGGACCGATAAGCCGGGAGGCAATGACAAGCCGGGAGGCAAAGACTGGCGGAACCTGGGAAATAGAGGCTCCGGGCGGTGGAACGTCGTCCTCACATAGCGATATGACGCCTAGTCGGCAAGCGGATGATGATCGTTGACCAGCCGCACCAGCCGCTCCTCCAGAACATGTGTGTAAATCTGCGTCGTTGAAATATCGGCATGGCCAAGCAACTGCTGCACCGCCCTGAGATCGGCGCCGTTCTGCAGGAGATGACTGGCAAAAGCATGGCGCAGTACATGCGGCGATATTTTCGCCGAGGCGATGCCGGCCCGCGCGGCAAGGCCCTTCAGGTCGCGGGCGAAGACCTGCCTGGAGAGATAGCCGCTGTCGCTTGCCGCCGGAAACAGGAACGGGCTGTCTGCCAAAGCCGGCACCGTTGCCCGGGCAGCGAGCCAGGCCCGCATGGCCACGCGCGCCTTTGCCGATAGCGGCACCATGCGTTCCTTGTCACCCTTGCCGCGCACCATGAAGAAACGATCGTCGCGCAGCGCCACCGTCACCGGCAGGCCGACCAGTTCGGAAACCCGCAGGCCGGTGGCGTAGAGCACCTCGACCAGCGCATGCAGGCGCAGCGCCGCCAGGCCGTCGCCATCGTTCAGCGAGGCGCCAGCCGCCTCCTGCGCCGCACGGTCGATCAGCCGGCCGGTATCGGCCTCGCTCATCGTCTTCGGCAGCGGCCGGCCCTTCTTCGGACTGTCCAGGGTTCCGGTCGGGTCGTCGCCGCGCAGCCCCTCGGCGTAGAGGAACTTGAAGAACTGGCGCATCGCCGACAGCTTGCGTGCCTGCGAGGTGGCGGCAAAACCGCGTGCGGCTATATCGTCGAGATAGTTGCGGATATCGGTGGCGGCGGCACCAGCGAGCCCGCCGTCGATCTCCGCTGATGCGTCTTCGAGGTCGCGGCGATAGCTGGAAAGCGTGTTTTCGGCAGCGCCGCGCTCGGCGCTCATCATTTCCAGAAAGGCTTCAATGCGGGCCGCGCTGTTCATGTCTCTCAGTTTTTCTTGGGAATGAGCTTTTCGGGAGGGATGCGCACGCTCATTTCGGCCTTTCTCGGCTCGACGAACATCGCCAGAGCGAACATCGCGCCATAGACAATGCCGGCCAGAATCGTGAGCGTCACGACAAAGCGGAACAGTGTCGGCATCAATTCTCGCCCGTCTTGTTGTTCTGCGTTTCCAAACCCAGTGCCCTTATGAGACGCCAATCCGGCCAATTCAAGGGCGAAGCGCGGACGACGTGCGGCGGCGCCACGCTTGACGCAATCAGGCTTTTGATGTCGATACGCCGGCAAAGAGGGGTCTAAGCAGGCATTCGTGGGCTAGCCCGAAAATGCCTGCCTGGATTCTTTGGCTTGTCGCAGGTTCTGTCGCAAAACCTGGGATAGATTTGCGGAACCTGCTTAGAAACATCATGGTGTCATGAACGCGTTGCCAGCCAATCCTCCCGATGAGAGCCATGCCGCGCTGCTCGGCCGGCTGGGCAGCCGTTCCATTGTCTTTGTCGGCCTGATGGGCGCCGGCAAGACGGCGATCGGCCGCAAGGTGGCGGGGATGCTGGGACTGCCTTTCATGGACAGTGATCAGGAAATCGAAAGCGTGTCGCGGATGAGCGTCCCGGAACTGTTCGAACGCTATGGCGAGCCCGAGTTCCGGGCGCTGGAGCAGCGCGTCATCCTGCGCATATTGGAACACGGCCCGCAGGTGCTGTCGACGGGCGGGGGCGCCTTCATGAGCGCGCCGACGCGGGAGGCCATTGCCGGCCATGGCGTGTCGGTATGGCTGAAGGCCGAGATCGACCTGTTGATGGACCGCGTTTCCAAGAAGCAGAACCGGCCGCTCCTGAAAAGCGCCGATCCCCGTGCCGTGATCGAGCGGTTGATGGCCGAGCGCTATCCGGTCTACGCAACCGCCGATGTTACCGTGCCGACCCGCGACGATCGCAAGGAGGTCATCGCCGCCGAGGTGGTGAACGCGCTTTGCGGGTATTTCGGCGTGGCAGCCGCGACAGGCGAGGTGGGCTCGTGAAAAGCAACGCGACAGTCACCGTCGAAGTCGGGCTCGGCGATCGCGCCTATGACATATTGATCGGCTCCGGCCTGCTGTTGCGCGCCGGCACCGAGATTTCGCGCCGCCTGCCCGGCACGCGCGCCGCGGTGGTCACCGACGTCAATGTCGCCGCCGCCCACCTCGAGACGTTGAGGGCCGGCCTTGAAAAGGGCGGCATCCGGCCCGCCGTCATCACGCTGCCGGCGGGGGAAAAGACCAAGAGTTTCGCGCATCTCGAAGAGGTGGTGGACGGCGTGCTCGCCGCAAGACTGGAACGCGGCGATGTCGTCGTCGCGCTCGGTGGCGGTGTCATCGGCGATCTGGCCGGATTTGCCGCCGGCATCGTGCGCCGCGGCATGAATTTCGTGCAGATCCCGACCTCGCTGCTGGCGCAGGTCGACTCTTCCGTCGGCGGCAAGACCGGCATCAACAGTGCGCGTGGCAAGAACCTCGTCGGCGTCTTCCATCAGCCGAAACTGGTGCTGGCCGACACCGAAGTGCTCGACACGCTGCCGATACGGGAATTCCGCGCGGGTTATGCCGAACTCGCCAAATACGGGCTCATCGATCGCCCCGACTTCTTCGCCTGGCTGGAGGAAAACTGGGGCAAGGTGTTCGCCGGCGGCCCGCAGCGGGCCGAGGCCATCGCCGAGGCCTGCCGCGCTAAGGCCGATGTCGTCGGCCGCGACGAGTTCGAGACCGGCGACCGCGCGCTGCTCAATCTCGGCCACACGTTCGGCCACGCGCTCGAGGGCGCCACCCAATATGACAGCGCCCGTCTCGTCCACGGCGAGGGCGTCGCCATCGGCATGGCGCTGGCTTATCGCTTTTCGTCACGCCTCAACCTGGCAAGTCCCGACGATGCGGCGCGCGTCGAGGCGCATCTTCGCGCCGTTGGCCTGCCCTGGCGCATGGCCGATATTCCGGGTGAATTGCCTGACGCCGAAGCGCTGCTTGCCTTCATCACCCAGGACAAGAAGGTGTCGCGCGGCGCGCTGACCTTCATCCTGACGCGCGGCATCGGCCAGGCCTTCATCGCCAAGGACGTGCCGGCGTCGGAAGTGCTGTCGTTTCTGAGGGAGAACCATCCGGGTCAGCAGGACAGCCGACCGGGTCAGCCGAGAGGCCGACCGGGTCAGCAGAACAGCCGACCGGGATGAGCGAGGCCGGCTGGATTGTCGCTGCTGTCCTTGCCGGGCTCGGCCTGCTCGCCTGTGTCTTTCGCGCGCGCCTGCTCGCTGCATTCGGCTATGAACTGCAGCGCATCGAGCCGCAGCATTCGAACCATGACGAATCGCGCAGCGCCGTCGACGATTTTCGACGCGACGGCCAGGTGGTGCGCGAGGGTCGCGCCCGCATCGGCCGCCTGTCCGATCTCGACGAGCTCGAAGTGTCCGATGTCATGGTCCACCGCACCAACATGCGCTCGGTCAATGCCGACAATGGGCCGGAGGCAGTGGTGCGCGAGATCCTGCAGAGCCCGCATACCCGCATGCCCTTGTGGAAGGGCTCGCTCGACAACATCGTCGGCGTGCTGCACGCCAAGGACCTGCTGCGTGCGCTGAACGATGTCGGCAACGACTTTTCCAAGATCGACGTGATGAAGATCGCTTCAAAACCGTGGTTCGTGCCCGATACCACGACGCTGCAGGAACAGCTCAACGCCTTCCTGCGGCGCAAGGCGCATTTCGCTATCGTCGTCGACGAGTATGGCGAGGTCGAGGGGCTGGTGACGCTGGAGGACATCATCGAGGAGATCGTCGGCGAGATCGCCGACGAGCACGATATCGACATGCAGGGCGTCAAGCAGGAAGCCGACGGCTCCGTCGTCGTCGACGGCACTGTGTCGATCCGCGACCTGAACCGGGCGCTCGACTGGGACCTGCCGGACGAAGAAGCCACCACCATTGCCGGTCTCGTCATTCACGAGACGCAATTGATCCCGGACGAGAAGCAGGCTTTCACCTTTCACGGCAAGCGCTTCGTCGTCATGAAGCGCGACAAGAACCGGATTGCAAGGCTGAGGATCAGGCCGGCCGGCGAGATTTAGTTCTGATAGGTTCTTTCGCGGCTAATCAATCCTGGACGCTCGCCGCGCCGGCGTGCACTTTCGACCGGGCTGTCTGGAGGTGACGGTGATCGATCGGCGAACCCTGCTTTTGATGTCGATGGCTTTGTTGACGGCCAGCGCTTCGGCGGCGTCGCGCCGGCTTTCGCCATCTCCGCAAACTATCGACTACGGTCCGGCCAGGCTCGATATCTACGCGCGCGCCGGCGCCAACTCCCTGCCTGTGATCGTTTTCATCCATGGCGGTGCCTGGCGAGCCGGCAATCGCACCAACGTCGACGTCAAGCCGGACTTCCTGCTCGACAATGGCTTCTGCTTCGTCTCGATCGACTACCGGATGCTGCCTGAGGCTGATGTCGCCACCCAGGCCAACGATGTCGAGCAGGCCTATCGCTACGTGCGCGCCAACATCGCCGGATACGGCGGCGATCCGAACCGGATTGCGGTGATGGGCCATTCGGCCGGCAGCCATCTCGCCGCACTGACCGGGCTGCGCGGCGGTCTGCCCGGCGTCGCGGCGCTGGTTCTGAACGATACCAGGGCTTATGACCTCGAGGCGCTTGCGAGGAGCGGCGGCATGACACGGGCCTATGCAAAGGCCTTTCCCGACCCGGCGCAGTGGCGAACGCTGTCGCCTGCCACCCATGTCGGGAGCCGCAAACATCCGGCGACCTTCATCGCCTATTCGCGCGCAGCGGGTCGTGCGGCAGCCTCATGGGCCTTCGCCGAGCGCCTGCGGGCGACTGGAACGGAGGTGACACTGTTCGATGGCAGCGCCTATTCGCACATGTCGATCAATCGCGATTTCGGCGACGAAGGCGACGCGTTGACCCGTGCGGTGATGATTTTCCTGAAGGCAGCGCTCGGATAGAGCGGTTCATCGTTTCACGGAAACGCCGAACCGCTCTATCTCTTTGTTTTTGCGCAACTCCCTAGGGAAAGCGCTATGCGCTTTTCCCGGGAAAACCGTTTCACACTTTTCCTGGAATTGCTCTGAGGTCTACCACCTGGTCTTTTCGTCCGGCGCGGCCGGCTCGATCGCCAGCGCATGGACACCAGCCTTCAATTCGTCGGCCAGCAATGCGTTGACCGCGCGGTGGCGCTCGATGCGACTCATGCCGGCAAAGGCTGAGGAGACGATGCGGACGCGGAAATGCGTCTCACCGGTGCCGTCATAGGTGCCGTGATGATCGGAGTCCTGATGGTGATGGCCGGCATGGAGATGGCTTTCGTTGATGATGACCAGCCGCTCCGGCAAAAACGCCTTCTTCAACTTGCCTTCCATCGTCGACTGTATGGACATTCGTACTTCCCTTCACCACATATGGCTGGCGCATGACCCCCGAAAATCGGTGTCGTTTGCGCGTCCGGAAGGACGCGCGGCGCCGCCGTCGCGACAAAATTCGCCGATCGCCCGCTTTATGCCGCGATTCAGCGGTTAGGGCGATCATCGCGAAAATGTCAATTCTTGTTTCGCACCGGCGAACAGCCCATAAATGGGTGAGATGAAACCGTACCCCAAATATTTCGAGAAAATCCGCATCCGCCCGGAGAAGGATGCGGAGCTGAAGTCTCGTTCGCCGATCTGCCAGTGGGACGGTTGCAAGGAGGCCGGCACCCATCGGGCGCCGGTCGGGCGCATGAAGGAGGGCGAGTATTTTCAGTTCTGCTTCGATCATGTGCGCGAGTACAACAAGGGCTTCAATTATTTCTCCGGTGTCCCCGATACCGAGATCGCCCGCTTCCAGAAGGAAGCGATGACCGGCCACCGGCCGACATGGAAGATGGGCGTCAACGGCGCCTCGACGCGCTCCTCGCCCGATTTCGCCCAGCAGCGTTCCGGCCGCGCCGGCTACTACAACCGCATGCGCGATCCGTTCGACCTGTTCAAAGGCCCAAAAGATCCGCGCGAGGCGCGTGAGCGCAAGGCCAAGCCGCTTGAGGCCAAGGCGCTGGAAACGCTTGGCCTTGATACAAAGGCGACTGGCAAGGACATAAAGGCGCGTTATAAGGAACTGGTGAAACGCCACCATCCGGATGCGAATGGCGGCGACAGAGGTTCGGAAGACCGGTTCCGCGATGTGCTCCAGGCCTATCGCGTGCTCAAGCAGGCAGGATTGTGCTGAGCGACCTCCGTGTCGTTTTCCAACTTTCATAAGGTTGGAAAAGGCTCTAAGACCGCCCCCGGACAAAATCGATTGCCGGCGAAATCAGGCGCTTCGCCCGTGGAGACGTTGATAAAGATGAACAAGGTCGATCGCGACATCGCCAACCTGCCCGACACCACCGTGCCGGTGAAGGAGAAATTCGGCTTCGAGTCCAAGATGGTGGTGCCGGCCTATTCCGTGACGAGCGAGCATGTGCCCGACATCGATCCGGACTATCTGTTCGACAAGAACACAACGATGGCGATCCTCGCAGGCTTTGCCTACAACCGCCGCGTCATGGTGTCGGGCTATCACGGCACCGGCAAGTCGACGCATATCGAGCAGGTCGCCGCCCGCCTCAACTGGCCTATGGTGCGTGTCAATCTCGACAGTCATGTCAGCCGCATCGACCTCGTCGGCAAGGACGCCATCGTCGTCAAGGAAGGGCTGCAGATCACCGAATTCCGCGACGGCATCCTGCCCTGGGCCTACCAGCACAATGTCGCGCTGTGCTTCGACGAGTACGATGCCGGCCGTCCGGACGTGATGTTCGTCATCCAGCGCGTGCTGGAATCGTCGGGACGGCTGACGCTGCTCGACCAGAGCCGGGTCATCCGCCCGCATCCGGCGTTCCGGCTGTTCTCGACCGCCAACACCGTCGGTCTCGGCGATACCACCGGCCTCTATCACGGCACCCAGCAGATCAATCAGGCGCAGATGGACCGCTGGTCGATCGTCACCACGCTGAACTATCTGCCGCACGACAATGAGGTGAACATCGTGCTGGCCAAGGCCAAGCACTATCGCGATGCCAAGGGCAAGGAGATCGTCAGCAAGATGGTGCGTGTCGCCGATATGACGCGTTCGGCCTTCATCAATGGCGACCTGTCGACCGTCATGAGCCCGCGCACGGTCATCACCTGGGCCGAGAATGCCGAGATCTTCGGCGATATCGGCATGGCGTTCAGGCTGACCTTCCTCAACAAGTGCGACGAGCTGGAACGCTCGCTGGTCGCCGAGTTCTACCAGCGCGCCTTCGGCCAGGACCTGCCGGAGAGCGCCGCCAACGTGGTCCTGGGCTAAGCATGGCTCGATTCCGATTTTCGGGGTCATGCTCCAAGGAATGATCGATGGCGGGTCCAGGCGACAACACGCGCAACAAGTCGAAGACGGGGTCTGAAGCCGACAGCTTCAAGCGCGCCGTCACCGTCTGCATGCGCGCGATTGCCGGCGACAAGGACCTCGAAGTCGGTTTCGCCAAGGATCGGCCGGCGCTCGCCGGCAGCCGCGCCCGGCTGCCTGAACTGCCGAAGAAAGCCTCGAAGGCCGACATCGCCATCACCCGCGGGCTCGGCGATTCCATGGCGCTGAAGCGCGCCTGCCACGACACGCGCATCCACACCAGGCTGGCGCCGGAGGGCAAACAGGCCCGCGCCATCTACGATGCGGTCGAGCAGGCCCGCGTCGAGGCGATCGGCTCCCGCGCCATGCAGGGTGTCGCCGACAATATCGGCTCGATGCTCGAGGACAAATACGCCAGGGCCAACCTCATCGATGTCAAGGACAAGGCCGATGCGCCGATCGAGGAGGCGCTGGCCCTGATGGTGCGCGAAAAGCTGACCGGCCGCACTGTCCCGAAGAGCGGCGAGCGGCTGGTCGACCTCTGGCGCCCTTGGGTCGAGGAGAAGGCAAGTGCCGATCTCGACGGACTGTCGGCAAAGCTCGACGACCAGCAGGCCTTCGCCCGCGTCGTGCGCGAGATGCTGGCTTCCATGGAAATGGCCGAGGAACTCGGTGACGACCAGGAGACCGAAGACTCAGAAGACAATGACGAAAACCAGCCGCAAGGCGAGGAGCAGAGCGAGGAGGGCGGCGAGGACGATTCCGGCTCCGAGCAGTCGCAGTCAGACGACACTGAGGCGTCGTCCGACGACGAGCAATCGGCCGAGACCGAGGCATCCGATGCTACCGCCGACGACCTGTCCGACGATGACGACGCCGATGCCGAGACGCCCGGCGAGGCGCGCCGCAACGACAATCCCTTCACCAATCTGTCGAAGGAGATCGACTACAAGATCTTCACCACCGCCTTCGACGAGACGGTGGGTGCGGAGGATCTGTGCGAAGAGGAAGAGCTGGATCGGCTGCGCGCCTTCCTCGACAAGCAGCTTGCCAACCTGTCCGGCGTCGTCGGCCGGCTGGCCAACCGGCTGCAGCGCCGCCTGATGGCGCAGCAGAACCGGTCCTGGGATTTCGATCTCGAAGAGGGATATCTCGACCCGGCGCGGCTGGTGCGCGTCGTCATCGACCCGATGCAGCCGTTGTCCTTCAAGCAGGAGCGCGACACCAAATTCCGCGACACGGTGGTGACGCTGGTGCTCGACAATTCGGGCTCGATGCGCGGCCGGCCGATCACCGTCGCCGCCACCTGCGCCGACATTCTGGCGCGCACGCTGGAACGCTGCGGCGTCTCGGTCGAGATCCTCGGCTTCACCACCCGCGCCTGGAAGGGCGGGCAGGCACGCGAGAAATGGCTGAAGGAAGGCAAGCCGCCCAATCCTGGGCGGCTCAACGATCTGCGCCACATCATCTACAAATCCGCCGACCATCCGTGGCGGCGGGCGCGGCGCAATCTCGGCCTGATGATGCGCGAGGGCCTGCTCAAGGAAAACATCGACGGCGAGGCGCTGCTGTGGGCGCACAACCGCCTGATCGCCCGGCCGGAGCAGCGCAAGATCCTGATGATGATCTCGGACGGCGCGCCGGTCGACGATTCGACGCTGTCGGTCAATCCGGGCAACTATCTCGAGCGGCATCTTCGCGCCGTCATCGAACTGATCGAGACGCGCTCGCCGGTCGAGCTCCTGGCCATCGGCATCGGCCACGACGTTACCCGTTACTATCGCCGCGCCGTCACCATCGTCGATGCCGAGGAACTGGCCGGCGCCATGACCGAGCAACTGGCCTCGCTGTTTGGCGAGGAAAGCATGCGCGACACGCGACGCGGCGGCATGCGGCGCGCCGGATGATTTTTTCGCGGGGCGGCTTTCGGCAGACGCTTTTCGCCGCCACAGCCCTGTTCGTTGCCGGCATCGCCTTGTCGGCTCCCATCGCTGCCGGCACCGTTGCGGTCGAGCCGATCGAAATCTCGGCACGGCTGATAGACCGGTTTCATATCGGCGGTGACGAAAAGCGGTTCGGCCCGCTCGAATTCGTCGGCGGGCTGGAAATGACCTCGCCGTCACGCGATTTCGGCGCGCTGTCGGCGTTTCGTTTCCGCAAGCCCGGCAGTGATTTCATCGGCGTCGCCGACACCGGTTTCTGGTTCTTCGGCACCGTCACCCATGATGCCGACAAGCGCCCATCCGGCATCCGGAATTTCCGTATGCAGCAGATGGCCGACGAGGCGGGCCAGCTGATCGCCGAGAAATGGGAGGTCGACGCCGAAGGCCTTGCGCTCAAGGACGGCATTGCCACAGTCGGCTTCGAGCGCGATCACCGCATTGCACAGTTCAAGATCGAACCGGGCGACATGAAGCCGCCGTTCAGGCAGCTCGACTTCCTGATTCCAGCCTGGGAGCTTCGCCGCAATCGCGGCTTTGAGACCGTCACCCACGCCAATCCTGACGGCCAGCACCAAGGCGGGCTGGTCGTGGTCTCGGAAAAGAGCCTCGACAAGGCAGGCAACATCTATGCGGCCGTTATCGAAGGGCCGCACAAGGGCGTCTTCACCGTCAAGCGCAACGGCAATTTCGACATTGCCGACGGCGCCTTCCTGCCGGACGGCGACCTCTTGCTTTTGGAGCGCAGCTTTTCGATGGCCGGCGGCGTCAAGATGCGGCTGCGGCGCATCTATGGCGAAAGCGTCGAGAAGGGCGCGGTTGCCGACGGGCCGGTGCTGATGGAAGCCGACATGGGGTACCAGATCGACAATATGGAAGGGCTCGACGTCTGGACCCGCGACGACGGCGCGCTGATGGTGTCGCTGGTCTCGGACGACAACCACTCGATGCTACAGCGTAATCTGTATCTGGAATTTGTGCTGCACGAGGATTGAGAGGCGGTCGGCAAAGGACGGCCGATAACAAGCTACAGCTTGGCGCCGGTTGCGGCAGGCCGGGGTCCGTTGCTCGCGATCCAGATGATTTGGCGTGCCCCGCGCTTGCCATTGGCTCGCACCTTGGCCTCCTCGACCGCGAAGCCCGCCTGCTTGAGCCGGCGGGTAAAGCCGCTGTCGGGTCCCTGCGACCAGACCGCCAGCACGCCGCCGGGCTTGAGCGCTGCTCTCGCGCTGATCAGCCCGGCTACGCTGTAAAGGGCATCGTTGGCCCTGTGGACGATCCCTTCCGGCCCATTGTCGACGTCGAGCAGGATGGCATCCCAAGCCGAGGCTTCCGATCGTATGATCTGCCCGACATCCGCCTCGCGAATGGTCACGCGCGGATCGTCGAGACAGCCGCCGAACAGCGAGGCCATCGGGCCGCGCGCCCACGCCACCACGGCGGGCACCAACTCGGCGACAACGATGCCGGCATCGGCGCCAAGCTCGGCAATCGCGGCGCGCAGCGTGAAACCCATGCCCAGCCCGCCGATCAGGATTTTCGGCTGCCTGCGGCCGGCAATCCTTTGGCAGGACAGCCTCGCCAGCGCTTCCTCAGAACCGCTCAGGCGGCTGTTCATCAGCTCGTTCGAGCCGAGCATGATCGAGAATTCGGCGCCGCGTTGTTTCAGGCGCAGCGCGTGGTCGCCGTCAGGCGTTTTCGCGGTATCGAGTTGGACCCATGGGATCATGCTCGAGAACCTGTGGGCATGATCTTTTCTCTATGCCGCCAGTGCCGGCTGGCTCCAGCGGGCGGCAAGCAGCCGGTAGGGGATCAGCGCCACCACGGCTATGATCAGCTTCACGCCGAGGTCGCCGAGCGCCCATGACACCCAGCGCATGGCCTCGACCGGCAGCACGCCCATCAGCGGCGCGGTTTCGAGCGCAAAGCCATCGTTCGGGCCAGCGAAGGCAAAAGCCGCCGAAAAGGCGATCGTGAAGAACACCGCGGTGTCGAATACCGAGCCCACCAGCGTGCCGACGATCGGCGCCCGCCACCAGCTCTGCCGGCGCAACCGGTTGAACACGGTCACGTCGAGCAGCTGCGCGATCAGGAACGCGGTGCCGGAAGCCGCCGCAATGCGCACCAGCCGGTCGGCAGCCGTCTCGAATTCGATCAGGCCGTAGCGGAACAGCAAGGGCGGGATGACTACCGAGCAGATCACTGCCGCCGTGAAGCCGACAAACACGATCCGGTGCGCCACAGCCGGGCCGTAGCGGCGATTGGCAAGGTCGGTGACCAGGAAGGAGAACGGGTAGGTGAAGGCGCCCCAGGTCAGAATGTCGGCCAGCGACAGGCCGCCGATTGCACCCTGCAGCGGGAACTGCACGAGGACGTTCGACGCCACCACGACAAGCGCCATGGCCGCAACAAAGGGCAGATATCGGGAGAAAAAGCTCATTTTTTTATCCTGGGTAATGGAACCAGCGGGGTGTCATGCCGAGTTCGGACGACACTCCATTGCTGTTTGGCCATCGGATTTCTCCGAAAACCGCTTCGCACTTTTCGGTCCGATGCCGAAGGCGGTTGCCTGAAAAATTAAGCGGCCGGCTGTTCGGCGAGCTTCTTGGCGATCTGCTTCTTCAGCAGCCGCGCGCGCTGCGACAGCTCCTTGGCGTCGGCCTTGGCCAGGAACGCATCAAGGCCGCCGCGATGCTCGACCGAACGCAGCGCGTTGGCCGAAATGCGCAGGCGCACATTCTGGTTCAACGCTTCCGAGATCAGCGTCACATTGACGAGATTGGGCAGGAAGCGACGCTTGCTCTTGTTGTTGGCGTGGCTCACATTGTTGCCGGACATGACTGCCTTGGCAGTGAGTTCGCAGGTGCGGGACATGGTTCTAAACCTTCAGTTCTCGGTCTGGCCAAACATTCAACCCGCGCCGGGTGGCGCGCGGTTTCGGTCAGGCGGCCTTATGGAAAAAGTTGGCGTTCCATAGTTGCATTTCGGCGATGCGTCAAGCTCTGGCTTGCGCCCGGGTGTGACGACGTCTTTCACATAAAGGCCGAAATTCAGTCTATAAGCGGTCGCACAAGGAGATGCCAGGCTGGAGTTGCGCGCTTCTGCTGAAATCGAGGATCGATCCCGCCATGCTTCGTTCGTCTCATGCTCTCCTTGCATCGCTCGCCGTGGCGCTGCCGACGCCAATTTCTGCCGCCACGCAACAATCCTTCAAGGGCGAGTATACGGTTTCGGTCCACGGCTTCTCGGTGGCCAAGGCAAGCTTTTCCAGCAGTTACGAAGGCGATACCTATTCGATCGAAGGCAGCGTCTCCAGCGCCGGCCTCGCCACAATATTCGACGACACGCGTGGCACGGTCTCGTCGAAGGGCAAGATTTTGGGCAAGCAATTGCAGCCGCAGGCGTTCCGCGCCGACTACAAATCGGGCGACAAGGCATCGATGATCGATATCCAGTTCGCCAACGGCACTGTTACCGCGACCAAGGTCGTGCCTGCGCCGAAGAAGCGCAATTCCAAGAAATGGATACCGCTGGCCGCCAGCCATCTCGCCTCGGTGCTCGATCCGATGGCCGCCACCGTCATCCATGCCGATAGTCTCGACAAGGTCTGCGGGCGCACGGTGAAGCTCTATGACGGCGAGATGCGCGCCGATCTGACGCTGACCTACGAGTCGAAAGGCTCGACCTCGGTGCGCGGCTACGAGGGCGATACCGTCACTTGCCGGCTGGATTTTGAGCCGGTGGCGGGTTATCGCAAGAACCGCAAATCCCTGGATTACCTGAGAAAGCGCAGCCGCATCATGGTGACCTTTGCACCGGTCGGCCAAACCGGCGTATATGCGCCGATCCACGCCACGGTCGGCACGAAAATCGGCACCCTTACCGTCAGCGCGGAGCGGTTCGAAGCGACAGATTAGGCGCGATCGCGCGCCGCCGGAGACGGACATGGGGCGCGCAACACTGATCGGCTTCTCGGCGGTCGCCATGTGGGCGCTGCTGGCGCTGCTTACGGACGCTTCCGGCGCGGTGCCGCCATTCCTGCTCTCGGCGATCACCTTCACGATCGGCACCGGCGTCGGGCTCGTCGCGCGGCTGTTCATGCCGGCCACCTCCGGGAGCGAGAGAATACCGCCGCAAGTGTGGCTGATCGGCATTGCCGGCCTGTTCGGCTATCACTTCTTCTATTTCACTGCGCTGCGCAACGCGCCGGCGGTGGAGGCGAGCCTCATCGCCTATCTGTGGCCGCTGCTGATCGTGCTCGGATCGGCGCTGATGCCGGGCGAGCGGCTGGCCTGGAACCATGTCGTCGGCGCACTGCTCGGCCTTGCCGGCACTTTTCTGATCGTCACCAAGGGCGGCGGGATTGCCTTCGACGCGCGCTATGCCTTCGGCTATGCAATGGCCGGCGTCTGCGCCGTGCTGTGGTCGTCCTATTCGCTGTTGTCGCGCCGCTTTCCTTCGGTGCCGACCAGCATCGTCACCTGGTTCTGTGCGGCCACGGCAGCGCTTTCGCTTGTCTGTCATCTGATGCTGGAAGAGACGGTGCTGCCTGTCGGCGCCGGCCAGTGGCTGGCCGTGCTCGGCCTCGGCCTGATGCCGGTGGGCGCGGCCTTCTACGCCTGGGATATCGGCGTCAAGCGCGGCAACATCCAGGTGCTGGGCGCGGCAAGCTATGCCGCGCCGCTGCTGTCGACGCTGGTGCTGATATCAGCCGGCTTCGCCGAGCCGTCCCTGCGCATCCTCGCCGCCTGCGTGCTGATCACCGGCGGCGCAGCGCTTGCGGCGAAATCGCTGTTCTTGCGCAAGAGGGCTGCGAGCGAGGCAGGGGCGTGATGCCGTTTCCCGGCGGCATCGACGCCGACGCCAATGCGACGCTGCTGTTTTCGCTGGCCGCCGCGGTGATCTACGCCTTCACCATCGACATGCCGCCGAAGCTTGCGCGTTCCGCGGTCAAGACGCTGGCCGTGGCGATGCTTGCTGTGCTGGCATCGCTGCAGGGCGGCCCGTGGCTGCTCATCGCTGCGCTGGCGCTCAGTGCTATCGGCGACGCATTGCTGTCGCGCGACGGTGAAAAGGCTTTTGTCGGCGGGCTGGCCAGTTTTCTCGTGGCGCATGGGCTTTACATCGCGCTGTTCCTGCGCTCCGGCGAGGGGGCCGGGCTGCTCTCGGCCGAGCCGTGGCGCGCGGCGATTGCCGTGGCAATGGCCGTGTTGGCGCTCGCCATGCTTTTTGCGCTCTGGCGCCGTGTCGGCCCCGCCCTGCGCCTTCCCATCAGCGTCTATATCGCGACAATTTTTGCCATGGGCATTTCGGCCCTCACTCTGGACAATTTCTGGGTCGTCGGCGGCGCCGTGCTGTTCATGGCGTCCGACGGGCTGCTCGCCGCGGAAAAGTTCCTGTTGAGCGCCATCTCGCCGCACCGTATCTGGACACGCCACGCGGTCTGGGTGCTGTATTATGCCGCCCAGCTGGCGATCACGATGGGTTTCCTGCTGGGCTAGGACCCCAGCCCGGTCCGGCCAACTCGAAGGCGGCGAAATCGAAGCCCGGCGCCACGGTGCAGCCGGCCAGCGTCCACTCGCCCAGGCTGCGCGCCGACTGCCACCAGCCTGCCGGCACAACGATCTGCGGCCGCTCGCCCGCCGCCAATGCCGTGCCGAGCACCTGCTCGATCACCGGCCCGTTTTCCCGATGCATCGACAGTGCCAGCGGGGCGCCGGCATAGAAATGCCAGACCTCGGAGGCGTCCTTGACGCGGTGCCAGGCCGACACTTGCTCCTGCTCCAAAAGGAAATAGATCGCGGTCGAATGGCCGCGAGCGCCTTCCGCGCCATCGCGAAAGGTCTCGGCATACCAGCCGCCTTCCGGATGCGGTTTCAGGCCGAGCGCCGCGATGATTTCGGCGGAACTGGTCATTTTCCCCAGAACTTCATGGATGCCAGACCATCAACGGTGCTCAGAAATTGTCCTTGCGCTTGCGAATTTCGGCGAACACTTCGGCGTCGGAGGCGTTCTCCATGCCGAAATGCTTGCGGATTGCCGGATCGTGCCAGCGCAGGAACGGATTGGTCGACAGTTCCTCACCGATCGTGGTCGGCAGCGTCGGCTTGCCGTCGGCGCGCAGTGCTTCGATTTTCGCGGCGCGCTCCTTCAATGCCGAATTGGTCGGGTCGACGGTCAGCGCGAAGCGGGCGTTGGAAAGCGTGTATTCATGGCCGCAATAGACGACCGTCTCGGCCGGAAGCGCCGCGAGCTTCTTCAACGAATCGTACATCACCGGCGGCTTGCATTCGAACAGCCGGCCGCAGCCGAGTGCGAACAGCGTGTCGGCGGTGAACGCCACTTTCGACGCCGGCAGATGATAGGAGACATGGCCCGCCGTGTGGCCGGGCGTGGCGATCACGTCGATCCTCTCCTCGCCCAGGTGGATGACCGAACCCTGTTCGACGGTTTCGTCGATGCCGGGGATTTTTGCCTTTTCCGCTTCCGGTCCGACGATGCGCAGCTTGAAGCGCTCCTTCAGCGCCAGGTTGGCCTCGACATGGTCGACATGGTGATGGGTGGTCAGGATCATCGTCGGCGTCCAGCCGGTACGCTCGATCGCGGCCAGGATCGACGCCTCCTCGGGCGCGTCGATGATCGCGGTCTGGCCGCTTTTCGGGTCATGCACCAGCACACCGAAATTGTCGCTGCGGCACATGAATTGTTCGATTTCAACCGGCATCGCATCTCTCCACGAGAGCGCCGCGCGTCCAGTTGGACGCACAAAGGACGCTTCTGACACTTTTTACCTGCTGCATCGTGTCTTCCGAAATCGAAACCGATTTCTGGCCGATGCAGCAGTCGCCGCAGACATAGGGCGCTTGCCCGCGGATGTCATCCGTCTTTGTAGAACTGGGCGCCTTTGTTGAACTTGGACAGCATCGAAGATAGCGTGCCGCGCATGCATTCCGATATCGTCGACCTTCGCTCGTTTTATTCGACCACGCTCGGGCGATTGGCCGAACGCTCGATCACCATGGCGTTGTCCTCGATATGGGCTGTCGTGCCCAATGAGCGCCTGGTCGGCCTCGGCTACACCTTGCCATGGCTGGAGCGGTTCGGCACCGATGCCGAACGAGTCTTTGCCTTCATGCCGGCGACGCAAGGCGCGGTGGTCTGGCCGGCCACCGGGCCAACCGCGACCGCGCTGGTCTTCGATGAGGAATTGCCGTTGGTCGATGCCTCCATCGACCGCATGCTGCTCGTCCATTCACTCGAACATGCCGAGAACCCGCGCGAGACGCTGAACGAAATCTGGCGGGTGCTGTCGCCCGCAGGCCGCGTCGTCATCGTCGTGCCCAACCGGCGCGGTGTCTGGGCGCGTTTCGAGCATACGCCGTTCGGCAGCGGCCGGCCTTTCTCGCGCGGCCAGCTCACCGAATTGCTGCGCGAAGCGAATTTCACGCCCGCGGCCTGGTCCGACGCCCTGTTCTTCCCGCCATCGCGGCGACGCTTCATGATGCGGTTCCACAATGTGCTGGAGCGCGCCGGCCGCAGGTTCTGGCCGATCTTTTCCGGCGTCATCGTCGTCGAGGCGCAGAAGCGGCTCTATCAGGGTGTGCCGGTCGTCCAGCGCGCCTCTCGCCGCGTCTTCGTGCCGGTTTTCTCGCCGCATGGCGCCACAAGGCTCGGCCGGATATCGCCGAGCGGGAAGGCGCCGTCGCCGGGCCGCCGATGACGTTTTCGTGATCGGAATCACGCTTTTTCCCACCTATCTGTCGTGGGCGGGTTTGCTACCCGATTGAGTGGACTTGCTCACCGGTTTCAGCACCGCTTGCGAAGGGTCTTCATCAATGGCTGATCATCCGGATTTCGAGGCCAGCGCCAAGCCGATTGCCGCGTCGGTCGAAGCCAGCAGCCTGCGCGACCAACTGGCGACAATCAGGCTGGCGCTGGCGAAGTCGCCGATCCGCAAACAACTGCTCTGGGCCTGCCTCGGCATCGTCGCCGTCATTGTGGCAACCTCGATCGGGCAGGTTCTGCTCAATCGCTGGAACGAGCCCTTTTACGACGCGCTGGCTCGGCGCGACATGCAGGGTTTCCTGCACCAGCTTCTGGTGTTTTCCGCCATCGCCGGCGGGCTTGTGGTGCTCAATGTCGGCCAGACCTGGCTCGACCAGACGATCCGGCTGAAGCTGCGTGAGGCGTTGACCGTCGATCTGATCGGTGAATGGATGCGGCCGGCGCGGGCTTTCCGGCTCGCCAACGCCGGCGCCATCGGCGTCAACCCCGACCAGCGCCTGCAGCAGGATGCCGGGCATCTCTCCGATCTTTCGACAGGTCTCGGCATAGGACTATTGCAGTCGTTGATTCTGCTTGTTTCGTTCGTCGGCGTACTTTGGTCGCTGTCTTCCGGCTTCGTCTTCCATATCGGCGGCTATTCGCTGGCGATTCCGGGCTACATGGTGTGGGCCGCAATCCTCTATGCAGGCACCGCCTCCTGGCTGAGCTGGCTGGTCGGACGGCCGCTCATCCGCTTCAACACCGACCGCTATACGCGCGAGGCGGAGCTGCGCTCCTCGGTGGTCCGCGTCAACGAGAATGTCGATGCCATCGCGCTTGCGCACGGCGAGGCCGACGCGCGACGGCGGCTTGAGCTCGACCTCGGCACGGTGCTGGGCGCGATGCGGCGCATCTACAGCGCCCAGATCAATCTTTCCTGGGTGACCGACACCTATGGCTGGATCACTGTCGTCGCGCCGATCCTCGTCGCCGCGCCGGTCTATTTCGCCGGTGACATCAGCTTCGGCGGGCTGATGATGGCTGTCGGCGCCTTCAACCAGGTGCATTCCTCGTTGCGCTGGTTCATCAACAATATCGGCGGCATCGCCGATTGGCGCGCCACGCTGATGCGCGTCGCCGATTTCCGCATCGCGCTTGCTGAAACGGATGTGCTCCACCACAGCGAGAGGCGCATCGAGTTCGGCGAAAATCCGGACGGCAGGCTGACATTCGACAAGCTCGAAATTGCGTCGCGGGATGGATGCACCAAGCTCGCCGAGCCCCATGTCGAGATCCGTGCCGGCGAGCGCGTCATGATCACCGGAGATCCGCGCGCCGGCAAGACGCTGTTCTTCCGCGCCATTGCCGGTCTGTGGCCGTGGGGAAGCGGGCGGATCGGCATGCCGGCCGGAGAGGTGCCGGCCTTCGTTCCCCGAAAATCCTATTTCCCGCTCGGCACGCTGCGCGAGGTGCTCGACCACGCCGATGCCGCGGTCAGCGACGCCGAGATCTCGGCGGTGCTTGCCGAGGTCGGTCTCGGGCGGCTGTCATCCTCGCTCGACCGGTCGGCGCGCTGGGAGCGCGAATTGAGCGATGACGAGCAGCGCCTGCTTGCCTTTGCCCGGCTGGTCTTGCGGCAGCCGAAATGGGTGATCATCGATGAGGCTTTGGACACGTTCGACGGCGCGACGCTGCGGCGGGTGCTGTCGATGCTGGAGGCGCGTCTTGCCGACGCCGCGATCCTCAATATCGGCCGTGGCCAGCAGAATATTGAATTCTTCCCGCGCTCATTGGCGATCGTGAAAGATTTCGAGCGACCGGCTCTCAAGCCAGTCCGCGTCAGGGCCGGCGCGATCGAACCACCCCCGGCCGTCGCCAAAGCCCACCAACAGGCATAGCCGGCCGTAAGCTTTATTTTGCCGTGATCGCGGCGAAAGATTGCCGGCATCGTTCGGAAGCCTGCGGCGTTGGATTCATGCGACACGCTTTGAGTCTTTGCTTCGATGCTTGTCGTTACCCCAAAACCGCTGCGCGCTTTTGGGCGACCTGCGTCAGCCTGCTTGCCTGCCTTGCCCGTGCCCAGGCAGCACCTTTGGCCGCGCCTGCCGACACCATTGCCGTGGACGTCGAACTGGTGCTGGCGGTCGACATCTCGCACTCGATGGACGAAAAGGAATTCGCCCTGCAGCGCGCCGGCTATGTCAAGGCACTGCGCCACCCCGACTTCATCAATGCGGTGCGTTCGGGCGTGAACGGCCGCATTGCGCTGGCCTATTTCGAATGGGCAGGCACCGTCCGCGACGACGCCGTCATTGCCTGGCAGGTCATCGACGATGCCGAGAGCGCCGAGGTATTCGCCGGCAAGATCGAGGCGCGCCCGTTCAGGAGCTTTCGCGGCACCTCGATTTCCAGTGCGCTCGCCTTCGGCGCCAAGCTTTTGGATGGAGCCGCCTTCGACGCGACGCGCAGCGTCATCGACATCTCAGGCGATGGCCCCAACAATATCGGGATGCCCGTCGCCACGACACGCGACGCCGCGATAGCAAAGGGCATCGTCATCAATGGCCTGCCGATCCTGATCAGCCCGTCGCCCAGCTTCAGCCATCTCGACCAATACTATGCCGAGTGCGTCACAGGCGGGCCAGGCTCCTTCGTGCTGCCGGTCTATGCCGCTTCGGAATTCGTGACCGCCATACGCCGCAAGCTGGTCCTCGAGGTCAGCGGTGTTGCCGATCCTAATGCCGGTCCCGGGGCCGATCCCGGATCCGTCCCGGTCGATGCGGCAGCACCGGTCGACTGTTTGCAAGGCGAGCGCGGTCGGCGGTTTTTCTCCGATCCGTATTTTCCGGAACTTGATCGCTAGACCTCGATCAGTCCCAGATGTCTCCGGACTCGGGCCGGCTGGCCGAAGCGACGGGTCGCCGTTATCTCTTCAGCAGGAACACCGCCTGCTGGCCAAAGAAATTCCAGAACCACCAAGGCATCGACAGGCCGATTTTCTGGCCATTGGCGTCGAGCGCGGTTGCCTTTTCCACCGTTGCGCCGAGCTCTTCGCAGAGATTGACGAAGTCGCGGATGGTGCAGAAATGGATGTTGGGCGTGTCGTACCAGGAATAGGGCAGGTCCTTGGTCACCGGCATCCGCCCTTCGACGAACAGCGAAAGGCGTACCCGCCAGTGGCCGAAATTGGGGAAGGAGACGATGGCGTGCTTGCCGATCCTGAGCAACTCGTCAAGCACCAGCTTCGGGTTGCGGGTCGCCTGCAAGGTCTGCGACAGGACGACGAAATCAAAACCCTTGTCGGGATAGAATTTGAGGTCCTTGTCGGCGTCGCCCTGGATGACGGACAGGCCGCGCGCCACGCATTCGTTGACGCCGCGCTGCGACAGTTCCATCCCACGGCCGTCGACCTGCTTCGTTGCCTGCAGCAATTCGAGCAGCAGGCCATCACCGGAGCCGACGTCCAGCACCCGCGACTGCGGCGGGATGAGATCGGCGACGACTTCGAGGTCGACGCGCTGGGCGTGGTTGACACTCATGATCGTGCCTCTTGCCTGGCGCATGACCTTGATCCGAAAAGCCTGCAAACTTCAGGCGTCATGCGCTGCTGCCTGGCGCAAGATGCCGGTTCGAAAAGGCTGTAATCTTTGGGGGTCATGCGCTGAGCCCCCTGGCGCGGGCCGCCGACGCGATGAAGCCGTTGATGGCCGCGAACAGCTCCGGCTCGTCGAGCAGGAAGGCGTCGTGGCCGCGATCGGTCTCGATCTCGACGAAAGACACCGAGGCGCCGGCCGCGTTCAGCGCATGAACGACCGAGCGGCTCTCCTCGGTCGGGAACAGCCAGTCGCTGGTGAAGGAGACCAGGCAGAAACGGGTCTTGGTGCCGGCAAAGGCGTCGGCGAGCCGGCCGCCATGGTCGGCGGCAAGGTCGAAATAGTCCATCGCCCTGGTCATGTAGAGATAGGAGTTGGCGTCGAAGCGGTCGACGAAGGTCATGCCCTGATGGCGCAGATAGCTCTCTATCTGGAAATCGGCGTCGAAACCGAAGGTGAGTGCTTCACGATCCTGCAGGTTGCGGCCAAACTTCCGGTGCAGGGCCGCCTCCGACAGATAGGTGATGTGAGCGGCCATCCGCGCCACGGCCAGCCCCTTTTCTGGACGCTTGCCCTGCTCGAAATATTTGCCGCCATGCCAGTCGGGATCTGCCATCACCGCCTGCCGGCCGACCTCATGGAAGGCGATGTTCTGCGAGGAATGACGCGCGCCGGTGGCGATCGGCAGCGCCGAGAAAACGCGCTCCGGATAGCTCGACGCCCATTGCAGCACCTGCATGCCGCCCATCGAGCCGCCGAGCACCGAGAACAGTTTTTCGATGCCGAAATGGTCGACCAGCATCAACTGCGCCCGCACCATGTCGCGGATGGTGATGATCGGCAGGTCGAGCCCGTACGGCTTGCCGGTGGCGGGATTGGTCGAAGCGGGGCCGGTCGAGCCGAGGCAGCCGCCGATGACGTTCGAGCAGATGACGAAGAAGCGGCTGGTGTCGATGATCTTGCCGGGGCCGATGAGCACTTCCCACCAGCCCGGCTTGCCGGTCACCGGATTGGTGCTGGCGACATGCTGGTCGCCAGTCAGCGCATGGCAGACGAGGATGGCGTTGGAGCGGGCGTCGTTGAGCGTGCCGTAGGTCTTGTAGGCGATCTGGAACGGCGACAGCAGTGTGCCGGCATCGAGCTTGAGCGGCTTGTCGGCGCCGAAACGCAACACCGGGCTCGACGGCTCGTCGGCCTCGTTGTTGGTTCTTTTCGTGCGCAGCGCGACCATCGCATCCTCTTACATTAACCCATCGTGTTTTCCGAAAGTCGATTGCGATTTTCGGCTCGATGCGACTGTCCGGCCGGCTGCGGACAACAAAAAAACCGGCATTGCCTTCGCAAAGCCGGTTACAGGATGCAAACGGCCCTTTAGCGAGTTGTTTAACGTGGCTGCAAGCCGACCGGCCAAATCACCACGGGATTTCGCCTTTCTTTAGGACCGGCGCGCCTCGGCGTCAACGGCCAGTCACGCACCGATCATTGCCGCCTCTCGACATTCCAGGCCACGGCTTGTATTTCCGCGGCGGCTTCCAGTGTGGCGGATCTGAAATTCGCATCGCGTTGGAGCAGCGGAAGCGTTCTCGACGGATTTTTGCAATATGAACCAGGCATCGGATCAGGCACGTCCAACGCCCCGCGCGGGGATCATGGACATCGAAGCCTATGTGCCGGGCAAAAGCACGGCGCCGGCCGGCGTTGCCAAGGTCCACAAATTGTCGTCGAACGAGAACCCGCTCGGCCCCTCGCCGAAGGCGATAGAAGCCGCGCGCGACGTTGCGGCCAAGCTCGGCATATATCCCGACGGCACCGCCAGGCGCCTGCGGGAGGCGATCGCCGAGGTGCATGGCCTCAATCCGGCGAACATCGTCTGTTCCAATGGTTCCGACGAGATTCTGGGCCTGCTTGCGCAGACCTATCTCGCGCCCGGCGACGAGGCTGTGATCACCGAACACGGCTTCATGGTCTACAAGATCTACATCCAGTCGGCAGGTGCTGTCCCGGTCTCGGTCAAGGAAACCAATGAGCGTGCCGACCTCGATGCGATCCTCGCTGCGGTGACGCCGCGTACCAGGATCATTTTCCTCGCCAATCCCAACAACCCGACCGGTACCTATTTGCCGTTCCAGGAGGTGCGCCGCCTGCATGCCAGCCTGCCTCGAAACGTGCTACTGGTGCTTGATGCAGCCTATGCCGAATATGTCCGCCGCAACGACTATGAAGCCGGCGTCGAACTGGTGGCTGGCGCGGAAAACGTGGTCATGACCCGTACCTTCTCCAAGCTCGGCCTCGGCGGCGCGCGGATCGGCTGGATGTACGCGCCGATGCATGTCATCGATGCGATCAATCGGGTGCGGGGTCCCTTCAACGTCAACGCGACCGCGATCGAGGCCGGAATTGCCGCGATCCGCGACCGTGCCCATGTCGAGCGCAGCGTGGCGCATAACGAGACCTGGCTGACCTGGGTGAGCGAGGAGTTGACCAGGCTCGGACTGCGGGTGACGCCGAGCGTCGGCAATTTCGTCCTCATCCACTTTCCCGAGGACAAAAAACATTCGGCGGCAGCTGCGGACGATTACCTCTGTGCGCGCGGCTACATATTGCGGCGCGTTTCCGGCTACGGCTTCCCGAATGCGTTGCGCATGAGCATCGGCACCGAAGAGGCCAATCGCGGCGTTGTCGCCGCCCTCGCGACATTTCTGAAAAGCTAGAACACCATGACATCACCGATGTTCGCAAAGATCGCGCTGGTCGGCATCGGCCTGATCGGCTCGTCGCTGGCCCGCGTAATCCATCGCGAAGGCCTTGCCGGTCATGTCGCCATCTCGACGCGCAGCGAAACGACGCTGGCGCGGGCGAAACAACTCGGCCTCGGCTCCTTCTACACGTCGGATGCGAAAGAGGCGGTCGGCGATGCCGACCTGGTCATCGTTTCGGTGCCGGTCGGTTCTTCGGGCGAGGTCGCCGAGGAAATCGCACCGGCGCTGAAGCAGGGCGCAATCCTCACCGATGTCGGCTCGACCAAGGCGTCGGTCATCGCGCAGATGCAGCCGCATGTGCCTGCCGGCGTGCATTTCATCCCCGGCCATCCACTGGCCGGCACTGAAAAATCGGGCCCGGACGCCGGCTTTGCCGAATTGTTCGAAAACCGCTGGTGCATCTTCACGCCGCTACCCGGCACCGATCCCGAGGCGCTGGAAAGGCTCTCGGAATTCTGGCGCCGCTGCGGCTCCAACATCGACACGATGGATCCCCAGCATCACGACATGACATTGGCCATCGTCTCGCACCTGCCGCACATCATCGCCTATAACATCGTCGGCACCGCGGACGATCTGGAGTCGGTGACCAAGTCCGAGGTCATAAAATATTCGGCCTCCGGCTTTCGCGACTTCACGCGCCTTGCCGCGTCCGATCCGACGATGTGGCGGGACGTCTGCCTGCACAACAAGGATGCCATCCTCGAAATGCTGGCGCGGTTCTCGGAGGATCTGGCCTCGCTGCAGCGGGCGATCCGCTGGGGCGACGGCGAAAAGCTGTTCGACCTGTTCACCCGCACCCGCGCCGTGCGCCGCTCGATCATCGAGGCTGGCCAGGACATCGACGTGCCGGACTTTGGCCGGCAGGCAGTCGAGCATCCGGCCAAGGGATAGAGCATCGGACCCGTACCGGTTTTAGGTGAAATCCGATGCTCAAGCAAAAGAGCGGCGGTACCATCCGATTTGAAGGCCGCCTCGCGCTCAATCCGGCCAGTGAGCCGCCATCATCGCCAGTGTCTCGGCCCTGTCCGGCGCGCCCAGCCTGCCGCCGAAGCGCAGGCATTTGAGCGCGGCGGCGGCGCTGGCAAAGCGCAATGTCCGTTCGATCGGCATGGCCTCGGCCAGCCCGACGGCAAAGGCGCCGTGAAACACGTCGCCGGCGGCAAGCGTATCCACTGCCTTGATCCTTGGCGCCGCGACGTGGCGCACCGACGCCAACGAGCGGTCGAACCACCAGCTTCCCGCTGCGCCGCCGGTCACCGCCACGAATGCATCGGTGCGTCTGGCCAGCGCTTCACAGGCCGCCGGCGGGCCTTGCTCCTCACCGCAGAGGATGAACGCCGCCGGCTCCGACGCGACGACATGCGAGGCGAGCGGAAACAGCCGTTCCAGCACGGCCCGTGGCGCGGTGTCGGCGTCAAGTATGGCTGGACGGCCGATTGCGCGCGCCGCCGTCAGGGCCAGAGCTGCCGCGCCCGGCCAGCGCACGTCGACCAGGACGGCATCGAATGCGGTGAGATCTTTTGTGGGGAGCGCTTCGGGGTCGGCCTGGGCGAGCTTGTCATAGAACGGAACGATAATGCGCTCGCCATGCGTGTCGACCAGGATGGCCGACAGCGCCGACCGCGCGCCGGCGACGCGCCGGACAAAGCTGCAATCGACGCCTTCGGCCTCAATGCCGGCGACCAGCTGATCGCCGACGAGGTCGTCTCCCGCGCTCGCCCACAGCGATACCTCCGCGCCGAGGCGGCGTGCGGCGCAGGCCGCGCTCGAAGCCATGCCCGAGGCGATCTGGACGCCGTCGGACGCGATGAACTTGCCCTGACGCGCCGGAAGCGTGTCGACGCGAAGGATCGTATCGAGCGTCAGCGCGCCAACACACAGGAGCTTCACCGGGCGGTTCATCCATCTTCCTGTTTGACCATGGTCTTTCCGAACTGGAGGTTCGCAATCGTCGCCTAATCGACCGGCTTGATCCTGCCCAGCGGTATAAAACCGAGCGAGGCCTTGCCCTTGACGATCTTGAGCGGCATCGACGGTTCGTTGCCAAGCAGCGCCAGCCCGGCAAAGCCAGTTTTGATCTGGCTCTTCTGCTCGGGAATGGCCTTGCCGAGGATTTCCGCCACCGCCTTCGGATCGCTGAGCTTGATCATCAAATCGGCGTCGATCAGCCCGTCGGCATCGACCGAAACCGGTCCGGAAACGGTGACGCGCGCGTTCCCCGACGACAGATCGAGCTTGCCGATATCCACCGCCCGGCCGCGCAGGCTCTCTGTTTGTGTCTTGATCAGCGCCACGCCGTTCTTCAGCGTCACGTCGCCGCCGCCGTCGAGCGGCGGCAGCACGCGGCCATCGATCGCGCCCGGATCGATTTCGAGGTCGGTAAAACTCCCGGTATAGTCGATGTCCTGGCCGTTCGGACGCAATTCTCCGGCCGCTGTCCCAGCGCTGAACAGCTCGACCGGGTCTGTGCCATCGGCCGGATCGGTCTGGGCTGACAGAGCCTCTGCCTCCAGTGAAACGCGCCGGG
Source organism: Mesorhizobium sp. WSM4815 (assembly GCF_055811575.1). Lineage (NCBI taxonomy): Bacteria > Pseudomonadati > Pseudomonadota > Alphaproteobacteria > Hyphomicrobiales > Phyllobacteriaceae > Mesorhizobium > Mesorhizobium sp. WSM4815. Next base: position 57,381 of record NZ_JBVVQS010000099.1, on the reverse strand, counting down.
GCAGCGGCCAGGACAGTTTGACGTTCGCTCGCAGATCGTCCCAGTCGATCCACAGCGGCGCCATCCCCGGCACGGAGGTCCTGAGCGGCCCCCGCAGGTCGGCGCCAGGTGACAGGATCTGGGTAATGTGCGTGACTGCTTTGAGGCTGCCGAGCGAGGCGGCGACGTTCCTGTTGTCGTCCTGATAAGCCAGGCTGTCGCAGGAAACGGCGAAGCTTGAGGGGTAGCCGCTGACCGTGAGATTGGCGCAGTCCGCCTCGATGCCACTGCCGTTGAGTTCGGCCACCGCTATGTCGGCTTCGCTCTTGACCTTGTCTGCCAGGTAGAACCAGCCGGCACTGTAGAGGCCGAACAGCACGACGATGAAAACGCCGAGCCAGAACAGCCGGCGGAGAAAATTCGGCGGGCGTTCGTCATTTGACGTCATGCTGCGGCTCTCGTTGGCGCGTGTTGCAGAGGTGTCGTTTCCGGCAAGATCGGGTAGACGAAGACGGATTGAAAAAACACCGATTCCAGTGCGGTGCTGCAACCAGGCTTGGCGATATGGGCGATTTTTGGGTTTTTGGCTACGGCTCGCTGATCTGGCGGCCGGGATTTGCGCATGTCGAGACGCGGCGGGCCCGCCTCCATGGCTACCGCCGCTCGCTGTGCGTCTACTCCTTCGTGCATCGCGGCACGCGCGAACGGCCCGGCCTGGTGCTCGGCCTCGACCGTGGCGGCTCCTGCATCGGGCTGGCTTTCCGCGTCCCCGGCGATCTGCGCAACGAGGTCATCACCTATCTGCGCGAACGCGAACTGGTCACCAATGTCTATCTCGAGCGCATGCTTAGCATTCGCCTCGACAAGGGGGACACGCGTGAGGCCGACAAGGGTGGGGGCGACACAGACGGAGGCGAGACGGTCGAGGCTGTCGCCTATGTCGTCGACCGTACCCACGAGCAATATGCCGGTGCGCTCGATGCGGCCGATGCGGCGAGCGTCGTTCGCGGCGCCGTCGGCCAGTCGGGAAAGAATGAGGACTACGTGTCCAGCACGCTGGAGCACCTCGAGGCGCTGGGGATCCGCGACCATTGGCTGGCAGAGGTGGCGAAACGGATCGCGCCTTTGTGAAGCGCTGGTCGGTGGAAAAGTCGGCCGGCCCTTTGACGTCGGTGCGGCCCGCCATAGGTTAAGCCGGTCACGGGGCTTTTCGCCCGCTTCTTTCCATTCCCCACGGAGATCAGTCTTGGAGAAACGTCGTCTCGGTCAAACCGACCTGTCCATCGCGCCGCTGGTTCTGGGTGGCAACGTCTTCGGCTGGACCGCCGACGAGAAAACCTCTTTCGACCTGCTCGACCGGTTCGTCGGCGCCGGCCTCAACGCCATCGACACCGCCGATGCCTATTCGCGCTGGGTTCCCGGCAACAAGGGCGGCGAATCCGAAACGATCATCGGCAAATGGATGAAAAGCCGCGGCAATCGCGACAAGGTTGTGGTGATCACCAAGGTCGGGTCGGACATGGGGCAGGGCAGGAAAGACCTCTCCGCGGCCTATATCGAAAAGGCCATCGATGCGTCGCTGAAGCGGCTGCAGACCGATGTCGTGGATCTCTATCTGTCGCACTGGCCGGACCCGGCCACCCCTTACGAGGAAACGCTCGGCGCCTATCAGAAGCTGCTCGACAAGGGCAAGATCCGCCACGTCGGCGCCTCCAATCTCGATGCCGGCCAGATGCGCGCCGCGCTCGACGTGGCAAGCTTGCGGGGCCTGCCGCGCTATTCGGTGCTGCAGCCGGAATACAATCTCTACGATCGCGCCTCTTTCGATGGACCGCTGCGCGATCTGTGCATGGCCGAGGATATCGGCGTCATCACCTATTTCAGCCTCGCCAAGGGGTTTTTGAGCGGCAAGTACCGCAGCCAGGCCGATCTCGGTAAAAGCGCGCGTGGCGACGACGTGAAGAACTATCTCAACACGCGCGGCATGCGCATCCTGGCGGCACTCGACGCGGTGTCGGCGCGTCACGCGGCCAAGCCGGCGGAAGTGGCGCTCGCCTGGGTGATTGCGCGGCCCGGCGTCACCGCGCCGATCGCCAGTGCCACGACATTGGATCAGGTAGACAGCCTCGTCCGCGCCGCATCATTGGAGTTCGGTCCGGACGATATCGTCGAGCTCGACAGCACGAGTGCTTAGACGCCAGCGCGAAGCGGTGGCTTTATCAAACAGCAGCCAAGAACCGGGCGCGGCCTGCGCCGGAAAGGCTCGCTGCACGATCGTTCAAGACGCCTGCTATGCCCTGCCATACCATTGCCGGCATCGCGCCTGGATACTGGTATACAGATGGCCGAACAGGTCTTTTCCCATCCGGAACTATGGCAGCAATTGCTCGCGCTTGTGCTGGCATCGGCGGTCGTGATGGGCAGTCCGGGCCCGGCGACGATAAGCGTCACCGCCGTCGGCGCCGCCTTCGGCCTGCGCGATTCGCTCCGCTATGCCTCGGGTATCATTCTTGGTACGGTCGCCGTGCTTTTGGTCGTGGCGACGGGCATTACGGCCATGCTCACCTCTGTGCCGACGCTCACACCGCTCCTGGCGGTGGCATCCGCAGCCTACATCCTCTACCTCGCCTTCAAGATAGCAACGGCCCCGCCTCTGGCAGCGCGCAGCGGCGGGGCGGCACGTCCCACATTCCTCGGCGGGTTTCTGCTGGCGGTCGCCAACCCGAAAGCCTATGTGGCGATTGCCGCCGTATTTGCCGGCACGTCGTCCGCCGGTGAGCTCGATGCAGGGCTCAGGTTGGCGATCCTCGCTTCGATGATCGTCGCCATCCATGTCCTGTGGCTTCTCGCCGGGGCAGCGTTTGCGCGCTTCCTGCGCAAGCCGCTGGCCTCGCGGATCATCAATCTGACGTTCGCGGCAACACTGGTGTTGACCACGGCGCTGGCTGTGATTCCCTAGGGGACAGTGCCGCAAGCTTAGATGGTTCAGGTCGGGGTATCGGAGCCAAGTTCCCCCAGCCGCTTTACCGCCGTCGGCGGCATTGGCGGCGGGTTTGGCGCCTGGGACGCCTCGATGAGCAGCTGGTCGCAGGCGGCTTCCGTCTCGCCGATCAGCCGTTCCATGAATTCTTCCTTGCCCAAACCCGCCGGGATCGGCGGTAGGAAGCGGGCCTTGATCGTGCCGGGATAGCGCAGGAATTTCCGCCGCGGCCAATAGAGGCCGGCGACATGGGCGACCGGCACCACCGGAATGCCAAGCTGGATATAGAGCTCGACGATGCCGTATTTATAGGCCGGCTCGTCGCCCGGCGCCCGGCGCGTGCCCTCGGGATAGATGATCAGCTGGCGGGGATTGCGCGCCAGCTCCTGCCTGGTCGCGGCGACCACCGCTTTCAGCGCCTTCGAGCGGCTGCCGCGGTCGACCGGGATCATGCGCATTTTCAGGATGTACCAGCCGAAGAACGGGATCCAGGTCAGTTCCCGCTTCAGGATGTAGATCGGATCCTGCAGGAACGGGAAAAAGGCGATCGCGTCCCAGAAGGACTGATGCTTCGGCGCCAGGATGAAGGAACCCTCGGGCAGGTTTTCCTGGCCGGTGATCTCACTTTTGGTGCCGGCGATCTTGTCATAGAGCCACATGCTGGTGTGTGACCAGAATTTCGGCACGAACCAGGCACGGTGGCGCGGAGACAGGAAATAGTACGGGGTCCAGAGGATCATCTGGACGATCAGATTGACGTAGAAGACGAAGTTGAACGCCAGCGAGCGGACATAAAGCATGCAGGAAGAGCCCGATGAGGAGGTGTGCGTTGGTTACACCAAGCGCGGGCAAAAAGGAAACGGTGCGATGGCCCGTTCGTCAGGCCTGCCACGTCTCTTGCAGCAGCCGTTTCTTCAGGCGTGGGGCGGCGAAATCGAGGAACGCACGCAGTTTCACCGGCAGCAGACCCTGGCCGGCATGCACGAGGCTGACCGGCCATGGCTGCGGCTCGAATGCCTCCAGCACGGTGCGGAGGGTGCCCGACCGCACTGCAGCTGCGATCTGGTAGGAAAGCACCCTCGTCAACCCGATGCCGGCAATCGCGGCATCGATCGCCGCTTCCGCGGTGTTGACCCGAAGCCGTGAGCGGATCGGAACGGTGAGTTCGGTCTTGCCCGTGGCAAAAGTCCATGCGGCGGGAGCGGTGAGCCCCTCGAAGGTGACGCAGTCGTGTGCCGCGAGGTCTTTCGGCGTCCGCGGCGTGCCATGCTCGGCCAGATAGGCAGGGCTCGCGCAAACAACGCGCCGAATCGAGCCGATGCGGGTGGCCACCAGGCTGGAGTCGGGAAGCTGGCCGATGCGGATGGCGAGATCGATGTGCTCCTCGGTCAACTGGGTTATCCGGTCCGCGAGCATCAGCCGAATAGCCACGTCGGGGTAGGCAGCGAGAAAGCCGGTGACGACCGGCAGCACATGCAGGCGGCCAAAGACGATCGGTGCGGTGATGATCAGTTCACCCGTCGGCGCGCTGTATTCGCCGGCGGCGATCCGCTCGGCCTCGCCGACCTCGTCGAGAATGCGATGGCAGGCAGCGAGGTAGGCGTGACCTGCGTCGGTCAGCGTCAGCTGCCGCGTCGAGCGGTTCAGAAGACGCGTCTTCAGATGCCGCTCCAGGTCGGAGACCTTGCGGCTGACCGTTGCAAGCGGGATGCCGAAACGGCGCCCGGCGGCCGAAAGGCTGCCGGCCTCCACCGCGGCGACGAAAAGTGACATGGCCTCGAGGCGATCCATACTTCTCCCGGAAATTGGAAGGTTTGTTTGCATTAATGCCATCTGCATCCGGAAGATGGAAGGCGTTATCTCTTCGCTGGCTCTGGCTCGCAGCTCTGCTTCAAAGGAGGCCTTCCATGAATGCTCACGTCTTCACCAGCGATGTCGCCTTTACGCCAACCGTCAAGGCGATCCAGGCCCGCAAAGGCTCACGCGAGGCCTATGCCCGCGTCGAGGAGCGCGGCAGTTGGCAGGCTGATATCACGCCCGATCTCGCCGCCTTCATCGAGGCGCAGACCAGCGTCTTCCTGTCGACGGCCAATGGTGAGGGCCAGCCCTACATCCAGCATCGCGGCGGGCCGGCCGGCTTCCTCAAGGTGCTCGACGCGCGGACGATCGGCTTCGCCGATTTCTCCGGCAACAGGCAATTCATCACCCAGGGCAATCTGGACGACAACCCGCGTGCTTTCCTGTTCCTGATCGACTATGCGCATCGGCAGCGCATCAAGATCTGGGGCAGCGCGCGGGTCGTCGAGCAGGACGCCGAACTGATGGCGAAGCTGATGCCGGAAGGCTATAAGGCGCGCCCGGAGCAGATCATCCTGTTCACGGTTTCGGCCTGGGATTCCAATTGCCCGCAGCACATTCCACAGCGTTTCGAAGCGGCCGATGTAGCGGCGGCGCTGGCTGAGCGGGACAAGCGTATCGAACGTCTCGAACACGAGATCGCGCGACTGCGCAGCGTCTCAAGCGCCACGCTCAAGGAATGATAGCGCTGCCGGTTCCAGATCGGCTCAGTTCGGCGCAACAGCCTCGGCCAGCGCGATGCCGGTTGGCGTTGGCTTGACCGGCACGATGCCACGCGCCAGCGCCAGCAGATATTTGTTGTATTCGGTGAACAGCACGCGCAAGGCTCTCGGCTTGGTCAGCCAGCCGCCATTGCCAAGATTGCTGTTGACCACTGGATAGGGCTCGAGCTTGGCCTTGTGGAGCAGCCGGCCCATTTCCAGCAGGCTGCGCGGCATGTGATAGTTGTTGGTGACGAGGATCACGGTGCCATAGGCGTGGTCTTCCACCCACTTGGCACTTTCCTCGGCATTGCCGATCGTGTCGAGCGCGGCACGGTCGATGTCGACGCAGCAGGAAAACAATTCCTTGTCGCCGCGGGTCGCGACCTGAAGCTGGCGGCGGCTGGCGGAAGGATGCACGCCGCTGATCAGCAGCCGCTCGCCCTTGCCGGACGCCAGCAGACCCATGGCCGCGTCGAGACGCGAATGGCCGCCGGTCAGCACGATGATGGCATCGGCCCTTGCCGGATTGGCGGGCGTCGCGAGACGGCTGACGGTGCTGGCGAACCAGCCAAAGCCGCCGGCAAACAACGTTGCCAGCACGAGCAGAAAGAAAGCTGAGATGCGTAGCGCGCTCGCCAATCGGCCGGGCTTGACGCGCTCGCTTGAACGCGTGATCACCAAGGGCAACTGTCCAGCCATTCCGGTCGAGTCGCGCGCGTCCATCGTCCTTATCGTTAACTCCGAAATACGGCGTTTAGTAGGTCGGAAAGCACAAATTTCGTTACGCTAATTCTCTATTCGTGATCACCCTGCGTCCGGATGGCGGACATCGATGTCGCTGAGATAGGTGACGACGGTGACATGGGAGGTTGCCGCCGTCAGCGCACCGATGACCAGCACCATGAGAACAACGCCGAGATAGCCCGCCGAACCGATGGCGAAATTGCCGAACAGGGCGGTCGCCTGATCGGCCTGCGGCGTCGCCATATTTCGCGACGACCACCACGAGAAGACGATGAAGACGAACACCGCCGCCGCACCCCCGGCGGCGGCGCCCTTCATGCCGGTGACGAGAAAGTGGTGGCGGAATTCGCGAGCGATAAAGCGCGCTTCGGCGCCGACGAAATGCAGCACCTCGATGATGTGGCCGTTGCCGGCCATGGCGCCGCGCGTCGCGAACACCACGGTCAGCACGGTTGCCGCCAGCATCAGCGCCAACACGGCGATGCCGATGGTCACCGTGGTGCGGGCCATGGCGACCAGCCGGTCGACCCAGGTGCGATGGTCGTCAAGCGAGGCACTGGGCAGTTTCGGCGTGATCGCGGCGCGCATTGCGGCGAAATCGGGAGGGTTGGTCTCGTCTATGGTGACGATGATCAGACGCGGCACCGGCAGCTCGTCGATGTTGAGACCCGAACCCAGCCAGGGTTCCAAAAGCCGCGCCGTGGCATCGCGGTCGACGATCCTGGCGCTCTTCACGCCAGGAAATTCGCCGGCGATCTGCGAAGCCTGGGCAAGGGCTGCCTCGATGTCGAGGCCGTCCATCGGCTTGATCTGGATCGTCGCCTCGCGTGAGATCTGGTTCTGCCAGACAGAGGCGGTGTCACGCACCAGCGTCACCGCGCCGAAAGTCAGGCAGGAGAGGAACGTCATGATGGCAATGACCAGGACCAGCGCCCGGCCGGCGATGTTCTGCGCCGGCACGATCGGCGCCATCTTGCGCTGAACGCGCTGCGTCCCGGCCCTCTCAGCGTGTTGGTCTTCGACATGGCGAGCGGACAGGTCAGTCATAGATATCCAGCCTTCCGCCGGACAGGATCATGCGGCGTGCGTCGACCTGTTCCATCAGGCCGAGGTCGTGCGTTGCGATCACCACGGCGGTGCCCAGCCGGTTGAGTTCGATGAACAGCCGCAACAGGCGTCGCGCCAGCGGCGGGTCGACATTCCCGGTCGGCTCATCGGCAAGCAGGATTTCGGGCTGCTCGATCAGCGCCCTGGCGATTGCGGCGCGCTGCTTCTCGCCACCCGACAGCACCGGCGGCAGCACATGCATGCGCTCGCCAAGGCCGACCCATTTCAAGAGCTCGGTCACATCGGTGCGGTAGCTGGCCTCCTCGCGCCCGCGCACGCGCAGCGGCAAGGCCACATTCTCATAGGTCGTCATGTGGTCGAGCAGGCGAAAGTCCTGGAACACCACGCCGATGCGCCGCCGCAGATGCGGCAGCTCGGCGCGCGAGATGCGCGAGCGGTCTTTGCCGAAGATGGTGATCAGCCCACGCGTCGGCTTGAGCGACATGAACAAAAGCCGCAGCAGCGTCGTCTTGCCGGCGCCCGAAGGGCCGCTCAGGAACTGGAAGGAGCGCTCCGGTATGTGCAAGGAAATGTCGCGGAGAATTTCCGGACCCATGCCATAGCGGAGGCCGACATTTTCGAAGCGGATCACGTTCGACGACCTGAAACTTGCGGCGGCGACGAGGCAGCCTTCTCTGAGAAAAGACCATCGGCCGGCATGGTTAACCGGCGGTTAATTTTGGGGTTTTTTGGGCGCGTCACAAGGGGTTTCCGGGGGAAACGTTAACCATTTCCGTTTACGCATAAGAAACGAAGAGCGAACAAGTGCGAAGTGCTGGGGCCGCGATGGCTGACGATCGAACCGCGCGCCCGGTTTCCGGCGAAATCATGACCGATACGGCCGCAAATCCTGCGCCGGAACGCATCATGCGTGATCCGGCCGGTGACATCGTCGACGCCGACTACGAGGTGCTGCCGCGTTTAACCGCCAGCACGGGCGTTTCACCGCCGCTTTTGCGCGTGATCACCACGCCCTCGATCAAAGGCATGGACATGCTGCGCAAGCCGGTAGCGGCGATGGAACGGCTGCGGGCGTCGCGCGGCGGGCCGATCTTCTGGATCGCCGGCCTCAGTGCCGCGTTTGCAGCCTTCTGGATCTCGGGCGGGCACGCGCTGGTGCGCCAGACGCCGCTTCTTCTGGCGGCGCGACAAGCGGGCGCTGCCCTGACCATTTCAGGCGTTACGTCGCGTATCGATGCGTCCGGGCCGCAACCTGTCCTGTTCGTCGGTGGCGAGGCCGCGAATGACGGCGCCAGCCCGTCGCCATTGCCACCGCTGGAAGTCCGGGTCACCGGCAATGACAGGCGCACAACCCGTTATAGGCTGGCGACATTTAACCGTTCGCTGGCGCCCGGCGAAAGATTTGGCTTTTCCAGCCGGCTCGACATGCCTAGAAACGGGGTCAAGACCGTCTCGGTCACCTTCGCCAATTAGCGGCGATCATTTCTGGAAGGGCAGCCAATGCCAATCGTGCGCGGCAAGGATATCGAGGTCCTGTTTTCGGCGTCGGCGATTGCCCGCCGCAATTTGGAGCTCGCCAAAGAGATCGCCGGGCACGATTATCACGACCTTCTGGTGATTTCGGTGCTGAAGGGATCGTTCATCTTCGCCGCCGACCTCATCCGCGCCATGCACGATGTCGGCCTGTCGCCCGAGGTCGAGTTCATCTTCATCTCCAGCTACGGTGCCGGCACCACCAGCGGCGAGGTGAGGGTGCTGCGCGACATCGACAATGAGGTCGCCGGCCGAGACGTGCTGTTGATCGACGACATCCTCGAATCCGGCAAGACGCTGTCCTTCACCCGCGACCTGATGCTGTCGCGCGGCGCCAAAAGCTGCGCCATCGCCGTGCTGCTCGACAAGCGCATGCGCCGCCAGACCACGCTCAACGCCGACTATGTCGGCTTCGACTGCCCCGACTATTTCGTCGTCGGCTACGGCATGGATGTGGCCCACGCCTTTCGCGAACTGCCGTTTGTCGGCGTCGTAAAGGGCGACGCCTAGATTTATCTTCGATGCGGTTGCGGTTCAGGAAAAGTCAACTTTTCCACGCCAACATTCGGCTATGGCAAAGCTCCTGATCGTTGAGGACGATGAGTCCGTCCGCACCCTCGCCGCTCGCGCGCTCGAACGCGTCGGGCATATGATCGACATCGCCGCCGACGGCGCGCAGGGGCTTGCCCTGATCCGCGCTGCACGTGGCGGCTACGACCTTGTCGTCTCGGATATCCGGATGCCGGAGATGGACGGCATCCAAATGGCCAAGGCGGCTGCATCGCTTTTCCCGGCGATGAAGATCTTGCTGATGACCGGCTATGCCGACCAGCGCGAGCGCGCCGAGGAATTGAACGGCGTCATTGTGGACGTCGTGCAGAAGCCGTTCACGCTGGCCGAAATCCGCGCGCGCGTCGAACAGGCGCTCGCCTGTTTTGCTTAAGATTCCGCGCGGTCAGGCCGGATCGCAGGTCGCTGCGATTGCCGGCGCGCTGCTCCGGCGCCGGCTGGCGTTGAGCGCGAACAGACCGGCGCCGATGATGAGGGCGGCGCCGATGACGGTGGTCGATCGCGGCACTTCGGCAAAGAACAGGAAGCCCCACAGCGGCGACCAGATGATGCCGGTGTATTCGAAGGTGGCGACGCCGTTGGCCGGCGCCAGCCGGTAGGCCTGCGACAACAAGATCATCCCGGCCGAAGCCACGACGCCGCAGGCGGCCATCGTCAGGAAGTCGATTGACGTCGGCCAGATCCATGGCCTGACCAGGAATTCTAGGCTCGGATGCGTGGCATGAGCTATTCCTGACAGCCAGAACAGCCCGGCGACCGCCGCAGCGCCCAGGAGATAGACGCCGTTTTGATAGAACGCCATGACCGTGGATGATTCGGTGTCGCCGATCTTGCGGGCCATCAACTGCGAAAAACCGTACAGCACCGCCGAGGCCAGCGACAGCAGCGCCGCCCAGTCGAACAGCCCGGCGCCGGGTCGCAGCATCACCAGCACGCCGAGCATGCCGACCATGACGGTGACCAGCGTCTGCCCCGCTACCCGTTCGCCGAGATAGGGGCCGGCAAGCGCCATGATGAACAGCGGTGCCATGAAATAGAGCGCCACCGCGTCGGCAAGCGGCAGGGCGGCGATCGCCAGGTAGTAGAGCGTGTAGGAGGTGAACAGGATCAAGGCGCGCATCGTCAGCATGCGAAACCGCTTCGAAAAGATCGCCCTGAGCCCGACATCGGCATGAACCAGCAGGAGAAGAATGGGCAGGGCGACGATCGAGCGGATCGCCATCACCTCGGTCACCGGATAGGTGCCCGATACGGCCTTGATCAGCGGATCCTGGAGCGAGAACACCAGAACGCCGAGGCAAAGGCTTGCCATGCCGAGGACGATCCGGTTCTGCATGGCGTTCGACGGCTCCTTGCGTGCGCGGCCCGAGAGCCGGGCCCGCGTAACTTTGTTTTATGCATATCGCCCAAAACCGCTTCGCACCCTCGGGTCAGGCCCAGGGTCAGGCCCGAGGAGATGCTTTTGGGCGACCTGCATCAAAAAGAACCCGCCACCATTTCGGGCAGCGGGTACGAGTGAGGACTTTTTTGGTCCGCAGCCGATTTCGCAGCCGCATATCCAATGGGTGAAGCGACTATTATCCGCCGTTTGACATGTTGCAAACGAATTGGAATGATGCCAGCAATCAGATTTTCTTATGGCGGACAAATGAAGCCCACGCTCGACAGCGATCTGCTGCGCACCTTCGTCGCGGTCGCCGACGCCGGCAATTTCACCAAGGCTGCGGTGCAGGCCGGCCGTACCCAGTCGGCGGTTTCGATGCAGATGAAGAAGCTCGAAGATATGGTCGGCGACAGCCTGTTCGAGCGCGGCTCGCGGGGTGTGGCGCTGACGCGCCGCGGCGGCGAACTCATCGTCAACGCCCGCCGCATCGTGTCGCTGCTGGACGAGACGGCGGCATCGATGGTCGCGGCGCCGCTTGGCGGACCGGTGCGCATCGGCATTCCGGAGGAATATGGCCACGCGATCCTGTCGCGCGCGCTCGGCGCCTTTGCCAAGCGCCATCCTCAGGTCGACATCACCGTCCGTTACGCGCATTCCGGTGCGCAGATCGCGACGCTCGCCGCCGGCGAGCTCGATCTGGCGGTGGTGTTCGAATGGCAGGACCTCTCCGGCGGTGAAGTGCTGATGCATGATCCGACCGTGTGGGTGACGTCGGAGCTGCACCATATGCATGAGGAGCGGCCGGTGCCGATCGCGCTCTACAATCGCGCCGGCTGGTGCAAGGATTTTGCGATAAAGTCGCTGGAACAGCGTGGTCTCGCCTATCGTGTCGCCTACACAAGCGATACCAATGGCGGCCTGCGGCTTGCCGTCACCTCCGGGCTGGCGATTGCGCCGATCTCGCGCAGCAACATCCCGGCCGGCTGCCGCGAGCTTACCGCCGCCGATGGATTCGGCGACATCGATTCCTCGAATGTGGTGCTGCGGCGCAATCCGAACGCTTCCGGCGAGGCCATCGTCAGCATGGAAGAGGCGATCCGCGAGGCGTTCACCAACCGTTAGAGCAGGCCGGCTTTACTTCAACTCCAGCAGCCGCTCCAGATAGCTGCGCTCGATATCGGGGCTGAGCGCGTTGCCGAGCCGCTTGCGGATCGCGTCGAGGATCTGGCGGGCGCGCTGCACGTCGATCTCGTCCGGCACCTTCACCGAATCGCCGAAATCTGGACCCTCGGTGGCGCGTGGCCGGCCGAGCGGATCGCGGTCGGCATTCTGCTGGCGGCCGCCGCGCTGGCCTTCGCCCTCGTCGCCCTGCATGGCCTGCAATTGCTTCATCATGTCCTTGGCGCCCTTGCGCAACGCTTCCAGCGCGCGGCCCTGGTGACCGACCGCCTGATCGCCATCGCTGTCGCCAAGCGCCTGTTCGGCATCGCCCATAGATTTGCCGGCCTCGCCAAATCCCTCATTGGGCTCGAGCCCCATGCCTTCGAGACCCTTTCTCAACTGGTCGAGCTCACTTTGCAGTTTGCCCTGGCCTTCCTGCAACTGCTTCAGCGCGTCGGCGAATTCCTCCGGCGTCATCGGCTTCGGCCGGCCGAGCGGATCGCGGTCCTCGCCTGGGCCGGGCTGCTCGCCCTGTTCGCCCATTTGGCCCTGCTCGCCGTTCTCGCCGAGCTGCTCGTCTCGGTTCTGCCCACGCTGTTGTTGGCCGCGCTGCATCTGGTCCATGCGGAAGGTTTCGTTCATCATCTCCTGCTGGCGCCGCATGATCTCGCCGAGCTTGTCCATCTGCTGGCGCATTTCGCTGTTCTGCTGGCCGCCCTGCTGCTGACGTCCGGCCTGCAGGTTGTTCATCATGTCCTGCAATTGCGAAAGCAATTCCTGCGCGCTGTCGCGATCGCCGGACTTCGCCAGATTCTCGATCTGGTCCATCATCCGTTCGATATCACTCTGGCGCAGCTCCTGGCCGTTCTGCTGCATCTGCGGCGCGTTCGGATTCTGCTGCGCACGCTGGGCGAATTCCTGCAGGAATTGGTTCATCGCCTCGCGCAGTTCCTTCATCGCCTTGTCGATTTCCTCGTCGCTGGCGCCGTTCTTGATCGCGTCCTGCAACGCCTGCTGCGCCTGGCGCAGCCGCCGCTCGGCGTCCGAAAGATTGCCTTCCTCGATGCCGAGCGCGATCTCCCAGAGATAGGCGACCTCGTCGCGCAATTTGTCGTCGTTGTCGGCCATCTTCAGCCGGGTGCGGGCGCTCATGACGGCGAGGTAGTGCGCCATATTGTCGAACGTGTCTTCGGGCCTGAGCGTGATCGCATCCATCAGGTCGAGCACGTGGCTCTTGGCGTTGGCGTCGAGCGCCAGCGCGCGGCGCTGCTCGATCACGGCCCTGGCCAGCGGATTGGAGAATGGCCGCTCCGGCATCACCAGGATCCTGGTTTCGCTGGTTGCGGTATGGCCGGCATCGTCGGTGGCGACAAGCCTGAGCTTGATGTCGCTGCCGGCCCAGACATGCTCGGTCAGGTCCTTCGTGGTCTTGGCGGCATTCCCCTTGACGCCGCGGCGCGGCAGCGTCAGCGGCATTTCGGGCGGGCCATAGAGCGGATGCGCATTCGGCGCCGGTGGGTCGGCCAATACGAAATCCGCCTTGGCGGAGGCCGCGCCATAGTCGTCGTCGATCTGGTAGTTGAGCTCGAAGGAGCCGTTGACGGCACGTTTCGGCTCGCCGACGAAGCGGATTTGTGGCGGCTTGTCCGGGATCACCGCGAAGGCCCAGCTGCCGAGTTCGTCGCCGTCCGAGTTCAGCGTCAGCGTGCCGTTGGCGGTCAGCTTGCCGGTGAACTGGCGCACCGTGGAGGCCGCCGGCTTGGCCGCAGGCGACTTGCCCGCAGCCGACTGGGCCGCGTCGGCCTGCTGACCGGCCGGCTCGATGGTGCGGGCGTTGCCGTCGGCGTCGGCATAGCTCAGCGTTTCCTCGCCCGAGCCGCCGGTGACGCGCAGCGACACATCGCTGCCCTCCGGAACGGTGAAGGTGGACGGCGCCTGATTGCCATTGCTGGCAAGGGCCGGGTTGGCGAGGGCTGGGGAAGTGAGGAAGACCGGTGCCCTGCCGGTGTAGGCTGGCGGCGTCACCCAGGCGTCGATGCGCGGCGGCACGGCATCGCGCGCCGCGTGGGCACTGAACCCGTCTGCTATGCGGCCGCCCGACGGCCCGAACGAGAAGGCGAAAGCGGTCACCAACACAAGCGCCGCCACGGCGCGCAGCCCCCACGGGTCGCGCTCCGGCACCCGGGTACGCGGCAGATCGCCACCGAGGTTGCCGAGTTTTTCGGCCATGCGTTTCTGGTGCTCGCGCCACAGCGCTTGCGAAAAAATGCTCTCCCTGCCGCTCGGCCGGTCCGTCTGCACCAGCACCGGGCTGTGCAGCAAGAGGTTGGCCGCCTCGATGCGCCGATCGATCTCGGCACTGGACGGCACCCGGAAGAAACGCAGGGGATAGAGCGCGGCAAGGGCTGCGATGGCGAACACAGCCACAAGACCGATACGCGCCATGTCGGGAAGCAGAAGGAAGAGGCCGAGCCACGAGACGCTGAGGAACAGGCTGGCGACGATGACGAGCGGAAGCAGCAACGGCCAGCCACGCTCGACCGTCATCGAGACCCGCGTCGCCAGCCGGCTCACGGCAAGGCGCCCGGCCAGGCTGCGATCGCTGGTGAAGGTGGGTCGTTGCGTCATCGGCCCTTCCTGTTCGGGCGGGATAACCCGAACCTCACAAATCTATCGCACCGGCCCGAAAATCGGATGCGAAGGACTCAACGTCTTAGATGCACGTCGCTCCAAACATACCAAGAAACACGGCGAAGGCGAGGCAGTTCCCTAAAACGTGAACAGGACTGCCCCCGCTATCGTCAGAATTTAGCCGGATTGGCGTTTGCGCCGCAGACCAGCACGGCGACCCGCTCGCCCGCAGCCGGCACGTAGCGGCCGGACAGGAGCGCCGCGAAGGCCGCGGCGCCGCCCGGCTCGGAGATGATTCGCACCCGGTCCCAAAGCGCCGCCTGCGCGGCGATGATCTCGTCGTCGCTGACCAGTATGGAACGCTCGACGAAGGCCTCGGCGATCGGAAACATCATTTCGCCGACGCGCTTCGGCGCCAGCGAATCGGCGGCGATGCCCTCAGTCGGCGCATCGACGGGCCGGCCGGCCTCGAAGGCGCGATGAAGCGTCGGCGCGCCCTCCGGCTCGACGGCGATGATCCTGATGCGGCCGGCAAACCAGGCGGCGATGCCGCCGATCAGGCCGCCGCCGCCTACGGCGACCAGCAGCGTGTCGAGTTCAGGCAGATCGGTCTCGATCTCGAGGCCGAGTGTGCCTTGCCCGATCAGCGTTTGCTCCTGGTTGAACGCATGGATCTGCAGCGCGCCGGACCTTTCGGCAAAGTCTTCGCTAGCGGCCAGCGCTTCGGCATAGCGTGCGCCACCGACGACCAATTCGGCGCCATAGCCGCGGATGCGTTCCAGCTTGGCCGGCGGGCTGACTTCGGGAACGAAGATAGTTGCCTTGTGGCCAAGCCGCATGGCGGCGTAGGCGACCGCGGCACCATGATTGCCGCCCGATGCCGCGACGACGCCAGCCTCGGGAACCGGCCGCTCGAGAAGATTGGTGAAGGCGCCGCGCGCCTTGAACGAGCCGGAATGCTGCAGGCATTCGAGCTTCAGGTCGACGCTAAGAGGCGGGCGGCCGAAATCGGCCATGTCGACGCGCAGCACCGGCGTGTGGCGCACGAATGGCCGGATGCGCGGCTCCATTGCGGCGATGCGTTTGCGGGTGATGCTATTGCCGTTCAGCATGGTCTGCTCCCAAGGGTTGACATCACTCAGTAACTTAGCAAAATGGCTAAATGCAAGAGATTGATGTCTTCAAGGCGATCGCCAACGAGCGCAGGCTGCAAATCCTCGATTGGCTGAAGGATCCGCGCGCGCATTTTCCGCCGCAGACCGATGGCGATCTGGTCGAGGACGGCGTCTGCGCGCTGCTGATTGCGGAAAAGCTTGGCATCACCCAGGCGACGCTCAGCGAGCATATGCGGGTGCTGACCCAGGCCGGGCTTCTGCGCAGCAAACGCATCAAGCAATGGACATTCTATCGCCGCCACGAGGGCAGGATCGCCGAGACCAGGGCGCTGATTCAGCACCGGCTGTAGCGGTCGAGGTTTGCGCCGGCGGCGGAATGATCGCTCACGCCGCCGCCTGTGCTCAGTCGAGATCGGCAGCTTTGCGCAATGCCGCATTCATACGTGTCTGCCAGCCTGCCCCGCTTTTCTTGAAGCTCTCAACGATGTCAGGGTCCAGCCTCAACAATATTGCGACCTTGGGCTGCTCTGAGCGAGGCCTCCCGCGCTTTGCTGCCAGGTTTGGCTGCGCGTCAGGATCAGTTCGAGCCGCTGCGGTGATTGCTGCGTCTTCTTCGACCGTCATTTCATCAAGAGCGGCCTTAGCCCGCCTCAATAGAGCTGCCTTTGACGGCTCACCGAACCTCAGGCCGCCACTTTTAGTAGCCGGTTTCGATGTATTCGACATAGCTCCTGATCTCCTCTTTGGTGGCGCGCCGGAGGGAAATGACCCGGATGTTTCCGCTGCGCGGTGCGTAAACGATCTGGTGTATCTTGGTGTCGATGAAGCCGATCCCCACGAACCTTTCCTCGCTATAATCTTCACTCGCATCTTCAAAGATCATTGCGTTGTCGAAATCGAAAATCTCGGCAAGCTCGAACGACACGCCATGCTTGGCTTTGTTCTTCCTCGCCTTTTCGTTGTCCCACTCAAACCTCATCGCCAACAGCGCCTATCGGCATTTTCGTATATACATAAAATTCGTCTCTTGCAAGCTTTTTGTATATACAGAAAATATTTGCGAGGGCGCCGCATGACCGCTGCCGCTCCGGTCGTGGAGGGTGCTTTCGACCCTGCCATGTCGATTGGACGCGTTCGCCATTTTCCTCGAGACGCGTTCGCATCCCGCCCTCGCAAATCGTCGCGCCGCCAAAGAAGCCGAAATTGAACTTGACGCCGTCCCTGCGGGTCGCGCGCCGCAATTACGCAAGCCAATCGGGCAGCGAATCCAGGCCGATCAGCTCGTCATAGGTCTGGCGCCGGCGCACGACATGGAAACGGTCGCCGTCGACCAGCACTTCAGGCACCAACAGGCGGGTGTTGTAGGTGCCGGCCTGCACCGCGCCATAGGCGCCGGCGGTGGCGACGGCGATCAGGTCGCCGGCCTTCAGCCGCGGCAGGTCGCGGTCGAGGCCGAGATAATCGCCGGTCTCGCAGACCGGGCCGACCACGTCGACCGTCATGCGCGGCGCCGCGGCCGGCTGCTGCACCACCGGCTTGATGTCATGGAAGGCATCATAGAGCGTCGGCCGGATCAGATCGTTCATCGCGGCGTCGACGACCAGGAAATTCTTGGCGTCGCCCTCCTTCACGAAGATCACCTGGGAGACCAGGATGCCGGCATTGCCGACGATAAGCCGGCCCGGCTCGAACATCACCTTCAGCCCGAGCTTGGCGACGTGCTTCTTGACGATCTGAGCATAAGCGTCCGGCAGGGGAGGCGGGCTGTTGTCGACGCGGTAGGGAATGCCGAGGCCGCCGCCGAGGTCGATATGCTCGATGGCGTGCCCGTCGGCGCGCAGCACGCCGACCAACTCCACCAGCAGCGCAAAGGCGTCGTCGAAGGGCTGCAACTCGGTGATCTGGCTGCCGATATGAGTGTCGATGCCGGTGACCTTGATGCCAGGCAGCTCAGCTGCGCGGGCATAGACCTTTCGCGCCTTCTGCCAGGGAATGCCGAACTTGTTCTCGGCCCTGCCGGTGGAGATCTTCTTGTGGGTCTTGGCGTCGACATCCGGATTGATGCGCAGCGAGATCGGCGCCACCTTGCCCAGCGCCGCGGCGCGGGCTGACAGCAATTCCAGTTCCGGCTCGGATTCGACGTTGAAGCACAAAATGCCGGCCGAGAGTGCAAGGTCCATTTCGCGCGCGGTCTTGCCGACGCCGGAAAACAGGATCTTGTTGGCCGGAATGCCGGCGGCCAGCGCGCGGCGCAGTTCGCCTTCCGAGACCACGTCGGCGCCGGCACCGAGTTTTGCCAAGATTTTTAGCACAGCCTGGTTGGAATTCGACTTCATGGCGTAGCAGACCAGCGCGTCGAGCCCGGCAAAGGCCTGCGCAAACACGCGGAAATGCCTGGTCAGCGTCGCCGTCGAATAGCAATAGAACGGCGTGCCGATGCTTGCGGCGATTTCTGATATCGCCACGTCCTCGGCATGCAGCACGCCGTCGCGGTAGTCGAAATGGTTCACGAGAGTGGTTCCGGAAGTTGGAGCACGACGAGATCGGCCGATCTCATCGGCTCTAGATCAACGGATCGAGAATGAACTTCTTGTCCTCGACGGGTTTTTCCGGATCCGGCGGCACGGGCTGCTCGGCCTTTTGTGCGTCCTTGCGCGCCTGCACGGCCGCCTCATAGGGCGTATCGAGCCCGGCTTTCCTGCCGCAGGCCGTTACGGTTGTCAG
Source organism: Mesorhizobium sp. WSM4815 (assembly GCF_055811575.1). Classification (NCBI taxonomy): domain Bacteria; kingdom Pseudomonadati; phylum Pseudomonadota; class Alphaproteobacteria; order Hyphomicrobiales; family Phyllobacteriaceae; genus Mesorhizobium; species Mesorhizobium sp. WSM4815. The sequence goes on along the minus strand of NZ_JBVVQS010000099.1, from coordinate 38,931 downwards.
CGCCGCCAGCAGCGTCAGCGTCACCAAAATCCTGCTTGCGGTCATCGATCCATCCGTCCGAAACTTTTGCCCGCCGCTTTTAGCCGAGTTTTGCTGGCATTGCACCCCGGCATCACGCCTTGGCGATGTGCTTTTTCCAGTAGCGAATCTGCCTCCTCACTTCCGATGGCGCGGTGCCGCCGAAGCTCGTGCGGCTCTTCACCGAGTTTTGCACGGCAAGCACCGAAAACACGTCCGCCGTGATGCCGGGGTGAATGGACTGCAAGTCTTCCAGCGGCAGCCTGTCGAGCCCGATCTTCCTTGCTTCGGCCAGCGCTACGGCGCGGCCGGTGACGTGGTGCGCCTCGCGGAACGGCAGACCGAGGCTGCGCACCAGCCAGTCGGCGAGATCGGTCGCGGTCGCATAGCCTGACCCGGCGGCCTTCTTCATGGCGGCGGCATTCACCGTCATGTCGCGCACCATGCCGGTCATCGCCGCCAGCATCAGGTCGAGCGTCTCGGCGGCGTCGAACACGGACTCCTTGTCTTCCTGCATGTCCTTGCCGTAGGTCAGCGGCATGCCCTTCATCACAGTCAGCAGGCCGACCAGATGGCCGGTGACGCGGCCGGTCTTGCCGCGCACCAGCTCGGCGGCGTCGGGGTTCTTCTTCTGCGGCATGATAGAGGAGCCGGTGGAGAATGAGTCCGACAGCCTGACGAAGCCGAATTGCGGCGTCGACCAGATGATGATTTCTTCGGCCAGCCGCGACAGATGCGTCGCGCAGATCGCCGCCAGCCCCAAAAACTCGAGCGCGAAATCGCGGTCCGAAACGCTGTCGAGGGAATTGCGCATCGGCTCACGGAAGCCGAGCGCCCTGGCCGTCTGGTGCCGGTCGATCGGAAAGCTGGTGCCGGCAAGCGCGGCCGCACCGAGCGGGCTTTCGTCCATCCGTTCGATAGCGTCGCGAACACGCGACAGGTCGCGCGAGAACATCTCGACATAGGCCATGCAGTGATGGCCGAAGGTTACCGGCTGAGCCGCCTGCATGTGGGTGAAGCCCGGCATCACCGTTGCCGCATGCTCCTCGGCCCGCTCCAGGAACGCCATGATCAGGCCCTTCAGCGCCTCGGCGACGCGAAAGCACTCGTCCTTGACCCATAGCCTGAGATCGACCGCCACCTGGTCGTTGCGCGAACGGGCGGTATGCAGGCGGCCGGCAGCCGGGCCGATCAGCTCGGCAAGGCGGGCCTCGACATTCATGTGGATGTCTTCCAGCCTGGTCGAGAACTCGAACGTGCCGGCTTCGATCTCTGCCAGGATCGTGTTCAGCCCGTGAGCGATTTTTTCTTGATCGGCCGCCGAAATAATGCCGGTTTGCGCCAGCATCTCGCTGTGGGCGATCGAGCCTCTGATATCCTGCGCGTAGAGTTTGCGGTCGAACGAGATCGACGCGTTGATCGCTTCCATGATCGCGGCCGGACCCGAGGCAAAACGTCCGCCCCACATCTGGTTGCTGGCCTTCTTGTCGCTCATCGCTATAACCCGTGCTCCGGAGCAGTTTTAAAAAATGGCAGACGGCAATCGATTTTTCCCGGCCCCGCGCCTCATCCTCGCCGCTTTGGTGGCAGGCGTGCTGGCCGGCGCGGTCGCGGTATATGTCAGCGAAAGCGGTTCTGGCAACAACGCCCCCGCTCAAGTCGCGGTTGGCGACAGCAAGGACGATGTCGCCTGCGCCGCCAAGGCCGACCGCGCCAAGACGGTCGCAGCGGCTGCCACCGGCCAGGTTGCAGCACTTTTGCCGGCCGATCCGCCGCAATCGCTGAACGGCCTTGCCTTCAACAGCCCCGACGGCAAGCCGATGACGCTCGCCGACCATGCCGGCAAGACGGTGCTGCTCAATCTGTGGGCGACATGGTGCGCGCCCTGCCGCGCCGAAATGCCGGCGCTCGACGCGCTGCAGAACGAAATGGGCAGCGATGCCTTCGAGGTCGTCGCGGTCAATGTCGATGCCGGCGACGACAGCAAGCCGAAGAAGTTCCTCGAGGAGACCGGCGTCAAGGCGCTCGGCTACTACCGCGATTCGACGATGGCGCTGTTCAACGATCTCAAGACACGCGGCCTGGCGCTCGGCCTGCCGGTCACCATGCTCATCGACGGTGAAGGCTGCCTGATTGCCCACATGAACGGCCCGGCAGAATGGTCGAGCCCCGACGCCAGGCGGCTGGTCGAGACGGCGCTCGGCAAGTCGGACTAATGCATGTTGCGCAAAGTGCGACGCGCTTTTAGGCGCCGGCGATTATTGCCGGTTTGTTCGTAAGCCGGCTTGGCAATTCCTTTCCGCCGGCTCCTATTCGGAAGCGTGCGCTACTTTAAGTGGAAATCAAGTTCATCGGCCTGCAACAAAACCGTTGTCCAATTGTCACGGGCGGCACATATTGGCTTTTGCGAGAGTGCCCCTTTCGCCAATGACAAACGGGAGATGAAACATGAAGTTCTTCGGCTTCGCGGCCGGTGTTGCCGCCACCTTGACCCTGCTTTCCACCACCTCCGCCTTCGCCGTCACGCAGATCAGCTGGTGGCACGCCATGACCGGCGCCAACGCCGAGGTCGTCGGCAAGATCTCCAAGGATTTCAACGCCAGCCAGAGCGACTATGAACTGGTTCCGGTGTTCAAGGGCACCTATCCGGAGACGCTGAACGCCGGCATCGCCGCTTTCCGCGCTGGCCAGGCGCCCGACATCCTCCAGGTGTTCGACGTCGGCACCGGCGTGATGATGGCGGCCGAGGGTGCGATCAAGCCGGTGGCCGAGGTGATGACCGGTGCCGGGATGACCTTCGACAAGAGCCAGTATCTGCCCGGCATCGTCGGCTATTATTCGAAGCCGGACGGCACCATGCTGTCCTTCCCCTACAATTCCTCCTCGCCGATCCTTTACTACAACAAGGACATCTTCCAGAAGGCTGGCCTTGACGTGAACAACCCGCCGAAGACCTGGAACGAGGTGTGGGAAGCTGCCAAGAAGATCAAGACGAGCGGCGCCGCCCCTTGTGGCTATACCTCGACCTGGCTGACCTGGATCCACCTGGAGAATTTCGCGGCGTGGAATGATGTGTCGTGGGCGACCCAGCAGAACGGTCTGGCCGGCGGTGATGTCGAACTCAAGATCAACGCGCCGATTTTCGTCAACCACTTCCAGGCGCTTGCAGACCTCGCCAAGGACGGCACATTCAAATATGGCGGGCGTACCTCTGAAGCCAAGCAGATCTTCCTCGCCGGCGAATGCGGCATCTTCACCGAATCGTCGGGCGGCCTCGGCGACATCGTCAAGTCCGGCATGAACTATGGCATCGGCCAGCTTCCCTACGACAGCGACGCCAAGGGCGCACCGCAGAACACCACGCCGGGCGGCGCCAGCCTGTGGGTGTTCGGCGCCAAGTCGGACGAGCAATACAAGGGCGTTGCGGCATTCTTCGCCTACCTGTCCAAGACCGATGTGCAGGAATATCTGCACCAGAAGTCGGGATACCTGCCGGTGACGCTCGCTGCCTACGAGGCGACCAAGAAATCGGGCTTCTATGACAAGAACCCCGGCCGTGAGACACCCATCCTGCAGATGACGGGCAAGGCGCCGACCGACAACTCGAAGGGGGTGCGCCTGCCGAACCTGCCGCAAGTGCGCGATATCCAGAACGAGGAGTTCGAGAAGATGCTGGCCGGCCAGCAAACCGCTCAGCAGGCGCTCGACAACGCGGTCGCGCGCGGCAACGCCGCAATCAAGGAAGCGCTGGAGAACTGACGAGATTATCTCGGTTGGTGTCGGTTTGAATATCGCCCACGCGAGCTCGCGTGGGCGTCCCCGAGGTAGCGAAGGAAATCAGCCTGTCTCCACGCGTCGTCTTTCCCAACAAGATCCTGCCCTACCTGCTGGTGGCGCCACAACTCGCCATAACACTAGTTTTCTTCTACTGGCCGGCCGGTCAGGCGCTTTACCAGTCGATGCTCAGACAGGATCCGTTCGGGCTGAGGACCAGGTTCGTCTGGTTTGCCAATTTCCGCAAGGTGCTGGCCGATCCGGCCTACCTCAACTCGATCCAGGTCACCGTGGTGTTCTCGCTTGCGACCGCGATCGTCGCGATGTGCGTGGCCCTTTTGCTTGCGGTCATGGCCGAGAAGGCGGTGCGCGGCAAAGGCCTCTACCGCACGCTGTTGATATGGCCTTATGCCGTGGCGCCGGCGATTGCCGGCATGCTGTGGCTTTTTCTGTTCAATCCTTCGATCGGCTCGTTGGCGTATTTGCTGAGAAGCCTCGGCATCGCATGGGATCCGCTGCTCAACGGAACCCACGCCATGATCCTGCTGGTGTCGGCGGCTGCCTGGAAGCAGATCAGCTACAATTTCCTGTTCTTCGTAGCCGGTCTGCAGGCAGTGCCGAAAACGCTGATCGAAGCGGCGGCCATGGACGGCGCCGGCGAGACCAAGCGCTTCTGGACCATCGTCTTCCCGCTGCTCGCGCCGACCACCTTTTTCCTGCTGGTCGTCAACACCGTCTATGCCCTGTTCGACACGTTCGGCATCGTTCATGCCGTCACCGGCGGCGGGCCGGGCAAGGCGACCGAAACCCTGGTCTACAAGGTCTACAATGACGGCTTCGTCAATCTGATCCTGGGCGACTCGGCGGCGCAGTCGGTCATCCTGATGGCGATCGTCATTGCGCTCACCGCTATCCAGTTCCGCTACGTGGAACGCAAAGTCCACTACGGCTGAGGGCAGCGATGATCGGCCAGTCCCCGCTCCGCACCTTCATCGCCCATGCCGTGCTTATCCTCGGCATATTGATCGTGGCTTTCCCGATCTACTACACGTTCGTTGCCTCGACACACACGTTGCAAACCATCCTCAGGCCGCCGCTGCCGCTCTTGCCCGGCGGCCAGCTCTGGAACAACTACAGCGAGGCGCTGTTCGGCGGCATTGGCCGCATCGGCGGTGTCAGCGTCGGCCAACTGCTCCTCAACACCACGATCATGGCGCTCGGCGTTGCGGTGGGAAAGATCTGCATCTCGATCCTGTCGGCCTACGCGATCGTTTTCTTCCGCTTTCCCCTGCGCATGACCTTCTTCTGGCTGATCTTCATCACCTTGATGCTTCCCGTCGAGGTGCGCATCCTGCCGACCTATAAGGTGATGGTCGATCTCGGCATGATCGACACCTATGCCGGCCTGATCATCCCGCTGATCGCCTCGGCCACCGCGACGCTGCTGTTCCGCCAGTTCTTCATGACCATACCGGGCGAATTGGTCGAGGCGGCGCGCGTCGACGGCGCCGGGCCATGGCGCTTCTTCTTCGATATCCTGTTGCCATTGTCGCGCACCAACATCGCGGCGCTGTTCGTCATCCTCTTCATCTATGGCTGGACGCAGTATCTTTGGCCGCTGCTGGTCACCAACAGCAACGACATGAACACCATCGTCATCGCGTTGAGAAAGATGGTTTCCTTTGCCGATGCCGATACCGAATGGCACCTGGTCATGGTCACCGCGATGCTGGCCATCGTGCCGCCGATCCTGGTGGTGGTGCTGATGCAACGCTGGTTCGTGCGCGGCCTGGTCGAATCCGAAAAGTGAGAAGCTGATGGCGACCGTCGATCTGAAGGATGTGAAGAAGGTCTATCCGAGCGGCGTCGAAGCCGTGAAGGGCGTCTCCATCGCCATTCCCGACAAGGAGCTTTGCGTGCTGGTCGGCCCCTCCGGCTGCGGCAAGTCCACGCTGCTGAGGATGATCGCCGGTTTGGAGACCATTTCCGCCGGTACGGTCGCCATCGACGGCAAGGTGGTCAACGCCATCGGACCGACCGAGCGCGACATCGCCATGGTGTTCCAGAACTACGCGCTTTACCCGCATATGAAAGTCTATGACAACATGGCCTATGGCCTGCGCAATCGCGGCACGCCGAAGGACGAGATCGACAGCAGGGTGCGTTCGACCGCCAAGGTGCTGGAGCTTTCGGCGCTGCTCGACCGGCGGCCGCGCGAGCTTTCCGGCGGTCAACGCCAGCGTGTCGCCATGGGCCGCGCCATCGTGCGCAATCCGAAAGTCTTCCTGTTCGACGAGCCGCTCAGCAATCTCGATGCCAAATTGCGCGGGCAGATGCGGGTCGAGATCAAGAACTTGCAGCGTACGCTCGGCGTCACCTCGGTCTATGTCACTCACGACCAGCTCGAGGCGATGACGCTGGCCGACATCCTTGTTGTCATGAACGCCGGGCTGGTCGAGCAAACGGGCGCGCCGCTCGACATCTACGAAAAGCCGGCGTCGATCTTCGTCGCTTCCTTCATCGGCGCGCCGCCGATGAACCTCCTGGCGCTGACCGGAAGTTCCTCAGGCCCGATACTGGCTGACGGCACCGCGATCGGCTTTGCGGCTCCCGGAACACAAGCCGTGACGCTGGGGTTTCGCCCTGAAGATGCCGACGTCGCCTTCGATGCGGAGGCGCTGCCCGGTGCGCTCGTCCTGCCGGCGACAGTCGAAGCGGTCGAGCCGGTCGGGGCCGAAAGCTTTCTTCACTGCGCCGCAGCCGGCAGCCGTATCATCGTGCGCGTCTCAGGGCGCGCCACCGCAGCGCCCGGCGACCAGTTGCGTGTCGTGGCCATTGCCGAAAAGCTGCACTGGTTCGATCAGGCCGGCAAGCGGGTCGATTGAAGCCGGCCTGTCGGCCTGATCGGCGCGCTACCCGAGCGTTCAGGCAAACACATGCGCCTTGCCCGACACCGTCAGCCGGACGATCTCGCCAACCGTCGGTGTGTCCATGCCCGGCTTGCGCAGGACCAGTGGCGTGTTGCCGATCGCGGCTGCGTCCGGCGGATCGGGACTGTTCAAGAGCCGCACCGCGATGGTGCACATCGAGCCGGCGAATTCGGACTCCGTGACTTCGCCGAACAGCATGTCCGGCGTGCCCGACATGCCTTCGCGCGATGTCCGTTTCAAAAGCACCTGTTCCGGCCGCAGCATGATGCGGACGAGATCGCGCCGCTCGGTGCTGTCGACGGCGATGCGGCCGAGCGGCGAGCTGGCGAAGCCGTCCGCGATCCTGGCCGGCAGGATGATGGCGTCGCCGAGGAATTCGGCGACCATCCGGTCCTTCGGCTTGAGATAAAGCTCGCGCGGCGTGCCGACCTGCGAGAATTTGCCGTCGCGCATCACCGCGACCTGGCTGGCAAAGGACAGCGCCTCGGCCTGGTCGTGCGTGACCAGGATCGTGGTGATGCCGGCGGCCTCCAGAAGCTCGGCCACCGCCTTGCGCATCGAGGCGCGCAGGCCGGTGTCGAGCGCCGAGAACGGTTCGTCGAGTAGCATCAGCCGCGGCTTCATGGCCATGGCGCGGGCCAGCGCCACACGCTGCTGCTGGCCGCCTGAGAGCTCGTGCGGCCGCCGCTTCAGGATCGCCTTGTCGAGCCCGACGATATAGGCGAGTTCGGCGATACGCTCGCTGCGCTTGTCCTGGTGATGCCGCATGCCGAAACCGATATTGGCGGCGATGCTCAGATGCGGGAACAGGGCGCCGTCCTGCGCCACCACGCCGATGCCGCGCCGATATGCCGGCACGGCAGCGCCGCCATTGGCCAGCACCTCGCCGTCGAGCACGATGCGACCCTGGTCCGGCGCCTCAAAACCGGCGATCAACCGCAGCAGGGTCGTCTTGCCGCAGCCGGACGGCCCGACGATCGCCGTGCGGCTGCCGCTGGCCACGCTGAGGTCGACGCCGGCCAGTGCGGCCACCGGGCCGTAGTGCTTGTGCACATCGGTGAGTTCGAGGAAGCTCATCGCCCGGCCATCCGCTTCGACTGGACGTAGAGCAGCCAGGTCAGCGGCAGCGACATCGCCACCATGATGAGCGCGTAAGGTGCGGCGGACGCATAGTCGATCTCGCCGCTGTGGGCCCAGAACGCCATCGCCAGCGTGCGGGTGCCGTTGGGCGCCAGCATCTGCGTGGCGGTCAATTCGTTCATGATGCCGAGCGCCACCAGCGCCATGCCCGCCGCGGCACCCGGCGCCGACAGGCGGATCGTCGTCGACCACAGCGCCCTGAGCGGTGGCCGGCCGAGACTGGCGGCGGCGCGTTCGAGCTCGACCGGCGCCTGCGCGATCGACGCCCGCAGGCTGATCAGGGCGCGCGGCAGGAACATCAGCGCATAGGCTACGAGGATCGTGAACAGGGTCTGATAGAGCGGCAGGGCGATGCGCACCGTGATGGTGACCAGCGCCAGCGCCACGACGACGCCGGGGAGCGATCCGACGATGTAGTTGCAGCCCTCCAGGAGGCGCTGCAGCGGCCCCGGTGCCCGGATCGAAATCCACGCCATCGGCATGGCGGCGATAGTGGCAAGCAGGGCGCCGGCGAGCGCCAGGAACAGGGTCTGGCCGAGCGCCAGGCCGATCTCATCGAGGCGCCAGACATCGGCGCCGCCGGCCACAAGCCAGCGGCCGATGGTGACGAACGGCACGCCGAGTGCCAGCAGCGTGGTGACGACCGGCAGCAGCAGGCAGGGGATGGTGGCGCGGCCGAGCCTTGTGCGTTGCTGCTGCCGCGCGGCGCCCGGGCCGACGCGGGCATAGCGCTCCTCGCCGCGCACCAGCACTTCGATCCCGAGCAGCACGAAACAGCATGTCACCAGCACCGCAGCCAGCATGTTGGCGGCGGGGCCGTTGAAGGTCGACTGGAACTGGTCGACGATCGCCGTGGTGAAGGTATCGAAGCGGATGAACACGTAGAGGCCGTACTCGGCCAGGAGATGCAGGCCGACCAGCAGCGAGCCGCCGCAAACGGCGAGCCTGAGCTGCGGCAGCACGACCCGCCGGAACACGCGCCATGGCCCGAGGCCGACGGCTGCCGCGGCGTCTTCGAGAGCAGGATCGAGCCGGCGCAAGGCTGCCGCCACCGGCAGATAGAGGAACGGGAAATAGGCGACGACGGAAACCAGGACGCCGGCCCACAGCCCGTGCAGTCCCGGCACCAGGGTAATCCAGGCGTAGCTGTGGACGAAGGCGGGGATGGCGAGCGGCGCCACCGACAGCCAGGCCCACAGCCGGGCACCGGGAAGGCTGCTGCGTTCGGTCAGCCAGGCCAGCGCCACCGAGAGCACGATGCAGATCGGTACCGCCAGCACCACCAAAAGCAGGGTGTTGACCAGCAGCTCGCCGACGCGCGGCCGGAAGACCAGTGCCGATACGGTGTCCCAGCCAGTCTGCACGGCAATCCAGATGATGAAGGCGAGCGGCAGCAGCGAGAACAGTGAGACCAGGATGGCGGCGAGCGAAATCCAGGATATCGGCCGCCGGCGCCTCCAATGCACAGCCACCATGCCGGTCGGCAAGCCTGAACGTGCAAGGTCGGCCGCAGGCAGCATCAGCTCAGACGCCGAGCCGTTGCCGCCCGCTGGCGGAAACGATCGCAGAGCCGCAAACACGGCCAAAAACGCAGCTTGTCGTCATGGACGAATGCCACCTCGAAAAACAGAGCGCTCCTGCGGAAGCGAATTCCCGCAGGAGCGCAGTCGGCTGCCGTTTTAGGACGAACGCGAACTAAAGCAAGCCGGCTGCCGTCATCATGTCGGTCACCTTCCTGGAGTTCAGCGTCGTCGCGTCGACCTTCGGCGCCTGCAGATCGGCCAGCGGCACCAGCGCCGGATTGGACTCCGCACCCTTGCCAACCGCGTATTCAAAGGAATTGCCGGTCTTCAGCACGTCCTGACCACTCTTGCCGGTCACCCATTTCAGGAAGGCTTGGGCTTCCTTTGGGTGCTTGCTGGAGGCCAGCACGCCCCCGCCGGAAACCGAGACGAAGGCGCCCGGGTCCTGGTTCTTGAAATAGTGCAGCCCGACGTTGCTGCTGTTCTCGCCGGTCTTGGCCTGGTCGCCGTAGTAATAATAGTGATAGATCACGCCGCCATCGACCTCGCCGGCATTGACCGCCTTCATCACCGTGCTGTTGCCTTTGTAGGCGGTGAAGTTCGCCTTCATCGCCTTCAGCCAGTCGGCCGTTGCGGCCTCACCCCTAAGCTGCAAAAGCGCGCTGACGATCGCCTGGAAATCGGCGCCGGACGGCGAAGCCGCCCAGCGTCCCTTCCAGCTCGGATCGGCGAGCTCAAGCAGCGACTTGGGCAACTGCTCGGCGGTCAGCCTGGTCTTGTTGTAAGCAAAGACGGTGCTGCGCGCGGCGATGCCCATCCACTTGCCGCTGGCCGGCTGGTACTCCTTGGGAATCTGCGCCAGCGTGTCGGCGTCGACTGGCGCGAACAGGCCGGCTGATTCTACCAGCACCATCGCGGGCGAGTTTTCCGTCAGGAACACGTCGGCCGGCGAGGCGGCGCCTTCGGCAACGATCTGGTTGGAAAAATCGCTGTCGCCGCCGTGGCGAACGGTGACCTTGATGCCGGTTTCCTTGGTGAAACCTTCCACCCAGGCATTGGTCAGGCTCTCATGCTGGGCATTGTAGACGACGATGCCGCTGTCCTGGGCCATAACCGGGCTGGCGACCAGGCTGATCGCAAGTGCTGTGGCTCCGGCAAGGACGGAAAGAGCATGTTTCATGGCCGTCATCCCGCTTGATCTCGATGGTCTTTGATTAGCATGGCTGCACTATCAATTCCTGATCGGTGTAGTCAAGATTGGTGAGCTGCGTAATCGGGCGCCGGAGGTGAAACCTTCGTGATATTCCTTACTTTGGCTTGGACATTATTTCGCCGGCCACGTAACAAATCAGCGCCGAGGTGCGAATTATCGGGGAGTGAACTCTTGTGACCGGCAAGGACGAGGCCGAGCTTTCCCGGCTGATGCGGGCCGCGATCGCCGGAGATGAAAGGGCCTACGCCGACTTTCTGCGCCGGACGGCTGCCCTCGTTCGCGGCTTCATCAGGCGCAAGATCGTTCAGGGCGGGGTCGATCCCGAGGATGTCGTGCAGGAAACCTTGCTGGCCATTCATGTGAAGCGGCATACCTGGCGCCAGGATTTACCTGTGCTGCCCTGGGTCTACGCCATAGCGCGCTTCAAGCTGATCGACGCCTTTCGACGGCGCGGGCGGCGCATCGAGATCGAGATCGACGAGATCGCCGAGACCTTCGCCGAACCGGAGGCCGAAACGGTCAGCGAGCGCGACATCAATCGGGCCCTGGACGGCCTGCCGCCGGCGCAGCGTTCGGTGGTTTCGTCGGTGTCGGTCGAAGGCCGTTCCATCGGCGAGACGGCAGTGAGGTTCGGCATCAGCGAGACGGCGGTGCGCGTGTCGTTGCATCGCGGTCTCGCAGCCATCGCCAAACGGTTCGGGGCCAGAGGGTTCGGGGCCAGAGGGTTCAGGCGGGAATGACATGAGGACCGACGATCTCATCAAGGCGCTCGACGCCGATGCCCGCAGCACGGCGATGCCGCTTGGCGCGGCCTGGTGGATAGGCGCAGGTGCGGCTACGCTGATCGCGGCGGTCATGTTCTGGCTGGCGGTCGGCCCACGCACCGACATCGCCACCGCCATGTATACGACGCGTTTCGTTGCCAAGTTTGTGTTCACGATGGCTCTGGCGGCCAGCGCCTTCGCCTTGATCCGCGCCCTGTCGACGCCCGGTGCAGCAACGGGCAGGGCGGCGGCCTGGATGATTGCCGCACCACTGCTGGTGGCCGTGGCGGTCGGTCTGGAACTCCTTTCGGTGCCTGCGGCCGACTGGGGCAGGCGGCTGGTCGGCAGCAACATGCTTATCTGCCTGACCTTCATTCCGCTGATCGGCATCGGTCCGCTTGCCGTCTTCCTGGCGGTGCTGCGCTATGGCGCCCCGACGCGGCCGGTGCTTGCCGGAGCCGTGGCGGGCCTGCTCGCCGGCGGGCTGGCGGCAACCTTCTATGCCGCACACTGCTTCGACGATTCGCCGCTTTTCGTCGCCACCTGGTACACGATCGCGATTGCCATCCTCGCCGCGCTCGGAGCGCTCGGCGGGCGGCTTTTCGTGCGCTGGTAGACCGTCGCTACCGGAGACGCCCTTGACCCGAATGCGACACGGACACGTCAGATTCTGAATCGCCACTCTGTAATTTGTGCTCTGTCATACTTTTGATAGTATGCCCTGTCAGCGAAGGTGACAGATCGTATACGAGCCGAGTTGATGTTCCGAAGGCGGGGACTGGCTCGCGCCTTCCGATCGGCAGGTGGTTGATGGACGACGGCGTCGAGACCCGTCACGAGCGGCGCGTACTAACCGCCCTCTGCTATGATCTCGTAGACTCCACCGAGTTGCTCGGCCTGCTCGGCATCGAAGATTTTGAGGAACTTATCTTGGCGTTTCAAATGGCCGCCAGGGAAGCGATCGTATCGTGTTCCGGAACCGTGAGGGTCGAGGTCGGCGACGGCGGTGTCGCTGTGTTCCCAGTCGATCTGGGTGCGAAGGATGCGGCGTCGCTGGCGATCAGCGCCGGACTTGAGATCGTCACTGCGTGCAAGCTTCTTGCCGCGGAGAAAGGGAGGAGCGACCTGCATGTAAGGGTCGGCGTGGCGACCTCGATGACGCTAATCCTGAAGGGCGACACCGCTATAGCGCAGGACACGGTAACCGGCCCTGCATTTGCGCTGGCAGCAAGGCTGCAGGCAATCGCCCGGCCAGATACCGTCGTCGTGTGCAACGAGACGCGCAATCTGACACGGCGCTCACATGTATTTAGCTTCTGCGGTTCTCACGTCATCAAAGGCTTCGCGCAAGCCGAGCAGGTCTGGCAGGCGCTGAGCCACAAGCGGGGGGTAGACCGTTTCTTCGCGTTCGGACGCCTCACCAGCCCGTTGATCGACCGCACGGGTGAGGCCGAACTGATACATGAATGTTGGAATGAAGCCGTCTCGGGACGTGGCCAGGTCATCGTGATCGAGGGCGAAGCCGGCATTGGCAAGTCGCGCATCCTGCACGAAGCGCGCCGGCGAGCGCGCTTCCAACGCAACAGGTTGCTCCTCTTTCAATGTATGCCAGGCGACTCGCGTTCGACGCTGTATCCACTGCGGCAGGCGATGCTGGGCAATTTCGACGACGGAGAGCGTGCACTCACCCGTGCACTTGTAACCGAGTTGTTCGCCGCACATGGCGTTCACGACGGCGAAGTCGTCGACATCTTTTCTTTTCTGCTCGGCGTGGAAGGCGCGAGGTCCGGTTTCCATGAGATGGATCCGGAAGCGATCCGGGAGAAGGCCGGTTGGGCTGCGCGCCATGCGTTACAAGCAACGTGCGCCAGTGGCCCAGTGATCTTGATCGTTGAAGATATTCACTGGATCGACCTGACATCGAAGCAACTGCTGGGTGAACTTGCAAAGCTGGTTCCCAGTTGCCCCGTCCTCTTGATCGCAACGACGAGGCCGGGATCTGGCGACTGGCTGGATGAAAAAAGCAAGCATGTCCTGCTCGCTCCCCTTGAGCATGCCGACACCTTGCAGGCAATCGCAACGATGTGGCCTCAAGGCAAGCGAGCGCCTGCGCCTGAGCTGATAGAGTTGGTCGAGCGCGTCACCGGCGGTGTACCTCTGTTCATCGAGGAGGTTTGCCAATGGATGGCGGAGAATACCGCTAGTGGTACGGAGCAGCTGCCACAGGGCGTTTCGCTCGGCCGCGCGGCGGTGTTGGAAACAGTGTTAGATGCCCGGCTGGAGCCTCTCGGCCGCGCCCGCGAGGTGGCGCGCGCGGCCGCCGTCGCCGGCAACAGATTCAGCCTGGACTTGCTGTCGGAGCTCTTGCCGGAATTTGACCTGGGCACAATCTCTGCGGCGCTCGATGCCCTGGCCGAGGCCGGCTTCGTACGCGTCAGGCACGCATCGGCAACAGTGTACGCGTTTCGGCACGCGCTAATTCAAGAGACGATCTATAACGGAACACTGCGGAAACGGCGGCAGACTCTGCATCAGCGTCTTTACGCGGTGGCTAGCGGCAACCGCAGCCTCGTTGGCTGGCTAACAACAGCAGCCCTTGCCGATCATGCCGAGCGAGGAGGCCTGCTGGACGAAGCGATCGGCGAGTTTGTCAATGCCGGCATGGAAAGCTCGTCCCGCTCGGCCGCGGCTGAAGCAAGGCAGCTGCTCGAGCATGCCATTGCGCTTTGCGGGCGGGTTTCTGACCATGACAAGCGGGATGCGCTGCGGCTCTCGGCGATGGTGGCGCTCGGGCCGATACTGACCGCCGTCGAAGGGCCAAATTCCGAGCACGCCCGCAGGCTCTATGACGACGGCGTAAAGATCGCACGGCGTCGGCCGATAGCGGAGCGCGCCAAGTGGTTCCCGATCTATTGGGGTTGGTGGTTCACTGGTTCGGTCGTTGATGGCGAGCGAGCGCAGGCCGTCGTCAGTGATCTAAAGGAGGTTAGCGACCCCGAGATTCAGCTTCAGGCTAGGCACTGCTTGTGGGCAGTCGATTTCAATCGCGGAGACCATGGTGGATGCATAGCCGCGATCGATGCTGGATTGCCGCTCTATGACGTGGGCCAGGGGCACACGAATGCCACGCGTTTTGGGGGGCACGACGCGCGCGTGTGCGGCTTGGCGCATCGGGCACTGTCGCTGTGGTTCTCGGGACGTGCAACGAGCGCTCTCCGCTCCATGTCGGAGGCCCGCCGCTGGGCGCAGCAGACTGGCCATGTCAGCAGCATCGCGCATGCCTGTATCAACGACGCGATGCTGAGTTGCTATCGCCGCGACTTCGCTTCGTTGCGTGACGTGATTGAGGATCTGCGACAACTGACCACGCTTCATCACCTGCCTTCGCTAGTTGTCTCGGCACAAATCTTCGACGGCTGGTGCGACGGCAACGCTGGCCAACTTGAGCGAGGCAAGGACAAGATGCGTGAGGGCCTCGGCCTGCATGGACAAGTGCAGACACCGGAGGACGAGCCCGTCTATTGCGGCATGCTGGCGGAACTTCTCGCGCGCTCGGGTGAGATCAGTCAGGCGCTTGCGCTGCTTCATTCGGCGGTGGCGCAGGCCGAGACGGGTGGCAGCCGATACTGGCTGGCGGAACTACACCGGCGAATTGCACAACTTCTCGTCCTTGACAGGGCGGCAGCCGGCCGGGCGGCAGCTGCCCTTGAGAAGAGCCTCAATACTGCAGCCGAGCAAAATGCCGTGCCCATCCTCATCGCGGCCTACGAGACGCTCAGCGCGTCAAATCTCTCGCCCGTACTGCTTCAGCGCTACAACGACCGTGTCGAAGCGGCAAGGAGGTTGGTTGAGCCCGGCGAACCGCTGATCGTGAACCCTGAGCCGGAACTGCGGGCCAGCCGATAGTGGAACAATATGAGCGCGTTGGTCCTCCGGCAGACGAAGCGCTGACCTATCTGATGTCGATGCGACAAGCGTTGGGCATCACCCGTATTGCGGACATTACCGGCCTGGACCGTGTCGGCATTCCGGTCGTGCAGGCAACGAGGCCGTTCTCGTTTTCAAATGCGGTCGCGCAGGGAAAGGGCGCAAGCCTAGCTTGCGCTGCGATATCGGCCATTTTGGAATCCGCTGAGAGCTTTTTCGCCGAGCGCATCGAACATCTTGATGCAGCTTACGCTTCGGCCAAGTTACTCGAGATACCCTACGAGCGATTTGAGACGTGGCTGCGAAAGCCCGCACCTGCGGATTGGCGCGGCCGAGAAATCGCTTGGGTAGAGGCGGAGAACCTGCTGGGCGGCGGCCGCGACTTCGTTCCGCTGGAATTGGTGCACACGGCCTATCTCGTACCGCCCAGCCCCTATGATGGAATTTTCACGCCAACGACAACCGGACTGGCGGCCGCGCTTGATGAAACAGACGCTATCACACACGGTATATTGGAATGCGTCGAACGCGATGCGATCGCCCGCGCTCTCAAGACGCATGGATTTCTGCAACACCAGCGAATCGATCCAGCGACCATCGATGACGCAAGGGTCTTGGCTCTATTGGATGAACTTGCACGAAAGGACATGATCGTCGGCCTTTGGCTTGCACCGTCGCCTGTCGGCCTGCCTGTCATTTGGTGCCATCTGATGGAGAGCAATCCTCGCGAGACGGCATTGCTCCATCTGCCAGCCGATGGCTCGGCCGCTGCATTCGATCTGGCGGCAGCTGCCGTGCAAGCGATCCATGAGGCGGCGCAGGCGCGGCTTGCGGCGATCTCGGGTGCGCGCGATGACGTGACCCGGGCGTCTTATCCGAAATATCCCGACTGGCAGCTTATCGAGGCGCACCGCCAGCTGATTACCGGCGGCCGCAAGGACGTGAGCTTCGCCCGCCAGCCTGCCTATCGAGCGGCTGGCGGGCAGACCTTGCGTGGCAGCCTTCTCGCAAGACTGGCAGAAAGCGGAATCAGCGCCGTGTATCTGATCCGCCTCAACACCAGCCCTTGGAACCGACTGTCGGCCGTCAGGATAGTTATCCCCCACTTGTACCCTTTGGTGGGGTGACCGGGATGCGACCTCGGCTCGTTTTCACCGGCCCCACGCTATCGCATCCAGAGGCACAGCAGGTGGCCGACGTGATCTGCCTGGCGCCAGCGGCGCAAGGCTCGATCATAGCCGCGGTGCAGCGTTATGACCCGGCTGCAATTGTCATCATAGACGGCACTTTCCAGGCTGAGCCGGCAGTGAGGCACAAGGAGATACTGTGGGCGATCAGCCAGGCCATCCCGGTGATTGGTGCTGGAAGCATGGGAGCCTTGCGAGCCGCCGAGCTTTACCCATACATGCACGGCGTTGGCCTTATCTATCGATGGTACCGCCGCTTTGCTTTCCTGCCTGATGACGCAGTGGCAGTGCTGCACGGGCCGAAGGAGGTGAATTTTTCGCCGCTGACGCACGCTTTGGTTGATTTGCGAATGACCGTCCGCGCCGCCTGGAGGCGGAACCTGATCTCCACCGATTTGTCAGGAAAGCTTGAGAATGCGGCCCGGAACCTCAATTTTCGGGAACGTACGCTGTCGCGAATGGTCCGCGAGGCACTACCGGAAGCCGGTGACCATGATATCGAAGCCTGCCGGCAAATTCTCGCAGGAGCTGTCGTTCAGCAAAAGAAACGCGACGCACTGTCAGCTCTGCAACTTATACGTGAAAACGCATTGGTGCCGGCGGAATTGAAGAATTTCAGAATGACGATCGCGTTCGTCCAAGATTTGGAGGACGCCGGCTTGGCAACCTGACGACAGGGCTGCCGGTGATACTTGGTGCAATTTACGAAGTACAGGCCTCGTGCTAGTGTCGTAGACTATGAGAGGGGCTGCGCAGTTGAACGCGCTTGATGACGCCGGTCGGGCGGGGATGTCGGCCGGAACACGCTTCCTGCTATACCCACAAGCGCCTCACCTTTCTGGGTACGAGAAACCCGAGGCGGTCTGGATTTCAACATCGCCCGGTTTGATCCATCCGGGCCCGGAGGATCATCGCATATACGTGCGTGATCCCGTGCTGGACAAGCAGCCGTACGAGTATCCCTACCTGCCGCCCTTCGTTGGCGCGTATTTCCCACCAGCCGAACCCGGATTTGACGGTCATTTCGACCACCTCTCTCTTCAGTCGCGCCAGTTCCTGGCAGCGCATGCGTTTGCGGCTGCGAGCCGGGTGCTGGACATCTGGGAAAGCTATCTGGGCAAGCCGATTGTCTGGTACTTCGCCGAAACATACGAGCGGCTTGAGATCATTCCCTGGCTTGACTGGGAGAATGCGCAATCTGGGTATGGCTATCTGGAGCTTGGCCGCGAGCGTGGAGCCGACGGGCGCGGCCATCCGTACGCCCTCAACTTCGACGTGATCGCGCATGAAGTGGGTCACTCCATACTCTTTTCTCTCTTCGGAGTGCCCACGGAAGGCCTGCAGGACGGCGACTTCGGGCCGTTCCACGAAGCCAGCGCCGATCTCATTTCGCTGCTTTCGTTCCTGCATTTCGACAGCGGGATGGATCGATTGTTACGGCACAGCCAGGCAAACCTGCTCGTCCTCAACGAGCTCAACCGCATCGCCGAGCTGACGGGCGACCGCCAAATCCGCCTTGCCAGCAACTCGCGCAAGATGCCCGAAGTGACCGAAGAGATTCATGACAGGTCTCGCCCATTCACGGGAGCGGTGTTCGATACCCTGGTCGATCTCTACCACGCCGGCCTGGTGCGACAGGGTCTGGCCGACGAGCGCCTGCTTCGCTTCGAAATCAGGCAGGTTGGCGAAGCCGACATGCGGCAGATCTCCAACTTCACGGGCGATGCATTCCGGGCCCGTCCGTTCCTTTTCAAGACCGAGCTAATCAAGGCGCGCGACGATGTCGCGCTGGCGCTCGCGCGCGCGTGGACGCGCCTCGATGCCGATCATCTCACATTCGCAGCCGCAGCCTCCACCATCATCGAAGTGTCCGACCGCATCCGCCCGGCAATAGCGGTAAGCTTCGAGGAGAACTTCAGGTGGCGAGAAATTTTATGAATCAACAGCTGATAGAGGAGCAAGGAAATGAGTGCCGACTGTCATAAGCCTACATTGACTTTCCCAGAGGGTGCGTACAACGCGACTCAAGTCAGACTCTATGGCATCAGACAGCGAAGTTTCGTCCTTAGCGTGGACACTCCGAAGAAAACAACGCGTGGAAAAATTGTAAACACCGTAGAAATGATAGACGACGACCCAAAGGCAAAACTAGCTGCTGCCGAAGTACAAAAGCTAAGAAAAGGGGGCGCAAAAGAAGAGGCTATATACAGAGCTATCTCTTATGAAGAAAGATTACACAGCGCGTTCCAATCTAGGATAGTCATAGATCTAAAGAAACCAGGACGATATGTTGATATTTGGGCTATATCTTACAATGATGATGAACCAATTTCCTGTGGAATTATAGTGGGGTATTCATACGAAGGTCAATGCTACGATCTTCCGAAGCCAAAGATTATGCTAATACCGGCAATTCCTGACATTATACCTGACGATGACTGCGGATATCACAATAAGCCAGATGACATGTACATGTTGTGGATCGTGGACAAGCTTGATGAGTGCGTCGAGTTCGAAATGAACCAGGGGTTCGTCGAACAGATCGTTCTCGAAGCCAATCTGCCGGGTAAGCGCTCGCCCACGATGTATGCTTCCCGGATGATGATGGGGCACCGCGGGGGGAGACTTGGCGACTGATCGACGCGAGTGCGCGCAAGACCGATCGCGCGTTGTGGTCGGCTAGCCCAAGCTCGGCTTGCAGGGCTGTCGTCCAAATCCAACCGGCCTAATGGCGATCATTCACCGCTGTAACTCAGCCTGCTGGACCGCTACTCCATCCGGCTTCGACGGTCCGCGAGCAACGGCAAGGATCGGGCCGAGATGCGGTTTTCGATCCGCGGCCAGGAAGCTGTCGACGGACAGCCACATGGTCTTCACTCAGCGCCACCGCGCGCGCGTTGGCTCGTATCGCCCGTCAGCGCGTCGGAACTGGATGCTCGCCGCGATAGTCGTAGAAGCCGCGTCCGGTCTTGCGGCCGAGCCAGCCGGCCTCGACATATTTCACCAGCAGCGGGCAGGGGCGGTATTTCGAATCCGACAGGCCGTCATGCAGCACCTGCATGATCGACAGGCAGGTGTCGAGGCCGATGAAATCGGCAAGCTGCAGCGGTCCCATCGGATGGTTGGCGCCGAGCCGCATGGCGGTGTCGATCGCGTCGACCGAGCCGACGCCTTCATAGAGCGTGTAGATCGCCTCGTTGATCATCGGCAGCAGGATGCGGTTGACGATGAAGGCTGGAAAATCCTCTGAGACGGTGATCGTCTTCTCGAGATGGTTCACATAGGCCTTTGCAGCTTCGAAGGTCTGGTCCTCGGTGGCAATGCCGCGCACCAGTTCGACCAGCTTCATGACCGGAACCGGATTCATGAAATGGATGCCGATGAAACGCTCCGGCCTGTCGGTCTGCGCGGCCAGACGCGTGATCGAGATCGATGAGGTGTTCGTCGCCAGGATGGCTTCCGGATTGAGCTGCGGGCAGAGCTGGGCGTAGATCTTGCGCTTGACCGTCTCGTCCTCGGTCGCTGCCTCGATCACCAGGTCGGCACCGGCAAGGTCGGCCATGGTCGGTGCTGACGAAATGCGCGCCATCGCCTCGTTGCGCAGCTTTTCCTCGAGCTTGCCGGAGCCGACCTGGCGGGCCATGTTGCCGCTGATCGTGGCGATGCCCTTTTCGATGCGCTCGGGCGAGATGTCGTAAACCAGCACCTTATAGCCCGCCAGCGCGGACACATGGGCGATGCCGCCGCCCATCTGGCCTGCCCCGATGATGCCGATCGTCTCGATTTTGTTCATTACACCGATCCCGTCAAATGGCCTTTGCGGCCTGCTTTTTGTGCGGTGCAAACTAAAAGGGCGGGGCGACTTCGTCTACCCCGCCCTTCACAATTTAATACGCTTTGGCAGAAGGCGTCAAAGCGCCTTTTGCAGTTCCGGCAGAATGACGAAAAGGTCGCCGACGAGGCCGTAGTCGGCGACCTGGAAGATCGGCGCCTCCTCGTCCTTGTTGATGGCGACGATGACCTTCGAATCCTTCATGCCGGCAAGATGCTGGATGGCGCCGGAGATGCCGACGGCGATGTAGAGATCGGGTGCGACCACCTTGCCGGTCTGGCCGACCTGCCAGTCGTTCGGCGCATAGCCGGCATCGACTGCGGCACGAGAGGCGCCGACGGCGGCGCCGAGCTTGTCGGCGATCGGCAGGATGACTTCCTGGAATTTTTCCGAGGAGCCCAGCGCGCGGCCGCCCGAGATGATGATCCTGGCCGAAGTCAGCTCCGGACGGTCGGTCTCGGAAAGCTTGTTCTCGACGAAGCTCGACAGGCCGGGATTGACTGCTGCCTGAACCGTCTCGACCGGGGCTGAACCGCCCTCGGGTGCAGCCTGGAAGGAGGCGGTGCGCACGGTGATCACCTTCTTGGCGTCGCTCGACTGCACCGTCTGGATGGCGTTGCCGGCATAGATCGGCCGCTTGAAGGTGTCGGACGAGACAATCTCGATGATCTCCGACACCTGCGCGACATCGAGCAGGGCCGCCACGCGCGGCGCGACATTCTTGCCCGCCGAAGTCGCCGGCGCGACGATCGTGTCATAGGCATCGGCCATGCCGACGACGAGCGCCGCCAGCGGTTCGGCGAGACGCTCGGTGAGCTCGTCGGCTTCGGCAAGCAGCACCTTGCTCACGCCCTTGAGCTTGGCGGCGGCGTCCGCTGCCGGCTTGGCGCCGTTGCCCGCGACCAGCACATGCACGTCGGAGCCGATCTGCAGTGCCGCCGAAAGCGCCTTGGCGGTCTGGTCGGAAAGCGTCGCATTGTCGTGTTCGGCAATCAGAAGAATTGTCATCTTTTTGTCCCTTCCCAGCCCTACAGCACGCCGGCTTCGTTCTTGAGCTTGTCGACCAGTTCGGCGACGCTCTTGACCTTGACGCCCGCCTTGCGACCGCCCGGCTCCTCGGTCTTGATCACCTTCAGCCGCGGCTTGACGTCGGCGCCGTAATCGGCGGGAGATTTCTCGTCGAGCGGCTTCTTCTTGGCCTTCATGATGTTGGGCAGCGAGGCATAGCGCGGCTGGTTGAGGCGAAGATCCGCGGTGACAATCGCCGGCATCTTCAGCGCCACCGTCTGCAGGCCGCCGTCGACCTCGCGCGTCACATTGGCCTTGTCACCATCGATGACGACCTTGGAAGCAAAAGTGCCTTGCGCCCAGCCGAGAAGTGCGGCCAGCATCTGGCCGGTCTGGTTCGAATCGTCGTCGATCGCCTGCTTGCCGAGAATGACGAGACCGGGCTTTTCCGCCTCGACCACGCCCTTCAGCACCTTGGCGACACCCAGCGGCTCGGTCTGCTCGTCGGTCTTGACCAGGATGGCGCGGTCGGCGCCCATGGCGAGCGCGGTGCGCAAGGTTTCCTGCGCCTGCTGCGGCCCGATCGAGACAACGATGATCTCCTCCGCCTTGCCGGCCTCCTTCAGCCGGATCGCCTCTTCGACCGCGATCTCGTCGAACGGGTTCATCGCCATCTTGACGTTGGCGAGTTCCACCGCCGAACCGTCAGCCTTCACACGAACCTTCACATTCGCATCCACAACCCGCTTCACGGGCACAAGGATCTTCATTTGCCTGTCACCTCTTTCACGATAGCCACCTCTTTCAAGATAGTCACCTTTTTCAAGATAATCGGCGCGCTATAGCAGTGTGCGCCTCTTCAGAGTTGTCGAAAGCCGACATTCCGGACGGAATTCTGGTCTCCGACCGTCTAAAGCGCGTCGCATTTGGCCGACCTCACGCGACGCGCTTCAGGTTGTGTGTTCCATGCATGCCGTTATCGCAAAACCGCTGCACAGTTTTCGCGACATGCATTGGTGTGGGAACGCTTCCGTAGTTGCGGCGACCCCGCACGTCAATATCCGGGGCGCGCCCAAATCATCCGCGCCGCACTCAAATCGGTTCAGTCCGGAAAATCGGGTCAGTCCGGACTGGAGGCGCTTGCCCGTCCCCAGCGCGGCGCCGGCTGCGCCGGCAGCGGCTCGCCTGGCGCCGGCTCTGCGGCAACAGGCATTTGGCCGGCGACCACCACTGCCTCTTCGTCCGCACCGGCAAGCAGCGGTACGGCACGGTTGCGCAAGACGAGCACCAGCACGGCCCCGGCGATGATGCCGCCGACATGGCAGGCCCAGGAAATCTGATCCTCGCCACCGGCGGCGAACATCACGATCTGGAACAGGATCCACAGGATGAGCGGGATGAAGGCCGGGATGCGCAGCGGAATGCGGGCGAAGGCCAGCACCCATACCTTTACCCTGGGATAGAGGATCAGATAGGCGGCGACCACGCCGGCAATGGCGCCTGAGGCGCCGATCAGCGGAACCTGCGAGTCCCACGCGATCAGGCCCTGGAAGAAGGCGCCGGCGATGGCGCAGAGCAGGTAGAAGGCGAGAAAGCGGATATGACCGAGCGCGTCCTCGACATTGTCGCCGAACACCCACAGGAACAGCATGTTGCCGCCGAGGTGGAAAATATCGGCATGCAGGAAGGAATAGGTGACGTAGCTCAGGCTCTCCGGGATGACGACAAACTGCGGAGCCAGTTCGGCGCTGTCGTGGACGACTGACGGGATGAAGCCGAGGCCCAGAACAGCGGCATTGGTGAACTGCTCGCCGCCAAGCGCGGTGGCGAAGTAGGTGAGCGTATTGAACGCGATCAGGCCGATCGTGACATATTGCTGCTTGATGTGGCGCAGCCGGTTGGTGTCATAAAGCGGGATGAACATCGGACCCCCTCCCGCCTTGGCAGATTCAGCGGTTCTTGCCGGGAATCCATAGCACGTCGGCGTTTCCATTGTCATTGACCGCGCGTGCGGCGACGAACAGAAAGTCCGATACGCGGTTGATGTATCTTATCGCCTCGCGGTTGACATGCTCGCCTGGGTTTTGCGTCAAAGCCACCATGATGCGCTCGGCCCGCCGCGCCACCGTGCGGGCAAGGTGAAGGGCCGCCGCCGCCGGCGTGCCGCCGTTGAGCACGAAGGATTTGAGCGGCTGCAAATCCTTGTTGAGCAGGTCGATGTCCTTTTCGACGCGGTCGGTCTGCACAGCGGTGATGCGCAGCGGCGCATAGCCGAGCGGCTTGCCGTCGTCCGGCACCGCCAGATCGGCGCCGAGGTCGAAAAGGTCGTTCTGGATGCGGCCGAGCATAGCGTCGATCGCCGGATATGTTGCTGCGGTGTGGATGCGGGCCATGCCGATGCAGGCATTGGCTTCGTCGATCGTGCCATAGGCGTCGATGCGCAGATCGGATTTCAGCCGCCGCTCACCGGTGCCGAGGCCGGTGGTGCCGTCGTCGCCGGTACGGGTGTAGATCTTGTTGAGCTTGACCACGCTCTGCCTCCCGAAATCGCCACCCGCGTCACTTGCGGGTGAAATACACCGCCAGCATGATCAGCACCAATGCCACGAACTGCAGCAGCACGCGCGTCTGCATCAGCTTGTTGGAGGTCATGCCGGAGCCGCCGCGCATCATATTGATGAGGCCGCGGATCAGCACGATCACCACGGCGACCATGACGAGAACAGCGAGGATGTTGAAGACGGTTGCCATAGTGTGTTTTCCAGTCGATTGCGTTCAGGCGCGTTTGGCAAGCAGGCGGTAGAGCATTGATGCCGGCAGGATGCGTTTGAGGATAACGCCGATCCTGGCCGGCACCGTTACCACATAATGCGGACGCGGGCGCCGCGACAGAAGCGCATGGCGCAAGGCCGCATGAACCACCTCCGGCCCGGGCTTCAGCCGTGACGTGCTGCCGCCGGCCTGCAGCCGTTGCAGCTGCGCCTCGTAAGCGAGGCGGTGCACGGAATTCTCGCGGTCGATATTCCTGAGAAACCACACAAGGCCGTTGCTGGCGATCTTCGATGTCACTGGCCCCGGCTCGATCAGCGAGACATGGATGCCGCTGCCCTGGAGTTCCTGATGCATGCACAGCATCAGCCCTTCGATCGCGTGCTTCGACGCCGAATAGGCGCCGCGAAAGGGCAGCGGCGCCAAGCCGAGGATCGAGGAGCAGTGGACAAGACGGCCATGGCCCTGGCGCCGCATCACCGGCACGACACGGCGGGTGAGGTCATGCCAGCCGAAGACATTCGCCTCGAATTGCTCCCTGAGCGCTGCGACCGGCAGATCCTCGACGGCGCCGGGCTGGGCGTAGGCGCCGTTGTTGAACAGGGCATCGACCCGGCCGCCGGTCCGCTCCAGCACCGACGCCACCAGCGTCTCGATGGATCCCGGTTCGCGATAATCCAGATAGAAAGCCTCGATGCCGTCGGCCTCGAGGGCGGCGATGTCCTCCGGCTTGCGTGCCGTCGCGAACACCCGCCAGCCTTCCGCCTTCAGCGCCCGGGTGCAATAGGCGCCTATCCCGGAAGAAGCTCCGGTGACGATGATGGTGCGCAACTCTTCTCCAGGAGGAAGCGTGCTTTGACCTAGGCTTGCCATTTGCCGCAATCCCTTCCCATATTCGCGGCGTCGAGACAATCGAAGGGAACGCGGTTCTTGTTGCGGAAGATCGTAGCCCTCAAGCGCGTGCTCTATGACGCGTTCGGCCATTTCGATGCAGACGATGGCTGGGCAATGGCCAGTCATCTGGCGATCACGGCGCTGATGGCGCTATTCCCTTTTCTGATTTTCGCCACGACGCTGGCCAGCTTCCTCGGCGCACAGGCTTTTGCCGACACCGCCGTGCATATCGTCTTCGACACCTGGCCCGAGCAGATCGCCGAGCCGATCGCGCGCGAGGTGCTCAACGTGCTCACCGTGCAGCGCACCGACCTGTTGACCTATGGCGTGCTGCTTGCCGCCTTCTTCGCCTCGAACGGCATCGAGGCGCTACGCACCTCGCTCAACCGCGCCTACCGCGTTTCCGAAACGCGCGGCATCATCTACCGCCGGGTACAGAGCATCGCCTTCGTGCTGATCGCCACGGCAGGTTTTCTGGCGATCAGCGTGCTTCTGGTGTTTGCGCCGTTGCTGGCGCGGCTGGCCGAGGCCAATTTCGAATGGGTAAAACCCTATATGGGAACGATCACGCTGTGGCGTTACATCATCGCCTCGGTCGTCATCGTCGGCGGGCTGTTCGCGGTGCATTACTGGCTGCCTGCGGGCAAGCGCCGCTTCGTCTCGATCATACCGGGCATCATCTTCACGCTGATTGCCTGGCTAATCGGGTCGACCATCTTCGCCGCCTATCTCGACCGTTTCTCGTCCTATGTGACGACCTATGCCGGCCTTGCCTCGATCATGGTCGCGGTCGTCTTCCTCTATATGGTCTCGGCGATCTTCATTCTCGGCGGTGAACTCAATGCCGCGATCAGCCGCTATCTGGAGGCACGCGCGCGCGTTGGCTGATTCTTGTTTTGAGCATGATCTTTGCCGAAACCGGTTCCCACTTTTTGGGATCATGCTTTGGTTGGCTGAGCGGTTGCCAGCCCGACGCCGAACGTCGCGATCGCCATGCCGACGATCTGGACCAGGTTCAACTGTTCGCCGAACAACAGCCAGGCGATGACCGCGGTGACGGCCGGGACCAGATAGAACAGCGAAGCGACTTTCGACATCTCGCCGTCGCGGATCATTACCATCAACAGGAAGATGGCGCCGATCGACAGCACCAGCACCAGCCATGCCATGGCGAAGATCAACTCGCCATTGACGATGACGGTTCGCGTCTCGAAAGCGAGCGAGGCCAAAGCCATCACCGATGCACCGCCGACATATTGCCAAGTGGTGGCCGCCACGAGATCGCCGCCGGAGGCGAAGCGCTTCTGCCAGATCGTGCCGGCGCTCATGCCAAGCACCGAGACAAGCGAGGCGGCCAGCGTCTCGGCCGTCACGCCGCCGCCGAGCGTTCCGAGCTTCGGCCAAAGCACGATGACCACGCCGGCAAGTCCGACAGTGAGGCCGACCCAATGGCGCGGCAGGATCGCCTCGCCGAGAAATCGGCCGGCCATCACTGCGGTGATCAGCGGCTGCAGCCCGACGATCAAGGCCGATAACCCGGCCGGCATGCCCCTGTGGATGGCCCAGAACACGCCGCCGAGATAGACGCCATGCATCAGGATGCCGGCGCCGGTCGCGTGAAACGCCTCCTTGCGCGTCGCTCGCCTGGAGCCGAGTGCTGCCATCAAGGTGGCCAACAGCACGGCGGCCAGCACGAAACGAGCGGCCAGGAAGGTGAAAGGCTCGGCCCACGGCATGGCATAACGCGCGCCGATGAAGCCGGTCGCCCACAGGACGACAAAGGAGGCGGGGATGAACCGCTTGATGCTGCGCATTTTTGAAAGGCTGCCGCGTGCTCGGTGAGGGGTTTTGTACGGGACTGCTGTAATGCGGTTCAACCCGGCTAGCAAAACCAAACGGTTGATCCATAGGCTCATCCGAGTTGAAGGATGCGCTCTGGGTCAGGGAGGATCAAAAACGCTGCTGCGGTGCAGAACCTTTGATAGCGGAGGGACAGCGCCCCCCTCTGTCCTGCCGGACATCTCCCCCACAAGGGGGGAGATCGGCAGCTTCGCGGACAGCGTCCTTTTTTGCACGGTTGGTGGTTGGCGAAATCAGTGATGAAGTCCGATCTCCCCTCAAGTGGGGGAGATGTCCGGCAGGACAGAGGGGGGCGCGAAGGATCGCTACAGAGCGCTTTTATTTTGAGCCGTTCGCTGCCGGTCGCTGCCCTGTCAAAAACGACCGTGTCTGGGACTAAATCCCAACCAGCCGCCGGACGTCTTCCGGTGATGCGCCGGCCTCGCGCAAGGCGGCAAGGCCGGTATCGGCAAAACTCTTCGACAGCTTTCGTCCGTCCGGGCCCAGGACCAGACGATGGTGGAAGTAGCCTGATTGCGGCAGGCCGAGGAGTTCCTGGAGCAGGCGCTGCACGCCGGTGGCGGAATAGAGGTCCTGGCCGCGCACCACATGGCTGACGCCTTGCAGCGCGTCGTCGACGACGACGGCGAGATGATAGCTTGTCGGGATTTCACGGCGCGCCACGATCACGTCGCCCCAGTCCTGCGGCCGGGCTTCTATCGTGCGTGTCGCGGAAAGGCTTTCATCGGAAAATTCCAGCCATGACAGACCCGTGCCGACGCGCGCCACCGCAGCATCGACGTCGAGCCGCCAGGCGAAGGGCACATTCTCCGCCATCCGTTGCTGGCGTTCCTTGATAGTCAGCGCCTTGTCGACGGCGGGATAGAGCGGCACCCCGTCCGGGTCGCGCGGCCAGTCGCGGCCGCGCCTTTCGCGGTCGGCAATGAAGGCGCGGATTTCGCCACGGCTCATGAAGGCCGGGTAGACGAGTTCCTCGCTGATCAGCCGATCGAGCACCGTCTGATAGTCCGAAAAATGCTCGGACTGACGGCGCACCGGTTGTTCCCAGCCAAGCCCGAGCCATTCCAGGTCGCGAAAAATACCGGCCTCGAATTCCGGCGTGCAGCGCGTCGTATCGATGTCCTCGATGCGCAGCAACAGCCGCCCGCCGGTTGCGCTGGCCAACTTTTGATTGAGCAGCGCCGAATAGGCATGGCCGAGATGCAGTTCGCCATTCGGGCTCGGCGCGAAGCGGAATGTCAGGAGTGTCATCGTTCGGCGGCAATCGGGTTGTGCGGCGCTTTCGCCAGTTGCTACTTTGCGCCTGATTACATCTGCCACTTTGCGCCGGGAACAAGCAGACATGCAACGCATCGCCACGCTCGACGACGTCTCGCAAGGGCTCGACGCGCTCTGCCTGCTCGACCCGCGCCTGGAAAAGGTGCGCGGCATGGCCGGCGAGGTGCCGCTTCGGCTGTCCGAGCCGGGGTTCAGAAGCCTTGCCTCGATCATCGTCTCGCAGCAGGTATCCCGCGCCAGCGCCGACGCCATCTTCGAGCGGCTGACAAAACTCGTCGATCCGCTGACGCCGCAAGCCATCCTTGCCGCTGACGAAGCCATCTTTCGCGAAGCCGGACTGTCGCGGCCGAAACAGCGCGGGCTGATCGCCGTCGCCCAGGCGGTGGTCGATGGGCTCGACCTCGATCATCTCTGTTTGCTCGACGCCGCGGAGGCGATCGCGGCGATGACCAAGGTGTCAGGCATCGGTCCGTGGACGGCGGAAGTCTATCTTCTGTTCGCCGCCGGCCACCCCGACGTCTTCCCGGCACGCGACGTTGCCCTGCAGAGCGCGGTTGGCCACGCGCTCGGCATCGACCCGCGCCCGCCCGAGAAAACGCTGATCAAGCTCGCCGAATCATGGAGCCCGTGGCGCGGTGTCGCATCACGGCTTTTTTGGGCGTATTATCGTGAAACCCGGGGCAGGGACGCCGCGCCGCCTGGCTGAATCCGTAAAAAAGCATGAAAATCATGCATTTTTAGCGCTGCGATTGATCGACAAGCCGCTTCACATCCCTGTCATGTCAGGCTTACAGTATCCGCGCCGACAGGCTACAGCGCCGCGCATCCAGTTGGATGCGCAAAGGACGCTGTAGGACTTTTTGAAGCTGCGCATGATCCCTTCCGAAAATCGAACCGATTTCGGGGTCATGCGCTGAACCAAGGAGGTCAATGACGTGACGGTTGCCGTATCTCCGGATGGGCTTCCAGCACTGGTGCTGAACGCGGATTACCGTCCGCTCAGCTATTATCCCCTGTCGCTCTGGTCGTGGCAGGACGCCATCAAGGCGGTGTTCCTCGAGCGGGTCAACATCGTCGCCGAATACGAGCACGCGGTGTCGTCGCCGACCTTCTCGATGAAGCTGCCGAGCGTCGTCAGCCTGAAAGCTTATGTGAAGCCATCGCGGCATCCGGCCTTCACCCGCTTCAACGTCTTCCTGCGCGACCGTTTCCAGTGCCAGTATTGCGGCACGCCGGAGGACCTGACCTTCGACCATGTCGTTCCCCGCCATCGCGGCGGCGCGACGACGTGGGAGAATGTCGTCGCCGCCTGCTCGCCCTGCAATCTGAGAAAGGGCGGCATGATGCCGGCGCACGCCAAGATGTGGCCGCTGCAGAAACCTTTTCAGCCGACGGTGCACGACCTGCACAACAATGGCCGCTTGTTCCCGCCCAACCATCTGCATGAAAGCTGGATGGATTATCTCTACTGGGATGTCGAGTTGGAGCCGTAGGGTCGGCGTCAAACATTGAGGCTGCTTGGCCGCCGCATGTACAAGATCACGATCGAGTGCCTTGACGTGGCGCCGGGTTCAGGTCCGCAAGCTGCCATCGACATAGAGCAAGAGTTTCGCATCCATCGGACTTGGCACGAGCGGCCTAGCTGCACTTACGCCAATGGGAAACTTCTACTAATCGCACGAAATGACTTCGACGCCGACGGCATGGCCCTGCTCGACGAATTCTGGGACTGTCTGGCCGCATATCTGGGAGTGCACGGACCGATGCACATCCTTAGTGTCGAGCAGGTCTGAGGCAGCCCGAACCTGTTTGCTCAGTCGCGGGCAAAGGCGCCGCGGAAGGCGATGACGGCCAGGACAAAACTGGCGATGGCGTTCCAGCCGGCCAGCGACAGGCCAAGGATGCGCACGGCCGCCTTGTCGCAGGAGGGCGGGACGAATTGGTCGAGCGCATCGAGCACGCCCTTGCCGCCGGTATCGACCGGACCGGCAGCCGCTGCACAGTCGGTCGGCCCCGGCCACCACGCCCATTCGACACCGGAGTGATAGACGCCGAGATAGACGCCGTAGACCATCAGCAGGCCGCCGACGGCCAACAGGCCGCGTGTCAGCCACGCGGGGGCGCGCAATGTCGACGCAGCCGCCGCCAGCAGCATCAGCGGCACGCCGATGTAATAGGGGGTGCGTTGCTCCAGGCAGAGCTTGCAGGGGATGTAGCCGCCGAGATGCTGGAAGGCCAGCGCCGAACCGACGGTGGCGGCCATGGTGGCGGCGAGGAACAACGCCGTCCGCATGCGCTGGCGTCCAGGGTCGGCATTCACGGTCGCTGTCATCGATCTGCCGTTCGCCTTCTTGTTGAGCATGATCTTTTCCGAAAGCCGGCGCCCACTTTTTGCTACGCTGACCTTCGGTTCGGGATCATGCTCTAAAACGCGTATTTGACGACGATATAGAGCGAAATCAGGGCAGCGGCGCCAGCGCCGGCGATCATGCCGAGGCGTTTTTCGATGAACTCGCGGATCGGCTCGCCGTAGCGGCGCAGCAGCCAGGCGAGGAACAGGAAGCGGGCGCCGCGCGCCACGATCGCCAGCACGATGAACAGCAGCAAAGGCGTGCCGATGACGCCGGACAGGATCGTCACCACCTTGATCGGCGGCAGATGGGCGAGGCCGGAGGTGATCAGCATCAGGACGATGAATCCGGTGCCCGCCGAGACGCGCAGTGTCTCGAAGTCGTCATACTTGCCGTAGAATTCAAGGATCGGCCGCGCCACCGAGTCATAGGCGTAGTGGCCGATGTACCAGCCGGCTATGCCACCCAGAACGGAGGCCAGCGTGGCGACCAGCGCGTAGCGATAGGCGCGATCCGGCCGTGACAGCGCCATCGGCAGATAGAGCACGTCGGCCGGCACGAGAAATACCGAGCTTTCGACGAAAGCGATGAAGGCCAGCCACCATTCGGCGGATTTCTTCGCCGCCAGCGACAAGGTCCAGTCGTAAAGTCCGCGAAGCATCGGCACTCCTGATGCACGTCGCCCAAAATGCGCAGCGCCTTTGGGACAACAATGCATAAAAACCAAGACCAAAAGCGCGCCAGATGAATCTCTCCAGAAGCGACGCGCTTCAATGCGCTGCCTGTCTAGAAAGATTTTTCGCGCCGCACAATGGCCGTAGCTTCACGAAATCGAAAGGCCGCGGCCGAGCGAAAGCCGAATGCCCGGAATTGGCCACCCCGAATTGGCCAGTTGACGAACAGCCCTCCAACCGTATAGTCCGCGCCCATCCAGGCCACCCGGCCTGAGCCCCTATGGCGGAATTGGTAGACGCGCTCGACTCAAAATCGAGTTCCGCAAGGAGTGCTGGTTCGATCCCGGCTAGGGGCACCATTTTCTACCCGAGACACCTTGAAAGCTCGGTGGGAGGTTATCCCAGGCGCATCTGGGATAACCCCAATTGAGGCCGGGCCATTGCGTAGACTAAGTCGCCATTACATCGGCCCCGGCACCATCTTGGTCGGCTGCTCCGGCATCGGAAACGCGTAGTTGTCGCATTTCACGTCGGGGTTCGTCGGGCTGAACATTCCAAGCGGGTTGTCTTTGAACAGCCAGACGTGAAGATCGTAGTGGTAGAACTCCACCGGAATAAGCGGATAATGCCCCTCCATCGGCCCCTGGAAAGTCTGTCCAAACAGTTTCGGCGGCTCCTTGGTGTCGGGCGTCAGCGGAACAAGCCATTCCACGGCCACCAGGCGCAAGCCGCCGTCGACCGGCTCATAGATAAGGACATTGGGGCGCGTCGGATCTGGTGTCGGGCTGACGCTCGCGACGTTGACGAAATGAATGCCCATCGCGCCCTTCGGGTAATCCATAGCTCCAGCCACTTTTTCGCCGCTGTAATAAACGCATCCGACCGTCGACAGGTAGAGGTCGCGAATGGCGGCCTTGTAGTCTTCGTACTTCGAAAGCGATTGTTTCAGGGCATCGATCTCGACCTTGCCGGGCTCGGCGGCCTGACCTGCGGCCGCAGTCAGGCAGGCACCGATGAGGCCGGTCAAAGCGAGAATACTGCGACGCCTGAAGTGAATTGTTTTCGTCATGCATTCCTCCCAGATTTTTGTTCTGGCCGTGCAGGACCGAGGCGGCAATGATGCTGGTTGCGCGGCCGAGATTGTCGCCGATGCTAATCCTTTCCGCTGGTTGGGAGAATTAACCCTGATGACCTAGGCCTTCGACACAGTTCTTCGACTGAGTCTGAAAGGGACTGTGGACGGTCGCTGCCGTCCGGCCTGCAGCTGCCAATTTCCAGCGCTGGTGATTAGCGTAAGCCCCTGCGCCTTCGTCATTCCCAGGCCGGAGCAATGAGCGAAGCGACGCGGCGGCGCGGTAGATCAGGCGATGGTCCTGGATGATGCGCCGCGACCACCAGCCGGCGCTGCCCCTCTCTGCCTTCTCCCCTTGTGGGGCCCGAAGGGCGGGCGAGGCCCGTGACTCGTTCCGGGCGGTGGATTGGCGCGCAGCGTCAAGACGGTTCTGGACGGAGCGCTGTTGGGTGCCACTGGAGCACCCCCTCATCCGACCTCGCTTCGCGAGGCCACTTTCTCCCACCACAAGGGGAGAAGGGGAGCCGCACTTTCCCCTACCGCCGTCCCAGCAAGCTCTTCACCCGGTTGCGCAGCAGGCGCGCCATGTTGCGGGTTTCGCGGTAGAGGTGGATCTGCGACGCCGCCTGGCGGGCGAGGCGGTCGGCGTCCGGCGTGAGGCCGAGGACCAGCGTGCCGATCGGCCGGCGCTCCGTCCATAGCCGGCTCATCACCGGATGGTCGGGCACGGCGCAGGAATCGGTCATCATGATGTTGGGATCGTCGAGATGCTGCCTGGTCACCTCGATCATCAGCAGCGTTCCCGGCGAATAGGCGGCGAGCGTCTCGTCATAGGCCGTCTTCCAGGTGTAGGCGACGCCGGCCTCGACGAAGACGACCAGGCAAGCGATGGTGCGGTCATCGAGCGTCAGTGAATGGATGCGGCACAGGTCCCGTTCGGCCAGCCGGTGCACGGCCTCGCGGGCAAAGGCGGCGCGATAGCGGTCGATGGCCATGGCGGTGCGCTCGCGGCCTTTCCAGCCGGCGGCCTCGAGCGTCAAAAAACGCTCGATGGCGTGGCGGATGTTTTCCGGTCCGCGCGCCACCTGATGCTCCAGCCTGCCCAGGTCGGCGAGGCGGCGTTTTAGGCGGCGGAACTCGCGATAATGGTGCGAGCGCAGCGAGGCCTTCAGATACTCATCGCCGTCGATCTCGCTTTCGAGCATCGGCCGTTCGGCCTTGCCGGTGGTGACCAGCGTCAGGCCACGCGTCTCGGCGACGGTGGCCAGCAGGCTGGCCACCGGGCCGTCGAGCCGGATGTCGGGCAGCACGAAGACTTTCGGCAGTTTGAGATGCGGCCGCGACAGCATCGCGAAAAAATCCTCGATGACGCCGACGGGATCGTCGCGGTCGACCAGCGGCGTGCCGATCGGCCCGAACGGGCTCGACCATGTGCGCATCACCCGCACGCCGAGCGGCGTCGCCGGCCGCTCCACCGAGAACGGCACCAGCAAGCGCAGCCGGTTGCGGTATTCGTCGCCGTCGCGGATGACCGCCAGCCGCACCTCGCGGTCTTCCAGTCGCGGCATGGCGGGTGCCAGGAAGCGCGGGTTGAAGAACACGTTGGTCTCGATCGTGCGGGCGCAGAGATAGTCGAGTTCCTCGACCAGGTCGAAGCCGGCGGAGGCGGCGTAAATTGCCAGTTTGCGCTGGGGCCGGCCGTTGGCCAACAATTCGATATGGGCGGGATCGGCTTCGCGGGCGAGCCCGGCGAGGCCCGACACCAGGGCGCCGGCCGGGCCGCCGCTGGTTTCCTCGAGCAACGGGATGGCAGCCATCACGCGGCTCCTTTGGCGGCTACGAAAATGACCATGACGATGCCGAGCCTGCGCCAGACCGTGAAGGACAGCGCGCCGGCCTCGAAGATCATCGCGAAGGCGGTGGCCATCGCCGCGCCCCACAGGCCGAAAAGCGGGATCAGCACCAGATTTAGGCCGATGTTGAGGGCAAGCGTCATGGCGTAGACGGCGGCGCAGATATTCTGGTTGCCGCTCATGGTGAGCAGGCTTTCGCAGGGGCCGACGGCGGCGCGGGCGACGACGCCGAAGACCAGCAGGAACAACAGCGGGTAGCCGGCAACGAATTCAGGCCCGAACAAGCTCAGCATCGGCTCGCCCAGCACCAGCACCAGCAGCGCCATCAACAGCGATGGCCAGAACGTCCACGACACGGTTTCGCGGGCGAAGGCGGCGAGCTTTTCGGGCTCGCCATGGGTGAATTGCGCGTAGCGCTGGGCAACGCCCGCCTTGACCGCAAAATAGACGAAATGCACCAGCGCCAGCGTCTTGACCGTGGCGAAATAGACGGCGACGTCGTTAGGATTCATATAGGCGCCGACCATCAGCACGTCGGCATTGGTGAGCAGGAAGAAGAAGCCTTCGACCAGGAAGATCGGCAGCGACACCAGGAACCATTGCGCGAAATGCAGCTTCCTCGGCCCGGCTGGAATTTTTTTGCCGATGCGCGCAGTGATGCCGATGAGCTGGCCGAGCGTGGTGGCATAGGTGGCGGCGATCGAGGCGAAAATCGCCGTCCTGGCATCGGGCGCAAAGCCGACCAGAAGCATCAGCACCATCAGCGCCAGGATCAGCACCGGCCGCACAAGATAGGTCGGCGCCAGCGCAAACAGCGCCCACGAGTTGGCCCGCGCCAGCCCCTGCAACAGGTCGGACATGGCGATCATCGGCATGCAGATGAGGCCGAGAATGAATGGCACGACATAGTAGTTCTCGATAAAGGGCGAGAGCAGCCAGACGCCGAGCGCACCCAGCCCGGCGATCGCCGTCGAGGCAACCATCACGAACAGGCGGCTGGTCAGCACGATGCCGCGCAGTTCGGCCAGCATGTTGCGCTCGCGATATTCGGGAATGAAGCGGATGATCGAGGTGTGGAAGCCGAGGCAGGCGAGATTGCCGACGATGACCATCGTCACCCAGACAAGGACAAAAATGCCATACTCGAACGAGCCCATCCAGCGCGCCATCAGCACCTGGCTGACGAAAGCGATGACGGCGCTGACGATGCGGATGGAAAAGGCTATCAGCGACATGCGGCTGGCTTCGCCGCGCTCGTCGGCGGTGAACAGCACGGCATCGATGCGGCCAAGCAGCGGCTTTGCGCGCAGCGCAAGGCGCTGCGGCAGAAACCGCCCGGCTGTCGTCGCCGCGGAAAAGCGCACCCTGATCACACTCCGTTTTCGGCTTCTTTTCGGGTCTGGGTGTAGTCAAAACACATTAAGAAACGGTTGGGTGGGTCACCGTTCGCGGCAGAACGCGACGAAACGACAGGCCAGCTGATGGAAAGAAATAAGAGCTGAAGGCCCATTTCCGGTGTCGACGGGACAGCGCCCCCCTCTCGCCAGCCGGCCATCCCCCACGGGTGGGGAGATTGGCTAATCGTGGGCGTTGGCGTCGCCCCTCATCCGCCCTTCGGGCACCCAGGCCCTTCGCTGTCGCTACGGGCGTTCGTCGTTCGGAAAGCCAAGCAATTGGCTTTCCGTCCGCTTCGCGGACCACTTCTCACCCCCGTGAACGGGGGAGAAGGGAAGTGGGTGCTTACGCGAACGCCCCATGGCAATGCTTGTACTTTTTCCCTGACCCGCACGGGCAGGCCTCGTTGCGGCCGACCTTGCCCCAGGTGGCGGGGTTTTGCGGGTCGCGGTTTTCGGGGGCAACGGCGGCGTGGGTCTCCTGGCGAACCAGAAGACCGGTCTCGCCGCCGTCAAAATCGTCCTCGCCGGTGGTGCCGTCGAGATGACTGCCGAACATGTCGGGCGCCTCGGGCGGCGGCGCTTCGGCGGCTTGGCGGACCAGTTCGACGCGCATCAATTGCGCGGTGACGGCCTGGCGAAGATTGCCCAGCATTGCCTGGAACAGCTCGAACGCCTCGCCCTTGTATTCCTGCAGCGGATCGCGCTGGGCGTAGCCGCGGAAGCCGACGACCGAGCGCAGGTGGTCGAGGTTGACGATGTGCTCGCGCCACAGATGGTCGAGCGTCTGCAGCACCACGGAGCGCTCGACATAGGCCATCACGTCGGGGCCGAAGCGCTCTGCACGCTCCTTGGCAGCGGTCTCGGCGGCCTGGCTGATGCGCTCGCGGATGTCGTCCTCGGCAATGCCCTCTTCCTTGACCCAGTCTTCGATGGGCAGGTCGAGATTGAGGAATTCGGCGACCTCGGCCTTGAGGCCGGCGACGTTCCACTGCTCGGCATAGGCGTTTTCGGGAATGGCCTTGGCGACGACCTCCTCGATGACGCCCTCGCGCATTTCGGCGATGGTCTCGGACAGGCCTTCACCGTCCATCAGCTCGAGGCGCTGCTCGAACACCACCTTGCGCTGGTCGTTCGAGACGTCGTCATATTTCAGCAGGTTCTTGCGGATGTCGAAGTTGCGCGCCTCGACCTTCTTCTGCGCCTTTTCCAGCGCCTTGTTGATCCAGGGGTGGATGATCGCCTCGTCTTCCTTGAGGCCAAGCTTCTGCAGCATGCCGTCCATGCGCTCGGAGCCGAAGATGCGCATCAGATCGTCCTGCAGCGACAGGAAGAATTTTGAGCGCCCGGGATCGCCCTGGCGGCCTGAGCGGCCGCGCAACTGGTTGTCGATGCGGCGCGATTCATGGCGTTCGGTGGCGAGCACGTAGAGGCCGCCGGCGGCGAGCGCCTTCTCCTTCAGCCGGGCGACGTCGTCGCGGATTGCCTTTTCCCTGGCGTCGCGCTCGGGGCCGGCCGGCATGTCGCCAAGCTCCTCGGCGATGCGCATGTCGGCATTGCCGCCGAGCTGGATGTCGGTGCCGCGGCCGGCCATGTTGGTGGCAATGGTAATGGCGCCGGGTTTACCCGCCTGGGCGACGATCGCCGCCTCACGCTCATGGTGGCGGGCGTTCAGCACCTCGAAATCGGCAAAACCTTCCTTGCGCAGGCGTGCGGCCAGCAGCTCGGATTTCTCGATCGAGGTGGTGCCGACCAAGGTAGGCTGGCCTTTTTCGCGGGCTTCCTTGATCTCCCTGACGATCGCCTTGTACTTCTCCTCGACGGTCCGGTAGACCTCGTCGTCCTCGTCAATACGGATGACCGGCAGATTGGTCGGGATCTCGGTGACGTCGAGATTGTAGATGTTGGCGAATTCCTCGGCCTCGGTCAGCGCCGTGCCGGTCATGCCGGCGAGCTTCTTGTAGAGGCGGAAATAGTTCTGGAAGGTGACGGAGGCGAGCGTCTGGTTCTCCGGCTGGATCGCCACATGCTCCTTGGCCTCGAGCGCCTGGTGCAGGCCTTCCGAATAGCGGCGGCCCGGCATCATGCGGCCGGTGAATTCGTCGATGATGACGATCTCGCCGTTGCGCACGATGTAGTCCTTGTCCTTCTGGAACAGCTGGTGCGCCTTGAGCGCATTGTTGACGTGGTGGACGATGGCGACGTTCTCGACGTCGTAGAGCGACTCGCCCTTGAGCAGGCCGGCGTCGCGCAAAAGGTTTTCCAGCTTCTCGGTGCCCTCCTCGGTGAAGATCGAGGTCTTCTGCTTCTCGTCGATCTCATAGTCGGCCGGCTCGAGCTTCAGCATGAAGGCGTCGATGGTATTGTACATTTCCGAGCGGTCCTCGAGCGGACCGGAAATGATCAGCGGCGTGCGCGCCTCGTCGACCAGGATGGAATCGACCTCGTCGACGATCGCGTAGCTGTGGCCGCGCTGCACCATCTGGGCGCGCTCGTATTTCATGTTGTCGCGCAGATAGTCGAAGCCGAGCTCGTTGTTGGTGGCGTAGGTGACGTCGGCGGCATAGGCGGCGTGGCGTTCCTCGTCGGACAGGCCATGGACGATGACGCCGACGGTAAGGCCGAGGAATTTGTAGACGCGGCCCATCCATTCGGAGTCGCGTGTGGCAAGATAGTCGTTGACGGTGACGACATGGACGCCTTTGCCGGCGAGCGCGTTGAGATAGACGGGCAGCGTGGCGACCAGCGTCTTGCCCTCGCCGGTGCGCATCTCGGCGATGCCGCCATTATGCAGCACCATGCCGCCGATCAGCTGCACGTCGAACGGGCGCATGCCGAGCACGCGGCGCGCCGCCTCGCGCACGGTGGCGAAGGCCGGCACCAGGAGATCGTCGAGACTGGCGCCGTTGGCGACGTCCTGGCGGAATTTTTCCGTGCGGGCCGTCAGTTCGGCGTCGGAGAGCGCCCGCATCTCGTTTTCCATGGCGTTGATCGCTTCGACGCGCGGTCGGGTCGACTTGACCCGGCGATCGTTGGAGGAGCCGAAAACCTTACGGGCGAGACCGCCAAAACTGACCATTCAATGGTCCTTTCGATAGCATTCCAAGTCGTTGCGACGGGTGCCGGCCGGCCCCATCAAATCCACGTGAAACGCGGACAAACGCAAAAAGCGCCCGGAAAACGGTTCTGGACGCAAAGTCGTTGGACAGATAAGAGGGGGCTCAAACGATGTCAACGGCGCGCTGGCCCTGACGACCGTGCCAAATTCCGCCACAATCCGGCTGGTCTGGAAGCCATCCCGCCCTAGCTATCCCCCATTGGAGTTAATTGTATGTCCTTATTGTTCCACCGCGCGTCGCTCGCCAGCCTTGGCCTGGCATTCGGGCTGACGGCGCTGTCGCTGTCGCCAGCGATGGCGCAGGACACCGCGCCCGCCCAACCAGCCCCCGCCCAGCCGGTCTCTTATAAAA